>NZ_JBIRTN010000001.1:0-16589 GCF_044334705.1 Streptomyces sp. NPDC020731
CCGCGACAACCGCTCCTACCTGCGCAGACGCGGGATCAAGGCCACGATCCCCATCCCGGCGGACCGCGTCCGCAACCGGCAGAAGCGCGGATCGCACGGCGGGCGGCCGCCGACGTTCGACAAGGACGACTACAAGCAGCGGCATGCGGTCGAGTGCGGGATCAACCGCCTCAAGCGCCACCGGGCTGTTGCCACCAGGTACGACAAACTCGCCGTCCGCTACGAAGCGACCGTGCTGGTCGCGGCCATCAACGAATGGCTGTGACCAGCACTTTCGCAACAGACCCTAGCCGCTGCCCCGTGAGATGAACGCGGCGTGACCGCTCCCCGGCCGGTGCGGGAGCGGCCGGCGACGGCTGCGGCGGCCCGCGAGCGGTCCGGGACCGACGTACGGCGATCGGTGTCGCGCGTTGCCGTCTCGTTCACGCACAGGTCATCCCCGGTGCCAAGCATCCAGTACGAGCGGGACGTTCGCCCGGCGAGCACCCCGCGACCACTGCCGACGCGTTCGCACCCGGGGAGACAAGCGCCATGTCGCGCATACGCTCAGTCGCCGGCTCCACTGGACCCCACCGTCGTTCCCTCCTCGCCGCCGGCGGAGCAACGGCCCTCGCCGCCGGAGCCGGCTACGCCCTGTGGCCCGGCGGGGGCCGGGCCGCCGCGGCGGGCTCCGGTTCCGGTGCGGAGGAGGCCGTGCTCACCTCCTCCCGCCGGGCACCGGCCGCCCCGCTCGCTCCGTACACCCGCGGCACCACCGTCGCCGCCGCGACGGCCCCGCGCCGCGGCGCGGGCTACCGGCGCCTCGCCGAAGGGCCGGGCTGGGGCCGGGTGGTGCGCGGCGAGCTGGCCGGACCGCGGTCCGGGCGGGACGGCCGCCGGACCGCGCTCGCCGCGTTCGTGCAACTCACCGACCTGCACATCATCGACACCCAGCATCCGCTGCGCCTGGAGTACCTGCGCTCGACGGACGTGCACGCCTGGCGGCCCCAGGAGGCCCTGACCGTCCAGGGCGCGGTCGCCCTCGTGGAGCGGGTCAACGCGCTGCGCGGCGCCCCCGTCACCGGCTCGCCGCTGCACTTCGCGATGACCACCGGCGACAACACGGACAACAACTGCCGCTCGGAGCTGGAGTGGTTCCTGACGGTGATGAGCGGTGGCCGCGTCACCCCGAACACCGGGGACCCGCGCCACTACGAGGGCGTCCAGAACAGCGGGCTGAGGCATTACTGGCACCCCGACACCGCACTCCGCGACGCCGACAAACAACTCGGCTTCCCGCACCTGGACGGCTTCCTCGCGGCGGCCGTCCGCGAGGTGAACAGCCCCGGCCTCAACCTGCCCTGGTACTCCACCGTCGGCAACCACGACTCGATGCCGCTCGGCTGCTACGCCTCCCACGGCGACTCCCGCCTCACCGAACTCGCCGTCGGCGGGCGGAAGCTGATGGACCTGCCGGCGGCCGAGGCGCACCGGCTCCAGCAGACCATCAAGAAGGCCACGGACCCCGGGGGTGTGCGGTATGGCGACTTCCTGGCGGCCCACGCCCGCGCCATGCGCTCCGTCACCCGCGACGAGAAACGCGCGCCCTTCACTCCCGCCGAGTACCTCCGGGCACACCTGGACCCGGCGTACCGCGGTGTCGGCCCGGTGGGTCACGGCTACTCCGCGGAGAACCTCGACGCGGGCACCCAGTACTACGCCTTCCGCATCGCCGACGACGTCCTCGGTGTCAGCCTCGACACCACCGACCCGGGCGGCCACTACAACGGCTCCCTCGGCACGGCACAGCTGCGCTGGCTGGAGCGGACGCTCGCCGAGAACCAGGACTCCCGCGTCATCGTGTTCAGCCACCACACGAGCACGTCGATGAACAACACCACCCGCGACCCGGCCCGCCCCGACGAGCGGCGCCACACCGGCGAGGAGCTCGTCGCGCTCCTCGGCCGGCACCGGAACGTGGTCGCCTGGGTCAACGGGCACATCCACCGCAACGCGATCACCCCGCACACCGGGTCCGGCGGCGCCTTCTGGGAGATCTCCACCGCCTCCCACGTCGACTTCCCCCAACTGGCCCGCGTCATCGAGCTGGTGGACAACAAGGACGGCACGCTGTCGCTCTTCACCACCCTCGTCGAGTCCTCGGCCCCGCACCGCACGGACTTCACCGACCTCTCCCAGACCGGCCTGGCCGCCCTCTACCGCGAGCTCTCCTTCAACGCCCCCGGCTCCCGCACGGACCTGGCCGGCGACCCGGGGGACCGCAACACCGAGCTGGTGCTGAGGAAGCGCTGATCCGGCACACGTACGAGGAGGGGCCGTCCGACGGCCCCTCCGCTCCCCTCCCGACGGTGCCGCCCCGGCCCCCTACCGGGGCAGCACCACGACATACGCCGACGGATCGCGGTCGGCCGAGGCGATCAGCGCGGTACGGACCACCGCCGCCTGCTGCTCCATCGCGTCCCGCAGCTTGCGCGGGGTGATGTGGACGACCGTGATGCCCAGGCGCTCCAGGTGTTCGCGCCTGCGGGCGTACTCCGACCACTCGGCCTCGTCGGGCCGCCGGCCCGGGAGCGGCGCGCGGGTGTCCAGTTCCACCGCCACCGCGTGCTCCGGCCAGTACGCGTCCAGGCCGCCGAGGTGGGGTCCGCCCGGCAGCCGCAGGTCGACGTTCCAGCACGGGTCGGGCAGGCCGTGGTCGCGCACCATCCGGTACAGCCGGGACTCCGCCAGCGTCCGCCCCTCGGCCAGCAGCGAGTCCACCGCGTCCACCACGTGCGGCCGGTTCAGCAGCTTCGCGGCGGTCAGCTCGCGCACCGCCGCCGCCGGGTCGCAGAAGCCGCCGCGTACCGCCTCCGTGAGCAGCCGGCGCACCGTGCCCGCGTCCTGCAGGCCCGCCACGGCGTCGGCCAGCGCGCGCGCGACCGGGGCCACCGGCAGGCCCGTGACCTGCTCCGGGACGGGCAGGTCGGCGGTGCGGACGATACGGACGCAGCCCGTCGAGCGCAGCCGGCGCAGCCTCGGGACCAGGACGTCGAAGACCTCCAGGGACGGCAGCGGGGGAGCGGACGGGAAGCCGTGCAGGGTCAGCGCGGCCGGCCCGGTGATCATCGCCTCCCCGTAGGCGGACGCGGGAGGACCCTCCGTGCCGGGCTGGACGGGGACGCCCGCGGTCCGTTCCCGTGCCGCGTACATCAGCACCGCGTGCAGCCGCTCCTCGCTGGTCGGCGGGCCGGGGTGGAGCAGGACGACGCCCGGGAGCAGCTGCTGCCAGGGTCCGCCGGGGCGGCACTGCTCGCCGGCCTTCGCGGCGGAGACGCCGTGGGCGCGCAGTTGTGCGTGGGTCAGCACCCGGCGTCCGGCGTCGGCGGAGAGGTGGTGCAGGGGGCGGGGGGAGAGCGGGGTGTTGTGGTTCATGACCGGCAATTTCCCGCCTCCGGCCCGTCTCCGAACCCCTGTTACACGGTCGTCGACAAATGAGGACAAGCCTGCACTAAAGGACGTGTGTTCGGATACCGAAAACCCCTGGTCCGTTCGGATGTGGGCCAGGGGTCACGGCTGCGGAGCACGCATCTTGTAACGACGGCGGAACGCCCGGTCGAGGGCCGGAGCCGTCCCTCAGCTGCCGGCGGCGGCCGCGTCGCAGGCCTGGCCGCGCAGGGCGCGGGCCAGGTCGTCGCGGGACTCCAGGACCAGCCGGCGCAGGGCAGGGGCCGCGTCCTCGTGGGACGTGAGCCACGCGTCCGTCGCGTCCAGCGTCGCCTGCGAGTCCTGGAAGGAGGGGAACAGGCCCCGCACCACGTCCATGCCGATCTGGATCGACCGCTCGGTCCACACCCGCTCGATCGCCGCGAAGTACCTCTCCGCGTACGGCGCGAGCAGCTCCCGCTGGGACGCCTGGGCGAAGCCCGAGATGGTGGCCTCCACCAGCGCGTTGGACAGCGCGTCCGACTCCACGACCTGCGCCCAGCACTGTGCCTTGACCGCCGCCGACGGGCGGGCGGCCAGACAGCGCACGTGGTGCCGCTTGCCGGACGCGGTGTCGTCCCGGGCCAGCTCCTCGTCGAGCCGCTTCTCGTCCGCCGCCCCGTGCGCGGCCAGCGGCTCCAGGAACGCCCAGCGCAGCTCCTGGTCCACCTCCAGGCCCGGCAGGGTCACCGTGCCGTCGAGCAGCGAGGTCAGCAGCTCGAAGTCGGCCGGTACGGCGGCCACGTGGGCGAAGAACCTCGCCCACGCCAGCTGGTGCTCGCTGCCCGCCTCGGCGGAGTACATCTGGACGGAGGCGATCCGGCAGAGCTCCCGCCCGGCCTCCGCCCGCCGCTCGGCCGCGGTGTAGTGCACCGCCGCCGACTCCGCCCACGCGTGCAGCATCTGCAGCACGCCGATGTCGGTCTCCCGGCCCGCGAACTTCACCACCAGGCCGATGAACTCCCGGGCCGGCAGCAGCGCGTCCCGCGTCATGTTCCACAGCGCCGACCAGCACAGGGCGCGGGCCAGCGGGTCGGTCATGGAGCCGAGACCGCGCCGCAGCGCCGCCAGCGAGGTCTCGTCGAACCGCGTCTTGCAGTACGTCAGGTCGTCGTCGTTGACCAGCACCAGCTCCGGCGCGTCCGCGCCCGCCAGCTCCGCCACGACCGTACGCGCCCCCTCGACGTCCGTCTCGGCCTGCGCGTACCGCTCCAGGGCACCGGCGTCGGTGCGCCGGTACAGACCCACCGCCACCCGGTGCGGGCGCAGTTCGGGGTGCGACTCCGCCGCTTCCTGCACGACGGCCAGCTCGTCGATCCGGCCGTCCTCGCGCAACAGCACCTGCGGGGTGAGGGAGTTGACGCCGGCCGTCTGCAGCCACGCCCGCGACCAGGCGGCCATGTCCCGCCCGCTGGTCTCCTCCAGGACCGACAGCAGGTCACCGAGCCGGGTGTTGCCGTACGCGTGCCGCTTGAAGTAGCGCCGGGCACCCTCCAGGAACGCGTCCTGACCGACGTAGGCCACCAGCTGCTTGAGCACCGAGGCGCCCTTCGCGTACGTGATGCCGTCGAAGTTGAGCTTGGCGTCCTGCAGGTCGCGGATGTCGGCGGTGATCGGGTGCGTGGACGGCAGCTGGTCCGCGCGGTACGCCCACGCCTTGCGGCGGTTGGCGAAGGTGATCCAGCCGTCGGTGAAGCGGGTCGCGCCGACCAGCGAGAACGCGCCCATGAAGTCCGCGAAGGACTCCTTCAGCCACAGGTCGTCCCACCACTCCATGGTGACCAGGTCGCCGAACCACATGTGCGCCATCTCGTGCAGGACGACGTTGGCCCGGCCCTCGTACGACGCCCGTGTCACCTTGCCCCGGAAGATGAACTCCTCCCGGAAGGTCACCATCCCCGGATTCTCCATCGCGCCCAGGTTGTACTCGGGCACGAACGCCTGGTCGTACTTCCCGAACGGGTACGGGTAGTCGAAGTGGTCGTGGAAGAAGTCCAGGCCCTGCTTGGTCACCAGGAACACGTCGTCGGCGTCGAAGTGCGGCGCGAGACCCTTGCGGCACATCGCGCCGAGCGGGATCTCCAGGCGCGTACCGTCCTCGAGGACCCGCTCGTAGGAGTCGGTCGCGTAGTGGTACGGGCCGGCCACCACGCACGTGATGTACGTCGAGATCGGCTTGGTCTCCGCGAACCGCCACACCCCGTCGGTGAGTTCCCCGGCCCCGTTGCTCCACACCGTCCAGCCCTCGGGCGCGCGCACCTCGAAGCGGTACGGCGCCTTGAGGTCGGGCTGCTCGAAGTTGGCGAAGACCCGGCGGGAGTCGGCCGGCTCGTACTGGGTGTACAGGTACACCTCGCCGTCCTCGGGGTCGACGAAGCGGTGCATGCCCTCGCCGGTGCGGGAGTAGGCGCACCGCGCGTCGACGACGAGTTCGTTCTCGGCGGCCAGGTCCTCCAGCGTGATCCGCGAGCCGTCGAAGACCCGGCCGGGGTCGAGGTCCCGCCCGTTGAGGGAGAGGGCCGTCACGCCCGGCGCGATCAGGTCCGCGAAGCTGCTCGCGCCCGGCTCGGCGCAGCGGAACCGGACGGTGGTGACGGAGCGGAAGGTGCGCGGCCCCCCGCCGCTGTGCTCGCCGACCGCCGAACGCAGGTCCAGGGACACCTCGTACCCGTCGACGGACAGCAGGGCTGCCCGCTCCCGGGCCTCGTCGCGGGTCAGATTCTCACCGGGCACGGGCGGTACTCCTCATGGCGTCGTCGGCATGGATGAACAGGACCGATCCTGCCATGCGCTCCTGACGTGGGGCAGCCGGGAATGGCCGGGACGAGCCGCGGCGTTGTCACACGGAGATACCGCCTTCACGAGGAGTGACATGTCGGACACGTCTTCCGCCACGCCCGTCGACTTCTGGTTCGACCCGCTGTGCCCCTGGGCCTGGATGACCTCCCGATGGGTGCGGGAGGTGGAGAAGGTGCGGGACATCGAGGTCCGCTGGCACCTGATGAGCCTCGCCGTCCTCAACGAGGACAAGCTCGACGAGCTCCCCGCGGAGTACCGCGAGATGCTCGAGGTCAAGGCCTGGGGCCCGGTCCGGGTGGTCATCGCGGCCCGGCAGGAGCACGGCGCCGAGGTGCTCGGCGACCTCTACACCGCGCTCGGCACCCGCATCCACAACCAGGGCGAGGGCCCCGGGAAGGAGACGGTCGCCGCCGCCCTGAAGGACGTCGGCCTGCCCGAGTCCCTCATGGAGCACTGGGACTCCACCCCGTACGAGCCGGAGCTGCGCGCCTCCCACAAGGAGGGCATCGAGAAGGTCGGCCAGGAGGTCGGCACCCCGGTCATCGCGGTCCCCGGACCCGACGGCGGGGAGATCGCCTTCTTCGGCCCGGTCGTCACCCCGGCCCCGAAGGGCGAAGAGGCCGCCCGCCTGTGGGACGGCACCCTCGCGGTGGCCTCCGTCCCGGGCTTCTACGAGATCAAGCGCTCCCGGACGAAGGGGCCGGACTTCAGCAACCTGTGACGGTCACTCGATCACGGGTACCCTGATCGGCGCGGCGAAGGGTTTCTTGTTGAAGCCCGTACGCAGGTTGCGGCACTGCTTCCCGGCGTCGGGGTCGAGCACGTTCACACAGAGCCAGAACTCGCCGACCCCGGACCGGCCGAGCCGTTCCTTGAGCCAGTCCTCCTCCTTCTTGTTCAGTCGGCGGTGTTGCTGGTCCCCGCCGCAGGTCCAGCAGTAGTCCCTCATCGTCCTCTGTGTCGCCATTGCGCAACCATGACCCGGATTGCCGCATACCGGAAGCCCCCGCGAGTCCTGTCCTCGCGGGGGCTTCCCTCTTTCCGCCTGCCGGGTGAACGGTGAGAAGACGATCACGAGGCAGGACACTTGTTGCAAGTTACTTGCAACTGCACGCTAACAGCAGAAGGGCCTGTCCGTGAGTCCCGGGTACGCGAAACGGCCCCCGCGTGTTCACGCGAGGGCCGTCGGGGCGGGCGTCAGCTCCGGGCGCGCGCCCGCTGCCGGGCGTATCCCCCGGCCGCCAGGAGCAGCGTCATCGCGCCCGTCGAGTACAGCTGCACCCGCGTGTCCGGCTCCCGGGCCATGAGGACGAAGACCGCCGCCATACCGGCCAGCGCCACCCAGGTCAGCCACGGGTACGCCCACATCCGCACCGCGAGCCGCTCGGGCGCCTCGCGCTCCAGCCGGCGGCGCAGCCGCAGCTGGGAGACGGCGATGAAGATCCAGACGACCAGGATCACCGCGCCGATGGTGTTCAGCAGCCAGGCGAAGACGTCGTCCGGCCGCCAGTAGCTCAGCAGCACGCACAGGAAGCCGAAGGCCGAGGAGGCCAGCACGGCGATCCGCGGCACCCCGCCCGACACCCGGCCGAGCGCCTTCGGGCCCTGCCCGCGCTCCACCAGGGAGTAGCCGATGCGCGAGGCGCCGTAGATGTTGGCGTTCATCGCGGACAGCAGCGCGACCAGGATCACGACGTCCATCAGCCGGCCGGCGCCCGGGATGCCGAGGCGGTCCAGGGCGGCGACGTACGGGCCCTTCTCGACGACCGCCGGGGAGTCCCACGGGACCAGGGTGACGATGACCGCCATCGAGCCGATGTAGAACAGCGCGATCCGCCACATCGCCGTACGGACCGCGCTCGCCACGCCCTTGACCGGGTTCTGCGACTCGGCCGCCGCGATGGTGACCGTCTCCAGACCGCCGTACGCGAAGACGGAGGCGAGCAGCCCGATCACCAGGCCCTCCGCGCCGTTGGGGAGGAAGTCGGTGAGGTGGGAGACGCCGGGGGAGTCCGTGCCCGGCAGCATGCCCGCGACGGCCAGCACGCCCAGCACCAGGAACAGGGAGATCGCGCCGACCTTCAGGGCCGCGAACCAGAACTCGAACTCGCCGAAGTTCTTCACCGCCGCGAGGTTCGTCCCGCAGAACACCACCATGAACAGCGCCACCCACGCCCACTCGGGCGTTCCCGGCAGCCAGCCGGTGACGATCGTCGCGGCGCCGATGCCCTCCAGGCCGACCGCCGTGCACAGCAGCACCCAGAACGACCAGCCGGCGGTGAACCCCGCCCAGGGCCCGATCGCCCGCTCGGCGTGCGCGGAGAAGGAGCCGGACGAGGGATGGGCGGCGGACATCTCGCCCAGCATCCGCATCACCAGCATCACCAGGAGGCCGGAGAGGGTGTAGGCGACGACGATGGAGGGGCCGGCGGCGGCGATGCCCGCCCCGGAGCCGACGAACAGCCCGGCGCCGATCACCCCGCCGAGGGCGATCATCGACAGGTGGCGTTGCTTCAGGCCGTGCGAGAGGGAGACGCCGTCCGCCTCGGGAGGCGTCTCGACAGTGGTACGGGGCATGGGCGCGACTCGTCCAATGCGGGAGAGGGCAAAAACGCCACCCAGTCTGGGCGGCCTCCCCGGGTACCCGGGGAGGCCGCCCGGCATGTGGACACGTGTCATGCGGAGGGTGATGTTCCGGTCACCCGGCGGCGACCGTCGTGTAGTGCGAGGCGTCCCCCTCGATCGAGTAGGACTCCTTCCCCTCGATACCGACCGGGATGTCACCGGCGACGGTCACCCGGTGCAGCCGGCGCGGCAGACCGTCGTAGTTGTCGACGGCGTAGTGCTGGGTGATGCGGTTGTCGAACAGCACCAGCTGATCGGGCGACCAGCGCCAGCGGACCAGGTTCTCGGGCCGGGTGACGTAGGCCTGGAGCAGGTCGAGGACCTTGCGGGACTCGCCCCTCGACAGACCCACGATCCGCTGCGCGAACCCGCCGATGAACAGCCCGCGCTCGCCGGTCAGCGGGTGCACGCGCACCACGGGGTGGGCGGTGCGGTACCTGACCGAGGTGAACCGGGCACGCCGGGCCGCCTCCGCCTCGTCGACGGCCTCCTCCGGGACGGCGTAGTCGTAGTCGTTGGTGTGCTCGGCCCACAGGGTGTCGGCGAGCTTCCGGAGCGGCTCGGGGAGGTCGCGGTAGGCGGCGGCCGAGTTCGCGATCAGCGTCTCGCCGCCGTAGGGCGGGATCGTGATGCTGCGCAGGGTGCTGGCCTGGGGCGGATTGAGGACGAAGGTGACGTCCGTGTGCCAGTTGTTGGCGGCGCGGCCGCCCTCACTGTCGACCGGCAGCACGTTGGGGGCGCCGTCGACGGCCGGCACCGTCGGGTGGGCGCCGGTGATGTCGCCGAAGTGGCGGGCGAAGGCCTGCTGGCCCTCGTCGTCGAGGTTCACGTCGTCGAAGAGCAGGGTCTTGTGGGTGTTCAGGGCGTCCCGGAGCGCGGCGACGGTCTCGTCGTCCAGCGGCTGGGAGATGTCGATGCCGGAGACCTGGGCGCCGATGCGCGCGGTGACCTTGGTGATCTCGAGGTCGGCCATGGTACGGGTTTCCTTCCGGATCGGAGGAGGGTCAGACGAGGGCGGGTACGTCGGTGACGTGCTGGTTGGCCGGGCGCGGGAGGCCGTAGCGCTCCCGCAGGGTCTGCCGCGGTCCGTACTCCGTGCGGAGCAGGCCGCGGGCGCGCAGGATCGGGACGACGTGGTCGACGAAGGTGTCGAGGCCGGACGGCAGGACGGCGGGCATGATGTTGAAGCCGTCGGCGGCGCCGAGGGAGAACCACTGCTCGATGGTGTCGGCGACCTGCTCGGGTGTGCCCGCGAAGGTCAGGTGCCCGCGTCCGCCGCCGAGCCGGCCGATCAGCTGCCGCACGGTGAGCCGCTCGCGCCGGGCCAGCTCCACGATGAGCGTGTAGCGGCTCCTGGCCCCCTCGATGGCGTCCTCGGACGGCAGCCCGTCGGGCAGTTCGGAGTCGAGGTCGAGTGAGCCGGGGCCCAGACGCAGCAGCTCCTCGAGGCGGCGCACCCCGTGCTCGTGCACGATGTGGTCCTCCAGCAGCTGCTCCTGGTGCCGCGCCTCCGCCTCGGTGGAGCCGACGACCGGCACGATGCCGGGCAGCACCTTGATGTGGTCGGGGTCGCGCCCGGCCGCCGCCGTACGGGCCTTGAGATCGGTGAAGAAGGCCTGCGCGCCGGCGAGCGTCTGCTGTGCGGTGAACACCGCCTCCGCGTACCGGGCCGCGAACCGCTTGCCGTCCTCGGAGGAGCCCGCCTGCACGAGGAGCGGGTGCCCCTGGGGCGTGCGCGGGACGTTGAGGGCGCCCTCAACGCTGAAGTACCTCCCCCGGTGCCGGGGCGGGTGGATCTTGGCGTCGTCGCCCCACACCCCGGCCGCCTTGTCGGCGACGATCGTGTCGTCCTCCCAGCTGTCCCACAGCAGACGGGCGACATCGAGGAACTCGGCGGCCCGGGCGTACCGTTCGGCGTGCGCGGGCTCGGCGTCCAGGCCGAAGTTGCGGGCGGCCTCGGAACCGGCGGTGGTGACGATGTTCCAGCCGGCCCGGCCACCGCTGATGATGTCCAGCGAGGCGAACTTGCGGGCCAGGTTGTAGGGGGAGTTGTACGACGTCGACGCCGTCGCGATCAGCCCGATGTGCTCGGTGGCCGTCGCCAGGGCGGTGAGCAGGGTGAGCGGTTCCAGCGCCCCGGCGGGACGCTGCGCGACGGTGTTCCACAGCTGAGGGCCGTCGGCGAGGAACAGCGAGTCGAAGGTGCCCCGTTCGGCGGTCCGCGCCAGCCGTACGTAGTGGGCGAGGTCGACATGCGCGTAGGGGTCGCTCTCGGGGAGGCGCCAGGAGGCCTCGTGGTGTCCGGTGTTCATGAGGAAGGCGTTGAGGTGGAGCTTTCGGGTCATGGAAGTTCCTTGGCCTGGGAGGAGGGGAGGTGCGACAACCCGTCCGGGGAAGTTCGGGGACCAGGCCCGTTCAGGGCCGGATCGGGAGCACGGGGGCGGCAGCCCCCGGAGGACAGCCGACGCTCACTTCACGTCCTCCGTCACACCGAGCGCTCGCAACAACCGCGCCCGGTACTCCCCGTGAGAGCCCTCCTCGCGATCGATGGACAGATCAAGCCCCACACGCCCCCGCTCCAGCACGAGCACGCGATCCGCGAGAACGACCGCCTCATCCACGTCGTGGGTCACGAGCAGCACCGACGGCCGATGCCGCTCCCACAACTGCCGCAACAACGCGTGCATCTTGATGCGTGTCAACGCGTCCAGCGCCCCGAACGGCTCGTCGGCGAGCAGCAGTTCCGGATCCCGCACCAGGGAGCGGGCCAGGGCGGCGCGCTGCGCCTCGCCCCCGGACAGCTCGCTCGGCCAGGCGCGCTCCCGGCCGCCGAGACCGACCTCGGAGAGGGCCGCACGGCCGCGCTCCTCGGCGTCGGCGCCGTCCAGACCCAGCAGGACGTTGGGCAGGATGCGGCGCCAGGGCAGCAGCCGGGAGTCCTGGAAGACCACCGACACCTTCTCGGGCGCGGTGAGCGTTCCGCTGCCCGCGACCCCGTGGTCGATGCCCGCGACGGCGCGCAGCAGGGTGCTCTTGCCGGAACCGCTGTGCCCGAGCAGAGCCGTGAACTGCCCCGCCGGCAGGTCGAGATCGATGCCGTCGAGGACCGTACGCCCCTCGAAGGAGCGGGTGAGGCCGCGCAGCCGTACGACGGGCCGGGTCAGTTGCTCAGTGTGCGGCGCCATGACAGCACCCTCCGTTCGATCAGGCGGACGAGGGTGTCCGAGACGAGGCCGAAGACGCCGTAGACGACGAGGCCTACGAGGATGACGTCGGTCTGGCCGTAGTTCTGTGCCTGGAACATCATGTAGCCGAGTCCGCTGGTGGCGTTGATCTGTTCGAGGACGACCAGGCCCAGCCAGGAGCCGGTCACGCCCAGCCGCAGCCCGACGAAGAAGCCGGGCAGCGCGCCCGGGACGACGACCTGCCGGACGAAGGCGATCCGGGACAGGCCCTGCACCTCCGCCAGTTCCACGAACCGGTGGTCGATGCCGGACAGCGCGGAATGCGTGTTCAGGTAGATCGGGATGTAGACGACGATGGCGATGATCGCGATCTTGAACGTCTCGCCGATGCCCAGCCACAGGATGAACAGCGGGATCAGACCGAGCGTGGGCACCGCCCGGTTCAGCTGCACGCTCCCGTCGATCAGCGCCTCGCCGGTCCGGCTGAGCCCGGAGGCCAGCGCGAGGACGATGCCCGCGGTCAGACCGATCGCGAAACCGGAGCCGGCCCGCTGGAGCGAGGTGAGGATGTCGTTCGGCAGGGTGCCCTCGGTCCACAGCCGGACCCCGGTCTCCAGCACCGTCCAGGGGGCGGGGATCGCCCCGGGGTCCAGCTGACCGGCGGCGGAGGCGGCGGCCCACAGGACGAGGACGAGCGCGGGACCGAGCAGCCGCGTGGCGGGCAGCCGTTTGCCGGGGGAGAGGCGCCGTCGCCGGCGTACCCGGTGTGCCTCCTCCTCGTCGTGGCCGACGGCGGCGGGCGGTGCGGGGACGGTGGTCGTGGTCACGGCGGTCACTTCCGGTACTCCTCGGGTACGGCCTCGGCGGCGAGGGACTCGAAGCGCCGGTCGAAGAGCTCGCCGACGTCGAACTTCTTCACGTAACCGCCCTCCGCCAGCAGATCGGCGGTCTCCTGCTCCCACGCGATCGCCTCGTCCCAACTGGGCGGGAAAAACGGCTTGTTGGCCAGCTCGGTGATGGACTCGGCCTGCGCGAGGGTCAGGTTCTGCGTCTTGACGTAGTACTCCTTGTTCCATTCGTCCGGGTGCTCGTACTGCCACACCGCGCCCTTGGCCCAGTACGGGATGTACGCGGCGATCGCGGCGGCCTTCGCCCGGTCGGCCAGCACGGTGGTCGGCGCCCACAGCAGATTGAGCAGGTCCACCACCTCGGTGGGGATGGTCCGGGCGCCCTTGGACCCGTACTGCTTCAGATAGGACGGCGCCTGGGTGTTGCCGAGCGGCGCGATGTCCACCTGTCCGGACTGCAGGGCGGTGAGGAACTGGTTGCTGGTCAGCGGGACCAGCTCGGCGTCGTCGTACTTCAGCCCCGCCTCCTTCAGGGCGCGCAGCAGGACGACGCCCTGGGCCTGGCCCTGGGAGAAGGCGAGCCGCTTGCCCCGGAAGTCCTCGACCGCGCGGATGGCGCTGCCGGGTCTGGTGGCGAAGAGATAGTTCGGCTTGCGGGTGACGTTGATCGCGACGATCTTCGCGTCGAATCCCTGGTAGTACGCCTGGATCGGCGGGATTCCGGCATTGTTGGCGAGTTCCAGGGAGTGGGCGCGGAAGGCGTTGATGACATCCGGACCGGCCCCGACGTTCAGCCAGTTGCCCACCTCGAAGGGCAGGTCGTCGAGGCCGGCGAGCTTCAGCTGGAGTTGCTGGAAGTTCTGGAACGAGGAGATCTTCAGACTCGTACCGGCCGGGACCTTCGTGGCGAGCGGATCCTTCAGGGACGCGTCGCCGGCCGCGGCGCCGGCTTCTGCGCAGCCGCTCAGCCCGGCGGCAGCGGCGGTGACGCCGAGCAGGGAGGAGAGGAAGAGCCGCCGGTCGATGCCGGACGCGGGGGGTGCGGGCATGGAGGAACTCCCGGAGTTCATGAAAATGGCACAGGACAGGAATGGGCGATGAATTCCGGGCAGGAAAATGCTACGGAAGGGAATTCACGCAGGAGGGGATGGACGCTTCGGGTGCTCGCGCGTCAACGTGTCAGCAACAGAGGGTGCGACAGCTCATGACCAGGAGTTTCCTGTCCTCGGATGAGGTCTGTCAATATTCGGAGTTTCTGAATTAAGTCAGCTCAGGTGAAACGCCCAGCGGATCCCGGTAGAGGACGTCGAGAGCCACCGATCCGCCGGCCACCGCCGACACGGAATCCGGAAAACTCGTCGGTACGACCCTGGCCGCCCGCTCCTCGTCGAGCTCGGCGCGCAGCGCGGTGAGGCAGTCCGGACGGTGGATGACGCCGATCTCGGTGACGACGACGCTCTCCGGATTGAGCACATCGGTCAGCAGCCGCACCGCGCGCCCCACCATGCGGGCCCGCTCCAGCAGCAGCCGCACGGCCACCGGATGCCCGGCCGCCGCCGCGTCGACCACCTGCGCCGGGTCCGTGCCGTCGGTGACCCCGGCCTCCCGCGCCCGCCGGCACAGGGTGCGTTCGCCCAACTCCGCCTGGAGGCAGCCGACCCGGCCGCACACGCAGGGCTCGGTGCCGCCCCCGAGCGGCAGATGGGCGATCGCCCCCGCCTGCGAGCGGGGGCCGTGGTGCACCTCGTCATGGGTGGCGAACGCCGCGTCGACCATGGTGCCGGCGAACAGGTGCAGCGCGCTGCGGCTGCCGCGCGCGACCCGCCCGAACAACCGCTCCGCGTCGGCCAACGCCCTTGCGTGCCCGTCCACATGGACCGGCAGCCCGGTGCGCGCGCCGAGCACCTCCCGCACCGCGACCTCGCGCCAGCCCAGCAGCGGATGCTCGACGACGGTGCCGGCCTGCCGGTCCACCCAGCCGCCGGCCGCGAAACCGACACCCAGCGGCCGGGACTGCGGCACCCGGTCCAGCAGCGCCGCCAGACCGTCGGCGGCCCGCGCCAGCACCCGCGACGGGTCGACTCCCTCGTGCCGCAGCCGCCGCTCGGCCAGCACCCGGCCGCGCAGATCGAGCAACGCCACCGTGGTGTATGGCACCGCCACGTGCACACCGCCCACCACCAGCCGCGACCGGTCCACGTCCACCGGCAGGTGCGGCCGGCCGACACCTCCCGAGCGGCGCGGTGCGGCAGCTTCCCGGATGAGCCCGAGCCGCGCCAGGCGTGCGCAGTGGTCGGTCACCGAGGCGGGGGACAGCCCGGTGAGCCGGGCGATGGTGCTGCGCGCCACCGGCCCGTGCTCCAGCACGGACCGCAGCACCACACTGGCACTGGTCCGGCGCCGGTCCGGGTCGGCGACACGCGGTACGGGGGAAGGGGAAGGATGCGGGGGTGCCACGGTACGAAGCATGGGGAACTTCCTCGGGAACGGGTCCGACACTGCGCCGTCGTACGGGAGTCGAGGCGCGCCGGATCCGCTCCGTCCGCCTCGCTAGGAGAGGCGACAGGCGGTGGCGCCCACGCGTCGCAGGTCGACATGGCGACGCGAGGTGAAGTTCCGGGACTGGGCGACCATGGCTCGAAGCTAGCAAACGGGTTCCGCGCTGCCCAGACGGCGACCGACGGGCGAGACGGCGTCCACGAGCCCGCACGGCCCGTTTGGTGAGTCCCTACAGCCGCCGTTCCCGGGCCGTGTGTCGGCGAAACCACCCCACCTCAGTGACCGGCGTCACCCCACGCCCCTCGTCACCCCCGCTCTTTGTCCGGAGCCCACCAAGTCCGCGTCACCGCCTTTGTCGACCGCTGACGGTGATCGGCGCGCGGACGCCGGTATAGCGTCGCGGTGTCCCCAACTGCCCTCACCCCGCGGAGACCCCATGAGCACCGCAACCGTCACGTCCGCCCGATCCGGACAGGTCCTCGCGGACCTCGTCCCGGCCTCCCGTGTCAGGGACGCCGCGCTCGTGCTCGGCGGCGCCGCGCTCACCGGCCTCGCCGCCCAGATCGCGGTGCCCGTCCCCGGCTCCCCGGTGCCGGTGACCGGCCAGACCTTCGCGGCGCTCCTCGTCGGCACCGCCCTCGGCGCCCGCCGCGGCTTCGCCTCCCTCGCGGTGTACGCGCTGGTGGGCGCGGCCGGCGTGCCGTGGTTCGCGGAGGGCGGGTCCGGGACGGGGATGCCGTCCTTCGGCTACGTCCTCGGCATGCTGCTGGCCTCCGTCGTCGTGGGCGCCCTGGCCCGCCGCGGCGCCGACCGCTCCGTCTGGCGCACGGCGGGCACGATGGTGCTCGGCTCGGCGGTCATCTACGCCGTCGGCGTGCCCTACCTGGCCCTCGCCACCGGCATGTCCGCCTCCGCCGCGATCGCGGCCGGCCTCACCCCGTTCCTCATCGGCGACGCCCTGAAGGCGGCCCTGGCGATGGGCGTGCTGCCCACCGCCTGGAAGTTCGCCGACAAGCGGTAACCGCTCGGGTTCTGCGGAGAGAGGCCCGGGGGGGGGGGGGGGGGGGCCCCCCCCCCGCCCCCCCCCCCCCGCCTGGCGCGGCCACAGCCGGCGCGGGTGGGGGACCGGGAGCGCCGCCGCGGCGGGGCAGCCCCCGGGGGGCGCCCG
>NZ_JBIRTN010000001.1:16599-390194 GCF_044334705.1 Streptomyces sp. NPDC020731
CTCGCCCGCTGCGGGGGCCGGGGGGTGGGGGGGCGGCCCCCCCGCGTGAATTGCCGCCCACAGGGTTTGCGGGGGGGGGTGGGGGGGGGCGGGGCGGGGGGGGGGGGCGGCCCGCCCCCCCCCCCGGGCCTCTCCCCATGTGTACGAGTGCCTCAGCCGGCCGGGATCTCGTCCCGGTCCTTCGCGCGGCGCCCGGCCACCCGCTGCTTGACGAAGGCGATGGCGAGCACGATGCCGGCGACCAGCAGCGACAGCAGCATCGTCGTACGCCCGTCGTGCTCGGTGTCGGTGAGCATGTACCCGAGCACGAACACGATCAGCGCGGCGCTGGCCCACGTCAGATACGGGTACAGCCACATCCGCACGACCAGCTTCTCCGGCGCCTCCGCCTGGATGATCTTCCGCATGCGCAGCTGCGAGAAGCAGATCACCAGCCACACGAACAGCGCGACCGCGCCCGAGGAGTTGACCAGGAAGAGGAAGACGGAGTCCGGGAACTTGTAGTTGAAGAAGACGGCGACGAAGCCGAACACCACCGACGCGATGATCGCGGTCTGCGGCACGCCCCGGCGGGTGGTCCGGGCGAACGCCTTCGGCGCGTCCCCGCGCCGGCCGAGCGAGAAGGCCATCCGGGAGGCCGTGTAGAGCCCGGAGTTGAGGCAGGACAGCACGGACGTCAGCACGATGAAGTTCATGATCTGACCGGCGTGCGCGATGCCGAGGGAGTCCAGGGCGGCGACGTACGAGCCGTCCTCGGTGATCGACTTGCTGTCCCACGGCAGCAGACAGACCACGACGAAGATCGAGCCGAGGTAGAAGACGCCGATCCGCCAGATGATGCTGTTGGTCGCCTTGGTGACGGCCCGCTGCGGGTCCTCCGACTCGCCGGCGGCCAGGGTGGCGATCTCGCTGCCCATGAAGGAGAAGACGACGAGCAGGATGCCGGTGAGGATGGCACCGGCGCCGTGGGGCAGGAAGCCGCCGTGCCCGGTGAGGTTGGCGAGGCCCGCCTGGTCGGTGTCGGCGCCGGGCAGCACGCCGAAGACGGCCAGCCCGCCGATGACGATGAACGCGCCGATGGCGACGACCTTGATCCCGGCGAACCAGAACTCGAACTCGCCGTAGGAGCCGACGGACACCAGGTTGGTGGCGGTCAGCACCACCATCACGATGAGCGCCCAGCCCCACTGCGGAACGGCCGGGACCCACCCTTCGAGGATCGCGGCACCGGCGGTCGCCTCGACCGCGAGGACGACGACCCAGAAGAACCAGTAGAGCCAGCCGATCGTGAACCCGGCCCACGGGCCGAGCGCCCGGTCGGCGTGCGCGGAGAAGGACCCGGACGTCGGGTTGGCCGCGGACATCTCACCGAGCATCCGCATCACCAGCACCACGAGCGTGCCGACGAGGGCGTACGACAGCAGGATGCCGGGGCCGGCGGTCGCGATGCCGGAGCTGGAGCCGACGAAGAGGCCCGCGCCGATCACGCCGCCGATGGCGATCATCGACAGATGGCGGTTCTTGAGTCCGGCCTGGAGCCCGGAACCGTGTCCTGAGGGGCCGCTGCCGGATTCTCCGGGGCCGCTTCCGGCTGTTTTCAGGGTCGGCTGCGAGGTCATGGAACAGATTTCCTTTGCGCCGTGGGGGAGCTGCACTCCGTATGGGTCTACGGGCCGGACCAGTGAAACGGAGGTCAAAGGATTGGGGAACCTTCGAATCCATATTGTTACTTGAGCTTTTCCTGAGCTTCTGAGATTCTCCTCACTTTTTCGGCAGCAGTACCCGGCGCGCCTTCCCGGTAACCCCCGTGTCACACTCGGACCATGCGCGTGTATCTCGGCTCGGACCATGCGGGCTACGAACTCAAGAACCACCTCGTCGAGTGGCTCGAGGCGGCGGGCCACGAGCCCGTCGACTGCGGCCCGCACATCTACGACGCCCAGGACGACTACCCGCCCTTCTGTCTCCGCGCCGCCGAGCGGACCGCCGCGGACCAGGGCGCCCTCGGCATCGTGATCGGCGGCTCCGGCAACGGCGAGCAGATCGCCGCGAACAAGGTCAAGGGCGTACGGGCGGCCCTGGCGTGGAGCGAGGAGACGGCGGCACTGGGCCGCCAGCACAACGACGCCAACGTGGTCGCGGTGGGCGCGCGCATGCACTCCCAGGACGAGGCGACGAAGTTCGTCGAGATCTTCCTGAGCACCCCGTTCTCCGGTGACGAGCGCCACATCCGCCGGATCGACATGCTCGCCGTCTACGAGACGACGGGCGACCTCCCGCCCGTCCCCTCGCACCACCCGCAGCGGTAGCGGACGGGACGGAGCGGAAGAGTAAGCGAGGGGGGCGACCCGTGCCCGAGGGCCACACGATCCACAGGCTGGCCAAGGACTACGCCGCGGCCTTCGCCGCCGGCACCCCCCTGCGCGTCACCAGCCCCCAGGGCAAGTTCGCCGACGCCGCCGCCCTCCTCGACCGCACGCCGCTGCACACCACCGACGCCCACGGAAAGCACCTCTTCCTGGGCTTCGGCGACTCCGAGCCGGAACGCGCCGAGTGGGTCCACATCCACCTCGGCCTCTTCGGCAAGGTCACCTTCGGCCCGGCCCCGGCGCCGCCGCCCACGGACACCGTCCGGCTCCGCCTCGCCGACGCCACCTCGTACGTCGACCTGCGCGGCCCCACCACCTGCGCTCTGATCACGGACGGCGAGAAACGGGCGGTCCACGACCGGCTCGGCCCCGACCCGCTCCGCCCGGACGCCGACCCCGCCCTCGCGTACCGCAGGATCAGCCGCAGCCGTACGACGATCGCCGCCCTCCTCATGGACCAGAAGATCATCGCGGGCGTGGGCAACGTCTACCGCGCCGAGGTCCTCTTCCGGCACCGGATCGACCCGTACCGCGCGGGCCGGGACGTCACCCCGGCCGAGTGGGACGCCGTCTGGGCCGATCTGGTCGCGCTGATGCGCGAGGGCGTCCGCAACAACCGCATCGACACCGTCCGCCCCGAACACACCCCCGAGGTGATGGGACGCCCGCCGCGCGTCGACGACCACGGCGGCGAGGTGTACGTCTACCGCAGGGCGAACCTGCCCTGTCACATCTGCGGCGGCGGGATCCGCACCGCCGACCTCGCCGCCCGCAATCTGTTCTGGTGCCCGGACTGCCAGCGCCGCTGAGCCCTCAGAACCCGTGCGGCAGCCACGGCGCCGGGTCGCTCCCGAACGCCAGGGACGCCTCCGCCAGCGCGCCCCGCCGCAGCCCGTCCACCCGGCCGGCCGCCGCGAGCGCGGTGAGACTCACCCCGCCCAGATACGCGGCGCCCAACTCCCGTACCGACAGGGCGAGATCGGCCGCATCCTCCGTACGCTCGCAGGACGCGCCCTTGGCGTCCCCGCTCAGCCGCCAACGCCCCGCGTTCCAGGGGCAGAAGGCGTCCTCCACCTCGAACACGACGTCCACCGGCGCCCGGTACGTCCGCGCCTGGAGCGCCGCGCCGACGTCGACCAGCCGTACGTACAGCGAGTCCCGTGTCTCCGGCCGGCACCGGCGGATGTCGGACACCATGTACTGCCACGCCTCGTCGACCGGCCGGCCCCGCACCACCAGCGTCGACGTCAGGTCGACGCCGAACAGGAACCGCCACAGCGCCGCGTCCGCCGCGGGATCCAGCGCGGCCAGGTCGCTCAGGATCACCGACCCGTCGTGCCCGGACCGGCCCCAGCCCGGCTTCACCCGGAACCGCGCGTAGCCGACGGTCTCGCCGCCCCGCTCCGCGACGACACACTGCAGCGGCGACGCCCCGCCCCGGTCGCTCTCCGGATCGTGCGTCCCCAGCCGCTCCCAGCCGGGCTGCCGCGCCAGCATCCCCGCACGCCCCGGGACGAGCCGGGCGTACACCGCCTCACACGCGCCGAGCACGTCGGCGGGCGCCGCGTACCGCAGCCGTACGCCGTCCGTACCGGGCGGGACGGACAGATCCGTACGACTCGTGTCGATCTCGGCGTTCACCTGGAACGTCGCCGCCGCGTACCCGAACCGGCCGTAGATCGCCGGCTCGGACGCCGTGAGCACCGCCAGCGACTCGCCCCAGGAGCGCACGTCGTCCAACTGGCGCCGCATCATCGACCTCAGCACGCCGCGCCGCCGGTGCGTGGCGGCCACGCTGACGCCCGTGATGCCCGCGGCCGGCACGGACTCACCGCCGGGCACGGTCAGCCGGAACGAGAACGCCCCAGCCGTCCCCACGCACTCGTCGCCGTCCCACACCCCCAGAAAACGGTCGAATTCGGTGAAGGAGTTCCACAGTTCCCGTTCCTCGGGGGACTCCGGCACCCCGCTGAAGGCGCGGATCAGCGTCTCGTACCACTTCTCCCAGTCGTCCGGCCGCAGCGCTCGAAGTCCGGTCACGGGGCCCGCCTGCTCGTTCACCATGGGCCATGCCTACCAGGGCCGTACAGGACGAGCGAGGCAATTTCTCCCGCGCGGCCCCACGACGGCGTCCGGTGAAGTTCACTGTGAAGTCGGTCCCCGACAAGAGGACAACCAGGACCTCCCGTGCCAAGTGGCCGGTCCGATGGATAGGGTCCCGAACTAATGGCAGCAGGACGAGAGCGGCGCGCGGAAGCCGACACGTTCACGGCCCGGTTGAAGAAGCAGTGGCACCGGGCCCGCGTCGGCATGCGCCGGAGCGCGGTCGACTACTTCCGGGGGGACGGCTCCGACTGGATCGCGCTCGCCGGACTGCTCCTCGCCGTCCCGCTGATCGCGGCCGGGACACTCGCCAACTCCGTGTGGTGTGCGCCCGCCGCACTGGTCATCCCGATCGTCGCCGGCGGCCTGCTGCTGCGCCCGGCGAGCCTGCTCGGCCTGTACGCCGCCGCGGCGACCGCGCTGATCGTGGAGTCGGTCCGACTCGGCCCCTACACCGAGGGCGCGGCCCGGGTCACCCCGGGCGTGGTCCTCGTCGTCGCCGCCTGCGGCTTCTTCGGGCTGCTCGTCGCCCAGTTCCGCAGCCGGGTGGGCGTGCCCTGGCGGCGCGGCGGCACCATGCTGTTCGACCTGCGCGAACGCATCCGGGTACAGAGCAAGCTGCCGAAGCTCCCCGACGGCTGGCACCGGGAGATGGCCCTGCGCCCGGCGGGCGGACAGTCCTTCTCGGGCGACTTCGTGGTCGCGGCCCGCACCAACGGCGGGCGCACCCTGGAGGTCGTGCTCACCGACGTCTCCGGCAAGGGCATGGACGCCGCCTCGCGCGCCCTGCTCCTGTCGGGCGCCTTCGGCGGTCTCCTCGGCAGCCTCCCGCCGCACGCCTTCCTCCCCGCCGCCAACGGCTATCTGCTGCGCCAGGACTGGGACGAGGGCTTCGCCACCTCCATCCACCTGGTGCTCGACCTGGACTCCGGCGACTACGAGATCTACTCCGCCGGGCACCCGCCGGGCCTCCAGCTCAGCGCGGGCAGCGGCCGCTGGGAGGAGAAGGCGGCCGACGGACCGCTGCTCGGCGTGTACGACGGCGCCCAGTTCGACCCGGTGAAGGGCTCGCTGCGCCCCGGGGACGTGCTGATGCTGTTCACGGACGG
This sequence comes from Streptomyces sp. NPDC020731, assembly GCF_044334705.1. Lineage (NCBI taxonomy): Bacteria > Bacillati > Actinomycetota > Actinomycetes > Kitasatosporales > Streptomycetaceae > Streptomyces > Streptomyces sp. NPDC020731. Next base: position 22,181 of record NZ_JBIRTN010000001.1, read on the forward strand.
TCTGGTGGAGACCTCCGAGCGGGACATCGTCGAAGGCATCGACCGCCTCACCGGCGAAGCCGACCGCTATGTCGCCGGCGGCTTCCACGGCGCCGCCTGGCACCTCATCGAGGCGGTCGCCAAGGACGTCAACGACGACCGGGCCCTGCTGCTCATCTGCCGCGAGGGTCCGACGGCCGCGGCGGCCCGCTGACCCGTGCACACTGGACGGGTGAACGAGACGACACCGCTGCCCCTGGACCGGGTCGAGGCCGTCGCCCGAGCCGCGCACACCGGCCAGAGGGACAAGGCGGGCCGGCCCTACGCCGAACACCTCCGGGCCGTCGCCGAGGGCGTACGGGCACGCGGCGGCGACGAGGAGCAGATCGCGGCGGCCTGGCTGCACGACGCCGTCGAGGACGGCAGGCTGTCGGAGCAGTGGCTGGCGGAGGCGGCGCTGACCCGGCGGACCAAGAGAATCGTCCTCGCGGTCACCAAACGGTCCGGGGAGCCCCCCGAGGCGTACGCGGCCCGGATCCTCGCCACCCCCGGCGCGCTGCTGGTGAAGGAGGCGGACCTGGCGCACAACGCCGACCCGGCCCGTCTCGCCGTACTGGACGGGCCGACCCGCACACGACTGACCGAGAAGTACGCGCGGATGCGCGTACTTCTCGGTCTCGTGACGGGGGAGGGAGACTCCTAGGCGGAGACCTTCTCGCGGGTCTCCCTCTTCTCCTGCCGCTCGCGTTCGCGGGCCACTTCGGCGGGGTCCCGCTTGAACGCCCAGTCCATCCTCGGCTCCATCACGAACCGGAACACCCGCCGCACGGGGGCGGTGCACAGCAGTGTCACCAGGGCCGCCGCCAGGACGCTCACGGCGATCTCGCCGAGCGGCCGGTGCAGCACGGAGTGCTCGAACCAGCCCTGGTAGTCGCCGGCCTTCACCACGAAGCCGTGCAGCAGGTAGCCGTACAGCGTGCCCGCGCCGAGCGCCGTGAACCACATGTGGCGGCCCGGCACCCAGGCGAAGAAGCAGGCGGTCAGCAGCAGCGAGCAGCCGAACATCGCGAGCACCATGACCGGGCCGGCCCACCACGGCGCGCCCAGCTCCTGCGCGGCGTCACGGTGGTAGAACCACGCGGTGTTCATCCGCGGCACCGCCCACCAGCCGAAGGCCAGCGCCGCCGCGAACACCGGCACCGCCGCGATCCGCACCGCCCGGCGCCGCACCCGGTGGAAGTGCTCCGGCCTCATGCACAGACCGAGCACGAAGTAGGGCAGGAACTGCAGCACGCGCTGCAGGTCGAGGTCGTCGCCGATCCCGGGGGTGACACTGGCCAGCACGGCGATGCCGAGGGCCAGCGGCAGCGGGTGCCGCACCGCGTTCCAGATCGGCGTGGTCAGCCGCCACACGAACAGCGCGACCAGGAACCAGGTCAGGTACCAGGGGTCGAGCAGGCTGATCTCCTGCTCCGGGGCGTGGTCGACGACCCGCCGGAACAGGGGATAGGCGGTCTCGAACACGATGTACGGCACGGCGACACCGGTGATCAGCCGGCGCAGCCGGTCGGGCCGCATGTCGAAACTGCGTGAGAAGAAGCCGGAGATGATGATGAAGGCCGGCATGTGGAACGAGTACACGACCGTGTACGCCGCCTCCAGGACCCGGCTGTCGCCCTTGAGGGGCTCCCAGGCGTGGCCGACCGCCACCAGCACGATCGCCAGGTACTTGGCGTTGTCGAAGAAGGCGTCGCGCTGTCTGCCGGACGGTGCGGGCCGGTCGCTGCGCCGGCTCCGCGTGCGCGGGCTCGGCACTCCGGGCGCCGGTGACTGTGCCGGGGGGAGCGGCGTTCTGCGGTTGCCGTACGGTCGCTGCGAGTTCGTCACTGACCCTCCCGGCGGGAACTCGGGGAGTCGATCGGTGGGCTCGCTGCGCTTGCGGGGGACGGGGCAGCGTGGAACATCTGAGGCACCCTAGCCTTGTCCGCGGCATTTCGTAAAACGCCCGACGTCGTACCTGGTATTCGACTCGGATACCCCGGATCGGGGAAAGTGTGCGACGTGGTCGGCGTGATGGTCGACACACCGTGCGCATAAGGTATTTGGTCGCCGCACAGGCCGCCCTTGTCATGATTGTTCCGGACTAAATCACGCATAGGGCCAGCAGGTGACTCAGGTGATATGTCCAGCTTCGGTACGTCTTTCCCGTATCGCCCTGGGGCCTGTTTGGGCACCTGCGGAGACAATTCGAATTAGCTGCGAACGCGTTGTGTGGAGACGGAAACGATCCGGTTGAATTCCCTGCGCGGGTGCTCTTTCGAATTGCCTTGCGACACAACGCCGTTGGTCCGTGCGGACGGCCGCGCGGGGGTGGGTCCGGCCACGCCGGGACGGATGATGCGTCAGCCGCCGCATAGGGCGGCCGTGTTGGTGGCACGATGGTTCTGGCGGGGTGCGCGGGGTCGCGTCGCCCGGGCCGGGGAAGCGGAACCGACCGAGGGTGTGATCAGTTGTGGCCATTTCACTGTCCGTGGTGCTGCTGTTGGCGATCATCCTGGTGGTGTTGATGAGAAGCGGCTCCATCAAGGCCGGGCCGGCGATCGTCGCCGTCCTCTTCGGCTTCTTCCTCGCCTCCACCGGCATGGCCGACGACATCCAGCGATTCCTGGACTCGATAGCCGAGATGATCAACTCCATCAGCTTCTGACCCCGCCCGCCCCGCGCGGAAACGATCCGGGCCGGCCCGGGAACCACCCGGCCCGGCCGACCGGCCGTCCGCCCGACACCACGACCGGCGCCACCGGCACCACGACCGGACCGCCCACCGCCCACTGCGCACTGCGCACCGCGAAGAACCCGCTGAGGACACGCAGGAAGCCCGGAGGCACGACCGACTGTTCGGACCCCGGAAAACGATCAGGGCCAGGCGGAGGAATGATCCTCTGACCTGGCCCTGAGCCGTATGGAGCGGGCGACGGGAATCGAACCCGCGTAGCTAGTTTGGAAGATCGCGTATGCGGATCGGGCCTGACCTGGCGAGTCAGTGACCTGCGGGTTTTCGGTTCACTCTCCGGTGTTCCCCGCTACTCCCCGCCGGCCGCCACCTGATCGGGCACGTGAGAGACACGGACCACCCTCCAGGCTTTCCGCTGTGCTCTGCGGCTCACCCGGCTCGGGGACACACATCATGCGGTGGGCTGGAACGACGGGTTCGCTCGGCAACGGATCGATTCCACGGACCCGTACAGCCACGATATCCGTGGGGATGGGGGAGTGGTCCGGGAGCCTCGTCAAACGCCACCGGAAGGCCTCTGGGACGTCCTTGGCGGGCAACTCCACCATGGCGAGGCTGACCCATCGGTCATAGTTGGTGGGGTATACGCGGATCAAGGCACCACATTCGGGGCAAACTGGCGGCTCGATCCACGTCACGTCGTCGGGATCGGGTCGGGGTGCGGCTGTGGCTCCGTCGGCTTCCGCCATCTCGTTGGCGAGGGTGTTCCAGCACCTCTCACAGAGCCGCGCCATGAGGCTGAACCGTCCGTGCTCGCGCACGGTTGGGTCGACTTTGTCACAGTGATGACATGCGAACTGGTCACGATCCTGAATCGCCCCCATGCACTTGAGTGTGAGCGAATCCGACTGGATCCCAGTAGGTCGCTATTTGGCCTCATTTGGCGATCACGCATCCACCATCCTCAACCCACCACTCACCCCAGCTCCCATCCCGTCCGCCGTCGACCCACACACCGTGGAGCGGGCGTGGTTCAGGGCGTCCAGGTGGAGCGCGCCACTGTACGAACGACCTGGACGCCCTGGGCCGCGTCTGCTCGGCTCTGCCTGGGTCGACGGTGGACGGGATGGGAGCACCCCACAGACACCCCTACGGGCCCGCAGTCGGCGACGGTGCCCCCTCCATCCCGGTGCCGGCCGATCCCCCGCCGGAGGCACTGCTGTGAGGTGCTGCCGACCTACGGTGATCACCTCATGGTCACCGGCCCTACCCACGTGGGCGCGCGTCGGCGCAGCGCGGGCGGAGCGGGCCGAAGGCAGGAGCGGCGCCCGGAGCGGAGCCGGGAAGCGCGCCGGCGGAGCGGAGCGCAGCCGGGCTTGATGAGGTAGAGAAATCTGTAACAAGATCGGCTAGCCGACCGCGCTCCGCTCGGCCAATCCGCGGAGGGATTCAGGAACACGTGGTTCGGAGAGCTGGACCAGATCGCGAATGACCTCGCGGGCCAAGTGGTGATCGTGGACCTGTTCCGGTGCCAAAGCCTCGGATTCCAAGAGTGCGGCTGTGGCCTCGCCGACGTGTCGCCGCTGCGCGTGCGCTCGCGCCACGTCAAGGAGGAAACGTGACTGCCGCTCCGGTGAGAGACCTGATGCGTCGACCTGCTGGGCCACTTCCAGGGCAAGCCCCGCGTCTCCCAACTCGACCGCCGTACTCACCGCGTGGATCTCGACGTTCGTCGGACCGAACTCCGTGTCGAAGTCGTTGCGGTCCTCACCCAAGCGCGCCGCGATCTCGCGCGCCCGGTCGATGTGCTCGTGAGTCCCTCTCCGGTTCCCCTCCCTCGCGTTGATCACCGAGAGAACGAGGTTCATAGCGCCCAACAGCGACAGCTCCTCTGGTGGGCACCCGGGGGCCTCCGCCCTGGGCGCCATGACTGCCACGGCGGACTTCGCTGCCTGCTCGGCCTGCTCCATGTGCTGTTGCCGCATGAACGCGTGCGCCATGCGGAACAGGCTCGCGACAACCTCCATCGGCTGTCCGGCAAGCTCGGCCGCCTGTAGCGCCCGATCGGCCGCGACCCATGCCGCGTCGGCCTGGTCCTGCCGGGTGAAGCTCGCTGCTGCCACCTGGTACGCCTTGGCACGGAGGGAGTGAAGTTCCGTGCGATCGCTCTCCGGCGCGTGACGTACCGCCGCCTCGATGCTCGGCAGCAACTGGGCAAGGTGCTCACTCAGAGCCGCGTAGCTCGAAGCGTGCGCGAGGGTCCAAGCCTCCTCCACGCGCTGACGGAAGTCGGGAAGGGAGGGAACCGGTTCGCCCGGCGACTCCTCGAACAGACTGCCCAAGGCTGGGTGCCCTGTGAGGGCGACGCGCAGCCCTTCAAGGTCGTTGCTCCTGTCGAGTTCTTCGGGCTGGGTCGGCTCAGCCGGCGCGGCATCTGGTCGCACTTCGCGCACGGATACGTTGAGCGCGTCGGCGAGAGCCTGAAGGATCGACAGCCTTTCAACGGGCTGCACGCCCCTTTCGACCTGCGATACCCAGCTTTCCGAGCGCCCCATAGCGGCGGCAAGGTCGCTTTGTGACATGCCTGCGGCGCGGCGTAGCTCCTTGATCCGCTGGCCGAGCGCCTTGGTGTCGGTGCCCGTCATGCCCCTGCTCCGGTCGGGTACTTGCCGGCGTACGGCTGAAGCCGGTCGACCTCGGTCTTCTCGACGTACTTGGTGCGCTCCGCGAGGAAGCGGCGCGTGTGGGGCTGACGCTCGTGCTCCTCGAACGCCTCGCGGTCGGCGTACAGCTCAAAGAAGATCCGCTCATTGGGCGCGCCCTCGACCTCGTGGCACGCGTACACGAGTGTGCCGGGCTCGTGAGCCTGTATGCCCGCTGCGGTCTCCCGGATCAGCGCGTCGAACGCCTCGCCTGCACCCTCGCGAAGAGTGAAGCGAACAAAAAGCCCATAGTTGGCCATCTCTCCTCCTTCTTGTCGCGTTCAGTCTCCCAGAGGCAGACTTCTACTGCTAGTCGCAGCTTTCCTGTTGACTCGCAGTTTTACTGCGAGTAGCTTCGATGGTGTCGGAAAACAAGGCACCCCGGGCTACGTGCGTCCGCCAAGATCACAACGCAGCCCGGGGCTGATCCCACAAGGGGAGGCTCCATAATGCCGTCCTTCAAGATTGACACTTCGACCGCCGTGGTGTTCGTGGCGACCGCGCCGGAACCCAAGATGGCGAACAAGAAGACCGGTGAGCGGGCCATGGACCGGGAGACCGGTGCGGCGCTGTCGACCGTGGGCCTGCTGGTCTCGGACGAGGGAGAGGGCAACCTCTACCAGGTGACCATCCCGGAGACGGGTTACCCGGAGGGGCTGGCGCCGGGCATGCCGGTGCGGGTCGTCGGGCTGAGGGCGCGGGACTGGGAGAACGAGTTCAACGGCCAGAAGCGGCACGGGATCTCGTTCCGCGCGGTCGCAATCACCCAGGTGGCCTGACCATGGCTGACCTGTCGATGTGGCTGGAGGCCACGGGAGCCTTAGCAGGGGCCGGCGGTCTCGGTTATGCGAAGGTCCGCGCTCCGCGCGTGTACTGGTCGCTGGTCGGGATGCCGGTCACCTGGGGCCGGTTCACCTTCTCCTACGCGGCGACGATGGACGTGTGCGGTCTGACGGTGCAGCCGTCCGCCCTGCGGGCGTTCATGACGCGCAACGTGGCCCGCCGTGAGGTGCGGCCCGTTCCGCCGAAGGTGCGCCGGGTGCGTCCGACCTCGACCGGGCTGCGCATCTCGCTGCGGCTGCCCGCGGGGCTGGAGCCGGCCGACCTCGCCGCTTCCTCGCAGCGCCTGCGGCACGCCTGGGGTGTGCAGTCGGTGACCGTGGTGGAGTCCAAGCCGGGGTTCGTGGAACTGCGCATGACCGGCTATGACGTGCTCGGCCGGGTCCGGATGCCGCGCCGTGCCGTGCCCCGTGACCTGGTCGTCCCGGTGGCGCTGCGGGAGGACGGCACGGTCTTCGAGCGGGACTACCGCAAGATCCCGCACGCCCTGACCCTGGGCGCGAACCAGTCCGGCAAGTCGATGTACCAGCGCAACCTGATCCAGGGCCTTGCCCGGCTGCCGGTGGGCCTGGTCGGTATCGACTGCAAGCGCGGGGTCGAGCAGTCCCGGTACGCGCCGCGTCTGTCGGCGCTGGCCACCGACCGCGAGAGCGCCGGGCACCTGGTCGATGCCCTGGTGGCAGAGATGGAAGAGCGCTTCGACCTGCTCGCCCTGCACGGCGTCTCGGACCTGTGGGAGCTGCCCGCGAAGGTACGGCCGGCGCCGCTGGTCGTGCTGATCGACGAGGTGGCGGAGCTGTTCCTGGTGACCTCCAAGAAGGAGGAAACCGCCCGCGATCACACGGTCATGCAACTGGTCCGACTCGGCCAGATGGCCCGCGCGGTCGGCATCTTCCTGGAGGCGTGCGGGCAGCGGTTCGGCTCCGACCTGGGCAGGGGCGCGACCGCCCTGCGGGCCCAGCTCACCGGCCGGGTCGTCCACCGCGTCAACGACAAACAGACCGCCGAGATGGGGTTGGGCGACATCGCCCCGGACGCCGTGGTCTCCGTGACCGGCATCCGGGCCGACCGTCCCGGTGTCGCGGTCGCCGGCGACGCCTCCGGCTACTGGTCGCGCATCCGCACCCCCGAGACCAGCCCGGCTCAGGCGGCGGCGGTCTGCCGCGAGTTCGCCCACTTGGCCCCCGACCTGCCGTTCCTGGCCCCGTTCCGCCCGGCCCTCTGCGCCGATACGGCTGCCGAGCCCGCCGGCATCTAGCCCCCTCCTGCTCACCCGGTCGGCGTGACCGCTGCACGCCAGGTCCCTACCCGAGCCATGCCGAAAACCGAAAGGAGAGATCGCAATGACGATCATCCCGTTCCCGGAGCCCGACCCCCGTCCGGTGGATCCGCTGGAGTCGGCCTTGCTCTCCGCCTGGAACAACTCGCCGGACGTCATGGACGACTACCAGGACGAGGAACCGGAGGACACCTCCGACTCCCCTTGGGCCTGGTGACCGCCATGACCGCGCGCAAGCCCACCAAGCCCAAAACCAAGCCGTGTCCGTCCTGCAAGGGCTCGGGTGAAGTCTCCCGGCCTGTCCGCGTCGGACGCAAGCGCAGGACGGTCGGCCAGCAAGCCGGTATGTGCCTGGGCTGCTTCGGCGCTGGCGAGATTCCTGCCGACGACTGAACCCGCCGGGGCGGCGGCCGGACACCTGGACCCCGCCCCGGCCCGATCCCCGCGAAGGGAGGTGGAGACCGTGTTCCGCTCGATCCGCATCGACGCCGTGCTCATTCAGGCCGTGATCGCCGGTGCCCTGTCCTTCGCCCACCTGCACGACCTTGCCGAAGCGGCCGGACAGTCCGGCTGGAAGGCATGGGCCTATCCCGTCTCCGTCGATCTGCTCTTGGTCGCCGCCTGGCGCCGACTGCGCACCGCGCGCCGAGACCGCTCGGCCTGGACATGGTTCGTCATCGCCCTGGTCGCATCCCTCGGCGCGAACGTCGTGACCGCCGGCCTCCTCGACCTCGACCACGTTCCAGCCTGGCTGCGCATCCTCGTCGCTGGCTGGCCTGCACTGGCTTTCCTCGGCGGCACCCTCCTGGTCCACCAACCCACCGACCGCACACCGGACCCGGCCCCCGTGCCTGCTCCCGTGCCGGTCGTCGACCGCCCCAAGACACCCGAACCGGCCCCGGAGATCACCACACCGGAGCCCGCCCCGGCCCTGCCGGAAGCACCGACCCCCGCGGTGCCGCCCGCGCTGGTCGACCACGCACGCAAGGTCGCCACCGAGCACCGCACCCGCACCGGAACCGACATCGACACCGCCACCCTGCGCGCCCGCCTCGGCATCCCGGAAGACCTCGCCGGCGCGATCGTCGCCCAACTCGCCTGAAAGGAGGTGACCCCTCGTGCGCCCGAACCGCTTTTACGACGTGATCCGCATCGGCCCCGTAAGGGTCGGCACGTTCAACAACGGCCGGGGCCAGACCCGGCACACCGCCGCCTGCACCGCCCCGAACTGCGGCTTCTCCACCGAGCACCGCGACCGCTCGGCGGCCGAACTCGCCGCCCGTACCCACCGCTGCACCTGAGAGGAGGACACCACCATGCAGCTCCCCGAAGACCAGCTTCGCGCCGGTCACATCCCCGCCGACCTCTACCGGCAGATCCCGCCCGGCACCGACGTGCGCCGCGTCGTGATCGTCCAAGAGGCGCCGCGCTCCTACCGGGGGCCCATCGTCCTGGCCCTGGTCGTCACCGCCGGGTCCGTCGCGGTGCTGCTGGTGGTCGCCTTCGTCGTCCAGGTCGTCGCCGGTGCTGCCGTCGCGGTCCTGTCGGCCACCGGCGGACTCAGCTATGCGATCAATCGCACGTCCAAGACCAGGAAGGGCAAGTGACATGGGCTTCTTCAGCCGCAAGAGCAACGACACCCCGGCCAACCCGGAGATAACCGAGCTGGGCCGTGAATACGCCATCGCCCGGCGCCACGGCGACCGCAAGACCGTCAAGCGCATCACCCGGCAGATCGGTGAGTCCGGTCTGAGCGAAGGCGACCGCACTTCGTTCGAGCAGGGCCGCGACTCCTACGACGCGATTCCGCCGGCCTACTCCACGCGCCGCAACCGCCGCCGCTAACGCCCTCCGGGGCGGCTCTCTCGCCAAAGAACCGCCGCCCCGGACGGCTCCACCACTTCCAGATCCAACGGACCCGAAAGGGAAACCTCATCATGCCCCAGCACGCCCGGAACACGCGCGTCTGCCGCGACTGCGACGGCTTCGCCACCGCCGCGATCACCACCGGCACCCGCCATGCCGACGGTACCCGCGCCACCCTCCGCGTCACCTGCCCGGCCTGCAAGGGCACCGGCCACACCGCCCCCGCCGCTCTGGCCCGGACGGGGAGGTGACCGCCGTGGCCCTCCTCGACTGGCGCTCGCCCGAGCACTTCGACCACACCGGCGACAAGCCGTGCGTGATCTGCACCAAGCCCACTCCGCTGCGCTCCGACCGGGGCAAGCCCGTCCACAAGGTGTGCGCGGAGGACTGGATCGACCGTCACCCCGCCAAGGAGGACGACGCGTGACCAACGCCGCCACCGCGGCGGGCCTGGACCCGGCCACCCTCGCCGACGTGCTGAGGCTGGCCGGGTCCACCGGCTTCGACCGCCTCCAAGACCAGATCCGCCGTACCGGTGGCTGCTCCGACCCCATCCACCTGATGGGCTCGACCGTCACCCGCGACGCTGCCACCGGACACGTGCTGCACGCGTACTCGACCGACACCGAACCCGGCGGCCGGCTCCGCGTCGCCTGCGGCAACCGCCGGGCCTCGCGCTGCCCGGCCTGCGCCTGGACCTACGCCGGGGACACCTACCACCTGATCCGCGCCGGCCTCGTCGGCGACCCGGCCAAGGGCACCCCGGACACGATCCGCGAACACCCGCGGGTGTTCGCCACCCTCACTGCGCCCTCGTTCGGCCCGGTCCACAACCGGCCCGGTAACCGGCCGTGCCGCTGCGGCACCCGTCATGGTGAGGACGCTCCCGAGCTGGGCACCCCGCTCGACCCGGAGGCGTACGACTACGCGGACGCGGTGTTGTGGAACAACCACGCCTCCGAGCTGTGGCGCTACTTCACGATCTACCTGCGCCGCCAGATCGCCAAGCGGGCCGGACTCACGCAGAAGGCTGCCCATGAAGCCTCCCGGGTCTCCTTCGGCAAGGTCGCCGAGTACCAGAAGCGCGGCGCGGTGCACTTCCATGCCGTGATCCGCTTCGACGGACCGGCCGGGCCCGACGATCCGCCCCCGTCCTGGGCCACTGTCGACCTGCTCACCGACGCCATCCGGGCCGCCGCCGCCCGCGTGGAAGTCGAGGTCCCCGCCGCCGGCGACCAGCCCGCCCGCGTCCTGCGCTGGGGCACCCAGCTCGACGTCCGCACCATCCGGGCCTTCGGCGACGGCGAGGAGATCACCGAACAGGCCGTCGCCTCCTACGTCGCCAAGTACGCCACCAAAGCCGCCGAAACCACCGGCACCGTCGACCGCCGCATCGGCAACAAAGAAGCCCTCGCCCTGCTCAGCGTGCCGGACCACCCCGCCCGGCTCATCGCCGCATGCCTCGACCTCCACGCGCTCTACCCGGACCGCAAGCTCCGCGACTGGGCACACATGCTCGGCTTCCGCGGCCACTTCTCCACCAAGTCTCGCCGCTACTCCACCACCCTCGGTGCCCTGCGCCAGGTCCGCGCCGACTACCGCGCCGCCCAGCAACGCGCCGCCCTCGGCCTGCCCGACCCCGACGACGAGAAGGCAACCACCCTGACCCTCGCCCACTGGACCTACGCCGGCCACGGCCACACCCCCGGCGAATCCTGGCTTGCCGCCAACATCCGCCGGGACATCCAGCACAACCGCGAAACCGCCCGCGAGGCCCTGCAAGACCTCGACACCCAAGGGGAGGACTGAACATGGATCGACTGCTGACCGTGGCGCAGGTTGCCGAACTGCTGGGAACAACGGAGCGTTTCCCTCGGCGGCTGATCGAGGAACGGCGTATCGAGTACGTGAAGGTGGGGCGACACGTTCGCATCCGTGAGAGCGCCGTACGTGCGCTGATCGACGCGAACACGGTGCAGCCTCGCCGGCGTGGCAACACTCTTCACGGGGTGGCTGCCTGATGGCCGGGAGGCGCCGCCAGTTCGGGCGGGTCCGCAAGCTCCCGTCCGGCCGTTACCAGGCTCGCTACGTTGGCCCGGACGGCATGTTGCGGCCTGCCCCGGAGACCTTCCGTACGAAGAAGGACGCGGATGCCTGGCTCGCCGACAAACAGACCGAGATGCGGCGCGGCGACTGGCACGACCCCGATGCGGGGAAGGTGGAGTTCGGCCCGTACGCCGCAGCCTGGATCGAGGAACGGGAGCTGACCGCCACCACTCGTCAGCTCTACGGTTCGCTGCTGCGGCATCACCTCGAACCCACCTTCGGCGTGGTCAACGTCGCGGACATCTCGCCCCCGCTCGTGCGCCGCTGGCGTGCCGACAAGCTCTCTGCCGGCACCGGTCCTACGACCGTAGCTAAGGCGTACGCCCTGCTTCGCGCCATCCTGCACACTGCTGTCGCTGACCAGATGATCCGACGCAACCCGTGCACGATCAAAGGCGCAAGCGTGGTGCACACCCCGGAGCGGCCCACCGCCACCGTGCAGGAGGTGTACGACCTCGCCGACGCCATCCAGCCGCGCTACCGGGCACTCGTTCTCATGGCTGGGTTCCTCGGTCTTCGCTGGGGCGAACTGATCGGCCTGCACCGCCGGGATGTCGACCTGGACCACGGCGCCGTGCGCGTCCGCCGGTCGGTCGCCGAACTCAACAACGGGCAACGCGAGATCAAGGCCCCCAAGAGCGCAGCCGGTAAGCGCACGGTGTCCATCCCCACCGCGATCGTCCCCGACATCCGCGAGCACCTGAAGCGGTATGCCGAGCCGGGTGCGGACGGCCGGGTTTTCATCGGTGCAAAGGGGGCGACGCCTCGCCGGAACCACTTCAACCGGCTGTGGCGCACCGCGTGCGGTGACGCCGGCGTCAAGGGCCTGCACTTCCATGATCTTCGGCACACTGGCAACACGCTCGCCGCGTCGACCGGCGCGAGCACACGTGAGCTGATGGCACGCATGGGCCACAGCACCGCCCGCGCCGCGCTGATCTACCAGCACGCCAGCGCAGAGCGGGACCGGCTGATCGCCGACGCCGTGTCCGGTCTTGTCGACAAGGGCCGGAAGAAGAATCGGAAGGGCAAGAAGAAAGATCGAAAGCCCAAGGGGCACGCCGGGGACACGACCGACTGATCGGGACCCCGGAAAGCGATCAGGGCCAGGCGGAGGAATGATCCTCTGACCTGGCCCTGAGCCGTATGGAGCGGGCGACGGGAATCGAACCCGCGTAGCTAGTTTGGAAGACTAGGGCTCTACCATTGAGCTACGCCCGCACGAGCGCGCCGCGCTTCGGTGGCCGCGGCACTGACAGGCATCGTAGCGGGTTGTACGCCCTCGTCGCACACCCCGTTTCCGGTCCGCCCCCCCCGGCGTCGCGCCGCGCCCGCGAAATGCGGCGACCGTTTCGCGCGGGTGCATGTACCCTACGTGTCGCACCAGACGGGGTGTGGCGCAGCTTGGTAGCGCGTCCGCTTTGGGAGCGGAAGGCCGTGGGTTCAAATCCCGCCACCCCGACCAGCCACCTGCTTCACGTACCGGTGATCGCCTTTTGGGTGCCGTACCCGCTGCCGTTACTATGCAAGCTGCACGCCCTGTGTGTCTCTGAAGTCCTCCGGGCGGCGAATCGGCCGGACCGTTCTGGTCCCGGCAGAACCCGAGAAGTCAGCCACAAGGAGACCGAACCGTGAAGAGCGCCGTGGAGACCCTGAACCCGACCCGGGTTCGGCTCACTGTCGAGGTGCCCTTCGAGGAGCTCAAGGACAGCCTCGACGCGGCGTACAAGAAGATCAACCAGCAGGTCACGGTGAAGGGCTTCCGCAAGGGCAAGGTCCCGGCCCGGGTCATCGACCAGCGCTTCGGCCGCGGTGCGGTGCTGGAGGAGGCCGTCAACGACGCCCTCCCGAAGTTCTACACCGACGCGGTCAACGAGGCGGAGCTGAACCCGCTGGGCCAGCCCGAGGTCGACATCACGGAGCTGAAGGACGGCGAGACGCTGAACTTCACCGCCGAGGTCGACATCCGCCCGGCCATCGAGATCCCGGACTACTCCGGCATCGAGGTCGAGGTCGACGCCGTCGAGGTCACCGACGAGGACGTCGAGAAGTCGGTCGAGCAGCTCCGCGAGCGCTTCGCCTCCACCTCCCCGGTGGAGCGCGCCGCCGAGGACGGCGACGTCGTCACCCTCGACCTGGAGGCCAAGGTCGACGGCGAGGTCCTCGAGGACGGCATCGCGAGCGGCGTGTCGTACACCATCGGCTCCGGCGAGCTGCTGGACGGCATCGACGACGCCGTGAAGGGCGTGGAGGCCGGTGGCGAGGCCACCTTCACCTCCGAGCTCAAGGGCGGCTCGGCGGCCGGCAAGGAGGCCGAGGTCACCGTCAAGGTCTCCCAGGTCGCCGCCCGCGAGCTGCCGGAGCTGGACGACGAGTTCGCCCAGCTCGCGTCCGAGTTCGACACCCTCGAGGAGCTCAAGGCGGACAGCCGCAAGCGCCTGGAGAACATGAAGCAGTACGACCAGGCCACGCAGGCCCAGGAGCGCGTCCTGGAGAAGCTGCTCGAGCTGGTCGAGGTCCCGGTCCCCGAGAAGCTGCTCGAGGACGAGATCAACACCCGCAAGCACAACCTCGAGCACCACCAGCTCGGCCAGATGGGCCTCGACCTCGCGAAGTACCTGGAGATCCAGGGCAAGACCGAGGAGGAGTTCGAGACCGAGACCCGCGAGGCCGCGGTCAAGGGCATCAAGACCCAGTTCGTGCTCGACGAGCTCGTCAAGCAGGAGAAGCTGAACGTCAACCAGGAGGAGCTCACCGAGCACCTCATGCGGCGCGCCGCCTCCTCCGGCATGTCCCCCGACCAGTTCGCCCAGGCCGTCGTCGAGCAGGGCCAGGTCCCGCTCCTCGTCGGCGAGGTCGCCCGCGGCAAGGCCCTGGCCGCCGTGGTCGAGAAGGCCACGGTCAAGGACACCAACGGCGAGGTCGTCGACCTCGAGGACGAGGAAGAGGACGAGGCGGAGACCGCCGAGTCGACCGAGGCCGAGGCCACCGAGGCCCCCGCCGAGGAGAAGACCGAGGGCTGACCCTCGCGTCACCTCCGACGTGATCAGCAGGGCCCCGGGGTGTGCACACCCCGGGGCCCTGCTGTCCGGCTCGCGGGGCGGCCGGCCCAGGGGCGCGGGACGGTACCGGCGTGCGGCCCCGCCGCGTGGGCGCGACCGGTCCTCACGGTCCGCGGCCGCCCGGGGACCGGGGCCCCGCCGTGCGGGCGCGACCGGCCCTCACGGGCCGCGGCCGGCCGCGGACCGGGGCCCCGCCGGGAAGGCGAACGGCGCTCCCCGAGGAGCACACCGCGGAGTACACCCCTTCTACGCCCCCGGCGAACACCCCGGTTACCGGGATTCCCCGGCGGAGCCACCGCGTTAGGGTCCATGAATACGGGGCCAGGAAACCACGGCGAGACCGCCGGAGGCCCCCCGCAGGGAAACGTGAGACGGCCCGGCGCCGTCGTAAGACGAGCAGGTGGATACGTGACGAATCTGATGCCCTCAGCCGCCGGCGAGCCCTCCATCGGTGGTGGCCTCGGCGACCAGGTCTACAACCGGCTGCTCGGCGAGCGGATCATCTTCCTCGGCCAGCCGGTCGACGACGACATTGCCAACAAGATCACCGCACAGCTGCTGCTCCTTGCCGCCGACCCGGACAAGGACATCTACCTGTACATCAACAGCCCCGGCGGCTCCATCACGGCCGGCATGGCGATCTACGACACCATGCAGTTCATCAAGAACGACGTGGTGACGATCGCGATGGGCCTGGCGGCCTCCATGGGCCAGTTCCTGCTGAGCGCCGGCACCCCCGGCAAGCGCTTCGCGCTGCCGAACGCCGAGATCCTGATCCACCAGCCGTCCGCCGGCCTGGCCGGCTCGGCCTCGGACATCAAGATCCACGCCGAGCGGCTGCTGCACACCAAGAAGCGCATGGCCGAGCTGACGTCCCAGCACACGGGCCAGTCGGTCGAGCAGATCACCCGCGACTCCGACCGCGACCGCTGGTTCGACGCCTTCGAGGCCAAGGAGTACGGCCTCATCGACGACGTGATCCCCACGGCCGCCGGTATGCCGGGCGGCGGCGGCACCGGGGCCTGAGCGGCCTCACGGAGCCCTTGTGGCCCCGTGGACGCCCCCGGGCCCCCAGGGGCCCGGCGAACAGCCCCAGCAGCCCCAGCCGACCGCCTCAGCCCCTTTCAGGAGACACCGTGAACAGCTTCCCCGGCAGCGGCCTGTACGACCGCACGCCCGCCGCCTCCGAGGCCCGGTACACCGGCCCCTCGGCCGAGTCCCGCTACGTCATCCCGCGCTTCGTCGAGCGCACCTCCCAGGGCATCCGCGAGTACGACCCGTACGCGAAGCTCTTCGAGGAGCGGGTGATCTTCCTCGGCGTCCAGATCGACGACGCCTCCGCCAACGACGTCATGGCGCAGCTGCTGTGCCTGGAGTCGATGGACCCCGACCGTGACATCTCGGTCTACATCAACAGCCCCGGCGGCTCCTTCACCGCGCTCACGGCGATCTACGACACGATGCAGTACGTGAAGCCGGACGTCCAGACGGTCTGCATGGGCCAGGCGGCCTCCGCCGCCGCCGTCCTGCTGGCCGCCGGTACGCCCGGCAAGCGCATGGCGCTGCCGAACGCGCGCGTGCTGATCCACCAGCCGTACAGCGAGACCGGCCGCGGTCAGGTCTCCGACCTGGAGATCGCCGCCAACGAGATCCTCCGGATGCGGAGCCAGCTGGAGGAGATGCTGGCCAAGCACTCCACCCGGCCGCTCGACAAGATCCGCGAGGACATCGAGCGCGACAAGATCCTCACGGCCGAGGACGCGCTGGAGTACGGCCTGATCGACCAGATCATCACCACCCGGAAGATGGACAACTCCAGCCTGCGCTGACGCGAGGTGGGGGTGTAACGTCTGCCGCCCCTTGGCACGGTTTGGCACGGTCCACGTCAAAGTGAACCGTGCCAAGGGGGGCCCGAACGAGGGGCTCGGCAAGGTACCGTCGGACATAAGGCAGCACCAGGAGCCGCCGGACGTTGACGTCCAGGCGACTCCCAGGCGAAGGGGAAGCACACCGTGGCACGCATCGGTGACGGCGGCGATCTGCTCAAGTGCTCGTTCTGCGGCAAGAGCCAGAAGCAGGTCAAGAAGCTCATCGCAGGGCCCGGTGTGTACATCTGCGACGAGTGCATCGATCTCTGCAACGAGATCATCGAGGAAGAGCTCGCCGAGACCAGCGAGGTCCGCTGGGAGGAACTGCCCAAGCCCCGCGAGATCTACGAGTTCCTCGAGGGGTACGTGGTGGGGCAGGAGTCGGCCAAGAAGGCCCTCTCCGTCGCCGTGTACAACCACTACAAGCGCGTCCAGGCCGGCGAGAACGGCGGCGCCCAGGGCCGTGAGGACGCCATCGAGCTGGCGAAGTCCAACATCCTCCTGCTGGGCCCCACGGGCTCCGGCAAGACCCTGCTGGCCCAGACCCTGGCCCGCATGCTGAACGTCCCGTTCGCGATCGCCGACGCCACGGCGCTCACGGAGGCGGGATACGTCGGCGAGGACGTCGAGAACATCCTGCTGAAGCTGATCCAGGCGGCCGACTACGACGTCAAGAAGGCCGAGACCGGGATCATCTACATCGACGAGATCGACAAGGTCGCCCGCAAGAGTGAAAACCCGTCGATCACCCGTGACGTCAGCGGTGAGGGCGTCCAGCAGGCCCTGCTGAAGATCCTCGAGGGCACCACGGCGTCCGTCCCGCCGCAGGGCGGCCGCAAGCACCCGCACCAGGAGTTCATCCAGATCGACACGACGAACGTGCTGTTCATCGTGGGCGGTGCCTTCTCCGGACTGGAGAAGATCATCGAGGGCCGGGCCGGCGCCAAGGGCATCGGCTTCGGCGCGACGATCCGCTCCAAGCGGGAGATGGAGTCCAAGGACCAGTTCGAGGAGGTCATGCCGGAGGACCTGGTCAAGTTCGGCATGATCCCCGAGTTCATCGGCCGCCTCCCCGTCATCACCTCGGTCCACAACCTCGACCGCGAGGCCCTCCTCCAGATCCTGGTCGAGCCGCGCAACGCGCTGGTGAAGCAGTACCAGCGCCTCTTCGAACTCGACGGTGTGGAGCTGGACTTCGAGCGCGAGGCCCTGGAGGCCATCGCCGACCAGGCCATCCTCCGCCAGACCGGAGCCCGCGGCCTGCGCGCCATCATGGAGGAAGTCCTCCAGGGCGTGATGTACGAGGTCCCGTCCCGCAAGGACGTCGCCCGCGTGGTCATCACGGCCGACGTGGTCCTCTCCAACGTCAACCCGACCCTGATCCCGCGCGACGCCCGCGGCCGGGGCTCCGGGGAGCAGAAGACGGCGTAGCAGCCACACGGAGGACACGCGGAAGGGGCCCCGGTCGATGCGACCGGGGCCCCTTCCGCGTGTGTACGTCTCAGGCCTTGACGCGGATCTGCTCGCGGAGCTTGGTGGTCAGGTCCACCGCGGTGTCCTTGCCGACGCCCGTGCCGTTGTTGTCGCCGGGGGAGACCATGGCGACCGTGCTGTAGTCGGCCCAGGCGCAGAACCAGTCGGTCGACTCCTTCTTGGTCAGCGCGTTGGTGCTCTTGGTCGACTGGCACTTGGCGACCGCGCCGTCGATCTCGACCTCCTCGGGGTCGCCGATCAGCTCCGCGTTCTGCATGCCGCCGGTGTCACTGGTCGAGCTCTCCTTGACTTCCTTCTGGATGTTGGCGAAGAACTTGTCCAGGACGATCTGGGGGTCGGCGATCTCGCCGTAACCGCCCACCATCGTCATGCCCTTGGCGGTCAGCAGTTCGGCCTGGTCGGGAATGGTGGAGGGGTCCTCGGGGTCGTAGCCGCCGAAGTCGGCGGTCGACCACTGTCCGACGACGGCCGTACCGTTCTTGACCCCGCTCTTCTCCATGTCCTTCGCGGTGTCGGAGTCGCTGGCCTGGTTGCCCTCGCCCACCCGCTTGTACTCGCCGATCACCGTCTCCGGCGTCGACAGCTTGTGCGCCCCGTCGTCCTCCAGGCCGCCCGCGCCGCCGCCCCCGCCGATCACGAAGTACGCGCCCACGCCGATGGCCGCCACGACCGCCACCGCGCCGATGATGATCCCGGCCTTCCTGCCGCCGCCACCGGACGCCGGAGGCTGGGGCGGCATGCCGTACTGGGGCTGGCCGTACGGGGGCTGCTGGCCGTACGGGGGCTGCTGCGGCGGGACGCCCGGCTGGCCGGGCTGCTGCGGGTAGCCGTAGCCGGGCTGGCCGGGCGGCGGGGCCTGCTGGGGGTAGCCGTAGCCGGGCTGCGGGGCCTGCGGCTGCTGGCCGTAAGGACCCGGCTGGCCGTACGGCCCGGGCTGCTGGGGCTGCCCGCCGTACGGGCCCGGCTGGTTGTAGCTCATTTCTGGGTTCCCCTCCAGATGCTTATACGTTGCTGACATCCTGACTCAGGAGTGAGACGTTCAGGCAGGCGGGGGTCGCACCGTTACAAAGGAAACGCGTTTCGGGACAGGCCCGTGACGCCTCTAAACTGAGCCCCGTGACCGAGAACGCTCAGCAGGAGCCACCAGCGCCCACGACCGAACTGCCGACCCAGTACGCGCCGGCCGATGTAGAGGGGCCGCTGTACGAGCGCTGGGTAGAGCGCGGTTACTTCGAGGCGGACGCGGCGAGCGACAAGCCGCCCTTCACCGTCGTCATCCCCCCGCCGAACGTCACGGGAAGCCTGCACCTCGGGCACGCGTTCGAGCACACGCTCATCGACGCCCTGACCCGCCGCAAGCGCATGCAGGGCTTCGAGACGCTGTGGCAGCCCGGCATGGACCACGCCGGCATCGCCACGCAGAACGTCGTCGAGCGGGAGCTCGCCAAGGAGGGCAAGTCCCGCCACGACCTCGGCCGTGAGGCGTTCGTCGAGCGGGTCTGGCAGTGGAAGGGCGAGTCCGGCGGGCAGATCTCCGGCCAGATGCGCCGCCTCGGCGACGGCGTCGCCTGGTCGCGTGAGCGCTTCACGATGGACGAGGGCCTCTCCCAGGCCGTCCAGACCATCTTCAAGCGGCTCTACGACGACGAGCTGATCTACCGCGCCGAGCGCATCATCAACTGGTGCCCGCGCTGCCTGACCGCGATCTCCGACATCGAGGTCAACTACCAGGACGACGACGGCGAGCTCGTCTCCATGAAGTACGGCGACGGGGACGAGACGATCGTCGTCGCCACCACCCGCGCGGAGACGATGCTCGGTGACACGGCCGTCGCCGTCCACCCCGGGGACGAGCGCTACAGGCACCTCGTCGGCAAGCTCGTCAAGCTGCCGCTGACCGACCGCTCCATCCCGGTCGTCGCCGACGAGCACGTCGACCCCGAGTTCGGTACGGGTGCCGTCAAGGTCACCCCGGCGCACGACCCGAACGACTTCGAGATCGGCCGACGGCACGGCCTGCCGTCCCTCACCGTGATGGACGAGCACGCCGTCATCACCGCCCACGGCCCCTTCCAGGGCCTGGACCGGCTCGAGGCCCGCTCCGCCATCGTCGCCGCGCTGCGCGCCGAGGGCCGGATCGTCGCCGAGAAGCGGCCGTACGTCCACTCGGTCGGCCACTGCTCGCGCTGCAGTACCACCGTCGAGCCGCGGCTGTCCATGCAGTGGTGGGTCAAGGTCGGCCCGCTGGCGAAGGCGGCCGGCGACGCCGTCCGCGACGGCCGCGTCAAGATCCATCCGCAGGAGATGGAGAAGCGGTACTTCGACTGGGTCGACAACCTCCACGACTGGTGCATCTCGCGGCAGTTGTGGTGGGGCCACCGCATCCCCGTCTGGTACGGGCCGAACGGCGAGGTCGTCTGCGTCGGCCCGGACGACGAGGCTCCGGCCGGCGAGGGCTGGCACCAGGACACCGACGTCCTCGACACCTGGTTCTCCTCCGGCCTGTGGCCGTTCTCCACGCTCGGCTGGCCCGAACAGACCGAGTCGCTCGCGAAGTTCTACCCGAACTCCGTCCTGGTCACCGGCTACGACATCCTCTTCTTCTGGGTCGCCCGGATGATGATGTTCGGCCTGTACGCGATGGACGGCACCCCGCCGTTCCACACCATCGCCCTGCACGGCATGGTCCGCGACCAGTTCGGCAAGAAGATGTCGAAGTCCTTCGGCAACGCGGTCAACCCGCTGGACTGGATGGACAAGTACGGCTCCGACGCCCTGCGCTTCACCCTCGCCCGCGGTGCCAACCCCGGCGTCGACGTGCCGATCGGCGAGGACTGGGTCCAGGGCTCGCGCAACTTCGCCAACAAGATCTGGAACGCGACGCGTTTCGCGCTGATGAACGGCGCGACGGTGGACGGCCCGCTGCCGGACGCCTCGCAGATGTCGCCGACCGACCGCTGGATCCTGTCCCGCCTCAACTCGACCGTCGCGGAAGTCGACGCGTTCTACGAGGACTACCAGTTCGCGAAGCTGTCCGACGCGCTGTTCCACTTCGCGTGGGACGAGGTCTTCGACTGGTACGTCGAGCTGTCCAAGACGACGTTCCAGGCGGGCGGCGCGCCGGCCGAGGTCAGCAAGCGGGTCCTCGGCGAGGTCCTCGACGTCACCCTGCGGCTGCTGCACCCGGTGGTCCCGTTCGTCACGGAGACGCTGTGGACGACGCTCACCGGTGGCGAGTCGGTGGTCATCGCCGACTGGCCGGCCGACAGCGGCTTCCGGGACGCGGATGCCGAGCGGGAGATCGAGACGCTGCAGTCGGTGATCACGGAGGTCCGGCGGTTCCGCGCGGACCAGGGGCTGCAGCCCGGACAGCGCGTCCCGGCCAGGCTGACCCTCGACGGCACGGCGCTGGCCCCGCACGAGCCGGCCGTCCGCCAGCTGCTGCGCCTGCAGCCGGAGGGGGAGTCCTTCACCGCGACGGCGACCCTGCCGGTCGCGGGCGTCGAGGTCGCGCTGGACCTGTCCGGCGTGATCGACGTCGCCGCGGAGCGCAAGCGCCTCGCCAAGGACCTCGCCGCCGCCGAGAAGGAGAAGGCCCAGGCCACGGCGAAGCTCGGCAACGAGGCGTTCCTCTCGAAGGCACCGGATCACGTGGTCGACAAGATCCGGGGCCGTCTGGCCAAGGCGGAGGAGGACATCGCGCGCCTCCGGGCGCAGCTGGAGAAGCTGCCGGAGGCGTAGACGCCGGTACGCCGGTGGAGGCTCCCGGTGCCCTGTCGGCACCGGGAACCTCCATGCGCTCAGGGGCGCGGGGGCCGGATCGGCGTACGGCTCCGCCGCGTGGGCGCGACCGGCCACGACGCGCCCGCACGGGCCGCGGGGCGCCGGCCGCTCCACTCCGTGGGTGTCCCGTCGGCCGGCCTCCGTAGACTGGTCCCCGTGAGCGACATCCCCGGCGAGAACGACCAGCCAGACCCCCTCGACTCCTTTGACGAGATCGTCGACGCGGAGACCACCCGCGACCCCGACCTCGCCGTCATCGAGGCCGGCAGCCGCACCCTGCGCACCCAGGGCGGCCCGTCCCAGGCGGACGTGCCGGCCCGTCCCGAGGACCCCGAGGTCGACAAGGCCCTGCGCGAGGTCGAAGTGGAGCTCGCCACCCGCTGGGGCGAGACCAAGCTCGAGCCCTCGGTCGCCCGGATCGCCGCGCTGATGGACGTCCTGGGTGAGCCCCAGCGCGCGTACCCCTCGATCCACATCACCGGCACCAACGGCAAGACCTCCACCGCCCGCATGATCGAGGCCCTGCTCGGCGCCTTCGAGCTGCGCACCGGCCGCTACACCTCGCCGCACGTCCAGTCGGTCACCGAGCGGATCAGCCTCGACGGCGCCCCGGTCTCCGCCGAGCGGTTCATCGAGACGTACCAGGACATCAAGCCGTACGTCGAGATGGTCGACTCCCAGCAGGAGTACCGGCTGTCCTTCTTCGAGGTGCTCACCGGCATGGCGTACGCCGCCTTCGCCGACGCGCCCGTGGACGTGGCGGTCGTCGAGGTCGGCATGGGCGGCAGCTGGGACGCGACGAACGTGATCGACGCCGGTGTCGCCGTGGTGACGCCGATCGACCTCGACCACACCGACCGGCTCGGCACCACGCCCGCCGAGATCGCCACCGAGAAGGCCGGCATCGTCAAGCGGGACGCGACGGTGATCATGGCCCAGCAGCCGGTGGACGCCGCGCAGGTGCTGCTGAAGAAGTCCGTCGAGGTGGACGCGACGGTGGCCCGGGAGGGCCTGGAGTTCGGGGTCGTGGCCCGGCAGGTCGCCGTCGGCGGCCAGCTGGTGACGCTGCGCGGACTCGGCGGCGAGTACCCCGAGGTGTACCTCCCGCTGCACGGCGAACACCAGGCCCACAACGCGGCCGTGGCGCTCGCCGCCGTGGAGGCGTTCTTCGGCGTCGGCGCGCAGCATGCCCAGCCGCTCGACAACGACACCGTGCGCAAGGCGTTCGCCGCCGTCGCCTCCCCGGGCCGGCTGGAGGTCGTACGGCGTTCGCCGACCGTCGTCCTGGACGCCGCCCACAACCCGGCGGGCGCGCGGGCGGCGGCCGCCGCGATCGGGGAGGCGTTCCAGTTCAGCCGGCTCATCGGCGTGGTCGGCGCGAGCGGCGACAAGAACGTGCGCGGACTGCTGGAGGCGTTCGAGCCGGTCTTCGCCGAGGTCGTCGTCACCCAGAACTCCAGCCACCGCGCGATGGACGCCGACGAGCTGGCGGGAATCGCCGTCGAGGTGTTCGGCGAGGACCGCGTCCAGGTCGAGCCGCGACTGCCGGACGCCCTGGAGGCCGCGATCACGCTGGCCGAGGAGGAGGGCGAGTTCGCGGGCGGCGGTGTGCTCGTCACCGGTTCCGTCATCACCGTCGGCGAGGCCCGACTGCTCCTGGGGAGGGGCTGAGATCCCATGCGTACGCTCTGCGCTTCGACCCTGATCGGCGAGTTCTTCATCATCGGTTTCGCCGGGCTGGTCGCGATGAAGGACGCGGACCTGTCCACCGGCACGGTGTGGACGGTCTGCGGCATCGCGATGTTCCTGTGCGTGGCCCTGTGCGGGATGATCACGCGGCCCGGCGGGGTGGCCCTCGGCTGGGCGCTGCAGATCGCCCTCGTCGCCTCCGGTGTCTTCGTCCCGATGATGTTCTTCATGGGGGCGCTCTTCGCGCTGCTGTGGTGGGCGTCGGTGCACTTCGGGCGAAAGGTGGACGAAGCGAAGGCCCGTTTCGCCGCACAGGCGGGCCGGCCTGACGTTGCGTGACAGGTGTCCCGACACGCCCGGTAACCTCGTCCTCCCGCACCACTTCACGCACAAGGAGCTCCGTCGTGACCCAGCGCACCCTCGTCCTGCTCAAGCCCGACGCCGTACGTCGTGGCCTGACCGGCGAGATCATCAGCC
This sequence comes from Streptomyces sp. NPDC020731, assembly GCF_044334705.1. Classification (NCBI taxonomy): domain Bacteria; kingdom Bacillati; phylum Actinomycetota; class Actinomycetes; order Kitasatosporales; family Streptomycetaceae; genus Streptomyces; species Streptomyces sp. NPDC020731. The sequence goes on from NZ_JBIRTN010000001.1 coordinate 46,060, forward strand.
GTATCGAGCGCAAGGCCGGCTGGGGGATCACCGCGCTGGAGCTGCGCACCCTGGACCAGGACACGCTGGAGCAGCACTACGGCGAGCACAAGGGCAAGCCGTTCTACGAGCCGCTGGTGGAGTTCATGGCCTCCGGGCCGATCGTGGCGATGATCGTCGAGGGTGAGCGGGTCATCGAGGGAGTGCGCCAACTGGCCGGTCCGACCGACCCCGTCGCCGCGGCGCCGGGGTCGATCCGCGGCGACTTCGGTGTGATCGTCCGGGAGAACCTGATCCACGCCTCCGACTCCGAGGAGTCCGCCGAGCGCGAGGTGAAGATCTTCTTCCCGGGTCGCGCGTAATCTCGCGCATAACGATCACGTCGCGGCCGCGTCCAGCGTGTTTGGCCGCCTGTCGGATGGTCTGGGGGCTTTGCCCCCGGGCCATTTCTGGCATATGCGCGGCGTTCGGGGGAACGGATGCCCCCGATGGACCGTCTCCACAAGCAGCGGGACACGCCATCTGATGACAATGGCGAAGACCCTCGCGCGGTGTTCGCGAAGGCGCGTTTACCATGGAAGCCATCACGTCACCGCACCCACCTCGCCGACCTGAGAAGCCCTCAAAAGCTCGCGGGAAGGCCAGTCGAATCCTGATGGGGAACTCAATGTCGTTCATCGGCCGTGACATGGCTGTCGACCTCGGGACCGCCAACACGCTGGTGTACGTCAGGGGTCGTGGGATCGTACTCAACGAGCCGTCCGTCGTCGCGATCAACACCAACACCGGCGGCATCCTCGCGGTCGGCGCCGAAGCGAAGAAGATGATCGGGCGCACGCCCGGCAACATCGTCGCGGTGCGTCCGCTGAAGGACGGCGTCATCGCCGACTTCGAGATCACCGAGCGGATGCTCCGCTACTTCATCCTGAAGATCCACAAGCGGCGGTACCTGGCTCGTCCGCGGGTCGTCGTCTGTGTGCCCTCGGGCATCACGGGCGTCGAGCGCCGTGCCGTCATCGAGGCGTCGTCCCAGGCCGGCGCCCGTCAGGTGCACATCATCGAGGAGCCCATGGCCGCCGCCATCGGCTCCGGGCTGCCGGTCCACGAGGCCACCGGCAACATGGTCGTGGACATCGGCGGCGGCACCACGGAGGTCGCGGTCATCTCCCTCGGCGGCATCGTCACCGCCCAGTCCATCCGCGTCGCGGGCGACGAGCTGGACAACGCGATCATCCAGCACATCAAGAAGGAGTACTCCCTCCTGCTGGGTGAGCGGACGGCCGAACAGATCAAGATCACGATCGGTTCGGCGTACGACCTGGACACCGACGAGCACACCGAAATCCGCGGCCGGGACCTCGTCTCCGGACTGCCGAAGACCGTGGTGATCTCCGCCGCCGAAGTGCGCAAGGCGATCGAGGAGCCGGTCAACGCCATCGTGGACGCCGTCAAGACGACCCTCGACAAGTGCCCGCCGGAACTGTCGGGCGACATCATGGACCGGGGAATCGTTCTGACGGGCGGCGGCGCGCTGCTGCGCGGGCTCGACGAGCGGCTGCGCCGGGAGACGGGCATGCCGATCCACATCGCCGAGGACCCACTGGACAGCGTGGCGCTCGGTTCCGGCAAGTGCGTCGAGGAGTTCGAGGCGCTTCAGCAGGTGCTCGACGCCCAGCCGCGCAGATGACACAACCCCTCGATTCCGCCGTACGGGACGACCTTCTTCCGTACGGCGGATCGTTGATATAGAGGCATGAGCTCCCCCACAACGCCTCGAAACACTTCGAAACGCTCCCGAGCACTTCGAAGCACCCGCGACACACCTGAACAGACCCCCACCTCATACCCGTTCTCGACGAGGAAGGCACGGCCGCCGCACGTGAGGGACACACGAGAGAGCCGGCTGCTCCTGGTGCTGCTGATCGCCATCGCGTTCGCACTGATCACGGTGGACATCCGCGGCGGGGAGGATTCACCGGTCGACGGTGCCCGGCAGGCCGCGGCGACCGTCTTCGGCCCGATCGAGAACGGCGTGTCCGGCGCGGTCGACCCGATCGGCAACGCCGTCTCCGCCGTCCGCGAGTCCGGCGACCGGCACGACCGGCTCGCCGAGCTGGAGCGGGAGAACGCCGCGCTCAAGGCCGAACTCGGCAGCGACGACCGGGGCCGCAGCCGCCTCAAGCAGCTCGACAAACTGCTGAAGATCTCCGGCCAGGGCCAGTACGGCATCAAGGGCGCCCAGGTCATCGCCATAGGAGCGGCCCAGGGCTTCTCCTGGACCATCACCATCGACGCCGGCGCCGACGACGGCATCGAGCGCGACATGACCGTCCTCAACGGCGACGGACTCGTCGGCCGCGTCACCACCGTGGGCCCCGGCACCGCCACCGTGCTGCTCGCCAGCGACCCCGACTTCACCGTCGGCACCCGCATGGAGGCCACCGACGAACTCGGCTTCGCCTCCGGCCAGGGCGACCGACCGCTGCGCGTCGAACTCCTCAACGGCAAGGCCGAGATCAAGAAGGGGGACCGCCTGGTCACCTTCGGCTCGCAGGCCGACAAGCCGTTCGTGCCCGGCGTTCCCGTCGGCGTCGTCTCCCGCGTCGACCCCTCCGGCGGTGACCTCACCCGCACCCTCTCCGTCACGCCGTTCGTCAGCTTCAGCAAGCTCGACGTCGTCGGCGTCGTCGTCCAGGCCCCCGGGAAGGACCCGCGCGACACGGTGCTGCCCAAGAAGCCGAAGCCGACCCCCACCCCGACCGTGACGGTGACCGTCACCCCCTCCGCCCCCGCCGACGGCCTGAACCAGCAAGAGCAGTAGGAGCTGTCACCCCATGCGCGTCAACCGGATCCTGCTCTCCAGCTCGCTGATCGTCGTCGCCCTGGTGATCCAGGTGAGCGTCCTCGCCCGGCTCCACCTCCCGGGCGCCGTCCCCGACCTGCTGCTGCTCACCGTCCTCGGCCTCGCCCTGGTCTACGGCCATGTCGGCGGCGCCCTCATCGGCTTCGCCGCCGGACTCCTCGCCGACCTCGCCCCGCCCGCCGACCACGCCGCCGGGCGCTACGCCCTCGTGCTGTGCGTCATCGGCTACCTCGCCGGACTCGTCAAACCCGAGAGCGGCCAGGTGAAGTCGGCGACCGGCCCGATGGTCGTGGTCGTCGCCGCCGCCGTCGGCTCCACCCTGCTCTACGCCGGTGTCGGCGCCCTCGTCGGCGACACCGCCGCCCGCCATGTCGGCCTGAGCGGACTGCTGTTCACCGCCGCCCTGTACGACCTGCTGCTCGCGCCGTTCGTCGTCCCCGGCGTCATGGCCCTGGCCCGGCGCGCCGAGAACGACCCGCTCGCCGAGACCAACCCCGCCAAGTCCGGCGACATCGCCTCCGGCTGGCTCTCCGGCGGCACCGGACTGCGCATCGGCGGGCAGCGCAACGGACTGCGGGTCAAGGCGGCCCGTGCCCGGGTGGCCCGCGCCGGACGCATCAAGGGGGTCAAGCGCCTGTGACCTCGCACAACTTCACCGGAACGAGTGAACGGCGGCGGAACGCGAGCCCATGGCCCGGCCGTTCATCACTCGTACCCGCACATCCGTACGCGCTCTGAGAGAGGAGGAAGCCGCGTGACCAACATCCCCGAGACCGGCCGCAGCCCGCGGGTCCAGATCCGGCTCGTCGTCATCCAGGTCCTCGTCATCTCCCTCCTCGGCACCCTCGGCGGGCGCCTGTGGTACCTCCAGATCCGCGAGGGCGACCAGTACGCCAAGGAGGCCTCCGGCAACCACGTCCAGCAGGTCGTCCAGCCCGCGGTCCGCGGCTCCATCCTGGACGCGCGCGGAGTGGCCCTCGCCGACAACGAGACCCGGCTGGTCGTCTCCGCCTCCCGCACCGACCTGCTGAAGATGAAGGACGACGGCAAGGCGGTCCTCGCCAAACTCGCCGGCGTCCTCGGCATGGACGCCGAAGAGGTCGCCCAGAAGGTCCGCCTCTGCGACGCCAAAACCCCCCAGCCCTGCTGGAACGGCTCGCCGTACCAGCCCATCCCCATCACCGACGAGGCCACCGCCAAACAGGCCCTGCAGATCCGCGAACGCGCCGAGGACTTCCCCGGCATCACCGCCGAACCGCAGGCCCTGCGCCGCTACGCCGCCCCCGGCAAGGCCAACACCGCCCAGGTCCTCGGCTATCTGTCGCCCGTCACCGACGAGGAGATCACCCAGGCCCAGGACACCAGCTCGCCCTACCTGCGCTCCGACATGGTCGGCCGGTCCGGCCTGGAGCGCCAGTACGACAAGCAGCTGCGCGGCAAGGCCGGCGTCACCCGCTACGAGGTCGACAACCTCGGACGCGTCATCGGCGAGGCCGAGTCCGACCCCGCCCAGCCCGGCGCCAACCTCGTCACCAGCATCGACTCCCGCGTCCAGCGCATCGCCGAGTACGAGCTGAACGAGGCGATGAAGGAAGCCCGCAAGCAGCACGACCGCAACACCAACCGCAACTACGAGGCCGACTCCGGCGCCGTCGTCGTCATGGAGGCCAAGACCGGCCGCGTCGTCGCCATGGCGTCCAACCCGACCTACGACCCCAACGCCTGGGTCGGCGGCATCTCCGCCAAGGACTACGCGGACCTCACCGGCAAGAAGTCCAACTACCCGCTGCTCAACCGCGCCATCCAGGGCCAGTCGGCCCCCGGCTCCATCTTCAAGGTCGTCCCGACGGCCGCAGCCATACAGGCCGGCTACTCCTTCGAAGGCCCCTACAACTGCTCCAGCTCGTACTCCATCGGCGGGCAGGTCTTCAAGAACTTCGAGTCCCAGAACCACGGCCCGATCAGCCTCGGCCGCGCCCTGGAGGTGTCCTGCGACACCGTCTTCTACGCCCTCTCCCACCAGGAGTGGAAGCGCGACGGCGGCAACAAGCCGAAGAAGAACGCCAACGACTGGTTCTACAAGACCGCCCACCAGTTCGGCCTCGGCGACGAGACCGGCATCGACCTGCCCAACGAGGTCACCGGCCGCGTCCCCGACCGCCAGTGGAAGCTGGACTACTGGAAGGCCAACAAGGACGCCTGGTGCAAGTACGGAAAGAAGGACGGCACCTACGCCGAGAAGATCGCCTACGAGAACTGCCTCGAAGGCAACCGGCTGCGCGCGGGTGACTCCGTCAACTACTCCATCGGCCAGGGCGACACCCTCGTCACCCCCATCCAGATGGCCACCATCTACTCGGCCATCTCCAACGGCGGCACGCTCTACAACCCCACCGTCGGCAAGGCCGTCATCAGCCCCGACGGCAAGACGGTCACGGAGATCGAGCCCCAGTCGCACGGCAAGCTGCCGATGACGAAGAAGACGCTCGGCCAGATAGACGCAGCCCTCGAAGGAGTCGCCACCCGCGGTACGGCCGCGTGGCGGTTCGGGGGCTGGCCACAGGACGAGATCCCGATGCACGCCAAGACCGGTACCGCCGAGGTCTACGGCAAGCAGACCACCTCGTGGTTCGCCACGTACACCAAGGACTACTCGATCGTCATGACGATCTCCCAGGGTGGTACGGGCTCCGGCGCCTCGGGCCCCGCCGTGCGCAACATCTACAACGCCCTGTACGGCGTCTCCGAGGACGGCGAGATCGACAAGAAGAAGGCGCTGCTGTCCACGCCGCAGAAGAACCTCCCCAAGGTCCGCACGGACGGCACCATCAAGTCCCCGAAGATCTCCAAGGACCCCGCCAAGGACCGGGTGACCCCCTCGCCCGACGCGGGGGCCACCACCCCGCAGGGGGACCCGGCCGACCCGCAGCAGACGGGCACGGTCCCCTCACCGGAGAACACCAATCGCGAGACCCGCCGCCGCCACCGGCGACGACGCGGCGGCACCGGCACCGGAAAGGCACCGCGGAGGGCAGCGTCATGACCGGCGGAGCCAACAGCTTCCAGGTCTCCGGATACGGACCGGAGCGGGCCGGCTGGACACGGGTCCTCGCCCGCGACTCCCTGGCCCGGCGCCTCGACTGGCCGATAGTGTTCGCGGCGCTCGCCCTCTCCCTGCTGGGCTCGCTCCTGGTCTACTCGGCCACCCGCAACCGCACCGAACTCAACCAGGGCGACCCCTACTACTTCCTGGTCCGGCACTGGCTCAACACCGGCATCGGACTGGCCCTGATGATCGCCGCCATCTGGCTCGGCCACCGCGCCCTGCGCACGGCCGTGCCCCTGCTGTACGGCGCCTCGGTCGCCCTGATCCTGCTGGTGCTCACCCCGCTGGGCTCCACCATCAACGGCGCCCACTCCTGGATCAAGCTCCCCGGCGGCTTCTCCCTCCAGCCCTCCGAGTTCGTGAAGATCACGATCATCCTGGGCATGGCGATGCTGCTCGCCGCCCGCGTAGACGCCGGCGACAAGCCGTACCCCGATCACCGCACGGTCCTCCAGGCCCTCGGGCTGGCCGTCGTCCCCATGCTGATCGTGATGCTCATGCCCGACCTCGGATCGGTCATGGTCATGGTCATCATCGTGCTCGGCGTGCTCCTCGCCTCCGGCGCCTCCAACCGCTGGATCTTCGGCCTGCTCGGCGCCGGCGCGGCCGGCGCGATCACCGTCTGGCAGCTCGGAATCCTCGACGAGTACCAGATCAACCGCTTCGCCGCCTTCGCCAACCCCGAACTCGACCCGGCCGGCGTCGGCTACAACACCAACCAGGCCCGCATCGCCATCGGCTCCGGCGGACTGAACGGCTCCGGCCTCTTCCACGGCTCCCAGACCACCGGCCAGTTCGTACCCGAACAGCAGACCGACTTCGTCTTCACCGTCGCCGGTGAGGAACTCGGCTTCGTCGGCGGCGCACTGATCATCGGCCTGCTCGGCATCATCCTCTGGCGCGCCTGCCGCATCGCCCGCGACACCACCGACCTGTACGGCACGATCGTCGCCGCCGGCATCGTCGCCTGGCTCGCCTTCCAGGCCTTCGAGAACATCGGCATGACCCTCGGCATCATGCCCGTCACCGGCCTGCCCCTGCCGTTCGTCTCCTACGGCGGCTCCTCCATGTTCGCCGTCTGGCTGGCCGTGGGCCTGCTGCAGTCCATCCGGATACAACGGCCGATGTCCGCGTGAACCGTCGTGGGCGCGGAGCGGTGGTCCACTGCCGCTCCGCACCCACGACTAGATTCACCTTTGGCGGATAGATTCGCCTCATGGCGGACACCAAGCGCGAGATCGAGCGAAAGTACGAGTCCGACGACGGCGGACTGCCCGACCTGACCCGCGTCCCCGGCGTGGCAACCGTCCTCGACAGGGGCATCGCCCACCTCGACGCCACCTACCACGACACCGCCGACGAACGCCTCGCCGCGTCCTCCGTCACCCTGCGCCGCCGCACCGGCGGCTCCGACGCCGGCTGGCATCTGAAGTTCCCCGTCGCCCCCGGAGTGCGCGACGAGATCCACGCACCGCTCTCCGACACCCTCCCGGACGAACTCGCCGCCCTCGTCCGCTCCCGCGTCCGCGACAGAGAACTGCTGCCCGTCGTCCGGCTGCGCTCCGACCGCGACGTACGCCACCTGGTGGACGCCGACGGCCGGCTGCTCGCCGAGGTCAGCGCCGACACCGTCCACGCCGAACGCCTCACCGGCACCGGCGGCACCGCCCGGTGGACCGAGATCGAGGTCGAACTCGCCGACGACGGCGACCCCGCCTTCCTCGACAAGGTGGAGAAACGCCTGCGCAAGGCCGGCGTACGCCCCTCGGCCTCGACCTCGAAACTGGCCAGAGCACTGGCCGACACGGCACCGGACAAAACCCCGGCCGCGGCGACGGCACCCGCCACGGCACCGGAGGCGGCCCCGCGGCAGAAACGCAGGTCACGGACGATCGGGAAACCCGTCACCGCCGGCGACCACGTCCTCGCCTACGTCCGCGCCCAGCGCGACGCCCTCGTCGAACTCGACCCCGCCGTACGCCAGGACATCCCCGACTCCGTGCACCGCATGAGAGTCGCCACCCGCCGCCTGCGCAGCACCTTCCGCTCCTTCCGCACCGTCCTCGACCGCGAGGCGACCGACCCCGTCGGCGCCGACCTGAAGTGGCTGGCCGCAGAGCTGGGCCTGGACCGCGACCAGGAGGTCCTCGCCGAACGCCTCCGGTCGTCCCTGGCCGGCCTGCCCGACGCCCTCGTCGCCGGCCCCGTGGGCGACCGGCTCACCACCTGGGCCGAGGCCCGCCACACCGGAGCCCACGGCCACCTCACCGGCATCCTCGACTCCCGCCGGTACCTCACCCTCCTCGACGCCCTGGACGCCCTGCTCGCCGACCCGCCCCTGCGCAAGAAGGCCCGAGCCACACCGGACAAGGTCCTCACCAAGGCCGTACGCAAGGACCTCGACAAGCTCACCGGCCTCGTCACCCGGGCCCTGGACCTCCCACCCGGCACCGACCGCGACGTCGCCCTGCACGAAGCACGCAAGAAGACCAAGCGCACCCGCTACGCCGCCGAGACCGCCACCCCCGCACTCGGCAGACCGGCGAACGGCCTCGTCAAGGCCATGAAGTCGCTCCAGGGCCTGCTCGGCGACCACCAGGACAGCGTCATGGCCCGACAGACCCTCCGCGAACTCGCCGCCGTCGCCCACGCGGCAGGCGAGAGCGCCTTCACCCACGGCGTCCTCCACGGCCGCGAGGAACGCCGCGCGGAGCTCGCCGAGGCGGCCCTCCCCGAAGCCTGGACATCGCTCACCAAGGACCTTCGGCCCTGGACAACGTAGGGAGTACCCCTCCGGCCGCGTTACGCTGAATGGTCACCCCACTCAGCACACAAAGGTTCGCGAGATGCCTGCCGAAGCCGCCGAGTCTGTGTTCCCGCAGCTCGAAGCTCTCCTCCCGCATGTGCAGAAACCGATCCAGTACGTCGGCGGAGAGCTCAACTCCACGGTCAAGCCGTGGGACAGCTGCGACGTCCGCTGGGCGCTCATGTACCCCGACGCCTACGAGGTCGGACTGCCCAACCAGGGCGTCATGATCCTCTACGAGGTCCTCAACGAACAGGACGGCGTGCTCGCCGAGCGCACCTACAGCGTCTGGCCGGACCTCGAGGCGTTGATGCGGGAGCACGACGTCCCGCAGTTCACGGTCGACAGCCACCGCCCGGTGAAGGCCTTCGACGTGTTCGGCCTGAGCTTCTCCACCGAGCTCGGCTACACCAACATGTTCACCGCCCTGGACCTGGCCGGCATCCCGCTGGAGGCCAAGGACCGCGGCCTCGACGACCCGATCGTCATGGCCGGCGGCCACGCCGCCTTCAACCCCGAACCGATCGCCGACTTCATCGACTGCGCGGTCATCGGCGACGGCGAGCAGGCCGTCCTGGAGGTCACGCGGATCGTCCGCGCCTGGAAGGAGGAGGGCCGCCCCGGCGGCCGCGAGGAACTCCTCTTCCGCCTGGCGAAGACCGGCGGGGTGTACGTCCCCGGCTTCTACGACGTCGAGTACCTCCCCGACGGCCGTATCGCCCGCGTCGTACCGAACAGGTCGGGCGTCCCGTGGCGCGTCTCCAAGCACACGGTCATGGACCTCGACGAGTGGCCCTACCCCAAGCAGCCCCTCGTCCCGCTCGCCGAGACCGTCCACGAGCGCATGTCCGTGGAGATCTTCCGCGGCTGCACCCGCGGCTGCCGCTTCTGCCAGGCCGGCATGATCACCCGCCCGGTCCGGGAGCGCTCGATCACCGGCATCGGCGACATGGTCGACAAGGGACTGAAGGCGACCGGCTTCGAGGAGGTGGGCCTGCTCTCCCTGTCCTCCGCCGACCACTCGGAGATCGGCGACATCGCCAAGGGCCTGGCCGACCGCTACACGGAGGACAAGATCGGCCTCTCCCTCCCCTCCACCCGCGTCGACGCCTTCAACATCGACCTGGCGAACGAGCTGACCCGCAACGGCCGCCGTTCGGGCCTCACCTTCGCCCCCGAGGGCGGCTCGGAGCGCATCCGCAAGGTCATCAACAAGATGGTCTCCGAGGACGACCTCATCCGGACCGTCGCCACGGCCTACGGCAACGGCTGGCGCCAGGTGAAGCTGTACTTCATGTGCGGCCTGCCCACCGAGACCGACGACGACGTCCTGCAGATCGCCGACATGGCCACCCGCGTGATCGCCAAGGGCCGGGAGGTCTCCGGCTCCAACGACATCCGCTGCACGGTCTCCATCGGCGGCTTCGTCCCCAAGCCGCACACCCCCTTCCAGTGGGCCCCGCAGCTCTCCGCCGAGCAGACGGACGAGCGCCTCGCCAAGCTCCGCGACAAGATCCGCGGCGACAAGAAGTACGGCCGCTCGATCGGCTTCCGCTACCACGACGGCAAGCCCGGCATCGTCGAGGGCCTGCTCTCGCGCGGCGACCGCCGCATCGGCGCGGTCATCCGCGCGGTCTACGAGGACGGCGGCCGCTTCGACGGCTGGCGCGAGCACTTCTCGTACGACCGCTGGATGAACTGCGCCGACAAGGCCCTCGCGCAGTTCGGCGTGGACGTCGACTGGTACACCACCCGCGAGCGCACCTACGAGGAGGTCCTCCCCTGGGACCACCTCGACTCCGGCCTCGACAAGGACTGGCTCTGGGAGGACTGGCAGGACGCCCTCGACGAGACGGAGGTCGAGGACTGCCGCTGGACCCCGTGCTTCGACTGCGGCGTGTGTCCTCAGATGGACACGTCCATCCAGATCGGCCCCACCGGCAAGAAGTTGCTGCCGCTGACGGTCAAGAACGCGGCGCCCGCTTCCTGAGCGGTGACGCACGGAAGCCCCCTTCGTGTGCGAAGGGGGCTTCCGTGCGTCACCGGGGCTACGGAAGGTCGCGCCGGTACTGGCGGTGACGGGGGGTGGCGCGGCGGGGCGGCCGGGTCAGGGTGATCTGGCGGACGAGTTGCTGGAAGCAGGCCAGGGCGGCTACGCCCGGGAGAGCCGCGGCGGCGGTGTCGGTGATCGTGCGGGGCGCCTGGGCCACGCAGAGCATCACCGCGACGGTCGAGAAGAGAAGGACGACGAACCACGAGTGCAGCGCCCGTCGTTGGTGCAGTGCCGCGCGGAGGATGGACAACGAGCCCGCCAGCCAGGGGCCGTAGACCAGTACTGGCCACCAGGCCGAGGAACTGCCGTTGCTGTGGGCCGTGGTGACGAGGAGCAGGGGTTCGTAGGTGACGATGCCGCTGAAGACGCTCACCATCGACACGGTGACCGCCGCCAGGGCGGCGATGGCGTAGCTGGCGAGGCGCAGCGCGTCGGGGCGTCTGCGCGGGGGTTTGCGGTGGCCGCGCGGTGCCGCGCGCAGGGGTGGCAGTTCCGCCGTGATCTCCTGCAGGTTGCCCATGGGGCTGCCGGCCGGGGGAGCGGTGATCGAGGTTTCCTCGCGGGGCCCCGGCATGGTGGCCCTGGAGGATTCCTCGCTGCGGGCTTCCTGGAGCAGATAGGCGAGTTCCTCGGCCGGGTCCCAGTGCGGCACGGACGATTCCATGGGTTCCGCGTAGACGAGAGGGTCGTAGCGTTCGTCATTCATGTCAACCGGCCTCGCCGATCCAGTGGTCGGCGAGGCCGGATTTCCACGAATTCCCCCCGTCGGGCCTGATGAGCCCGGGCATGCGTGCCTTCGTCATACAGCGACTAACGGTGGCTGTTTCACTTGGATGCGTGGCGAATGAGTGAACGGCCGTAGGGTAAATTGTTTTACATAAGTCGCGGAATTCTTATGTCCGATCGGCGTTCAGCATATGAGGTAAACAACATCATGAGGGTGGGATCCGGGCGGGCCGGGTCTGCGTCTCCGTAGGTATGGATCTCGAGAAGCCGGCCGGTCCGCCGGCCGCCGCGCCCGCGGGTGAGGGGTGTCTCATCGTGGCGATCCGCATCCCGGTGCGGATCGTGGTGCTGGTGCTGGTCGTGCCGGTGCGGATGGTCTGGGACGTGTTGGTCGTCGCCGGGCGGTTCCTGAACGACACGCTGCTGCGGCCTCTGGGACGGGCGCTGCTGTGGATGGGGCGGGCGGTGTTCGTGTGGCCGTTCGTGGGGTTGTGGCGGTATGTCCTCGTGCCGTCCGGCAAGGGGGTGGCGTGGCTCGGGAAGGTGCTGGTGGTCCTTCCGGCCATCGCGTTCTACCGCCATGTGCTGACTCCCCTCGGTCATGGGGTCGTGTGGCTGTACGCGCGCGTGCTGACGCCGATCGGCCGTGTGCTCGCCGCGATCGGGGCCGGGGTGTGGACGGGAGTGCTGTGGCTGGGGCGGGCGGTGTTCGTGTGGCCGTTCGTGGGGTTGTGGCGGTATGCCCTCGTGCCGCTCGGCAAGGGGGTGGTGTGGCTGGGGCGGTATCTCGTCGTCGTGCCCTCGGCGTGGCTGTACCGGTGGATCCTGACGCCGGTGGGGCGGGCGGTCGCCTGGTGCGCGAAGGGTCTGGTGCGGCTGGTGACGACGATCGTCGCCGGGATCGGCACGGGGCTGTACTGGATCACCCGGATCCTGCTGGTGCTGCCCGCGCTCGCGGTGTGGCGCTGGGTCCTGGTGCCTGTCGGCCGTGTGCTCGCGGTCGTCGCGCGGGAGGCCGGGGCCGCCCTCGGGCATGCCTGGCGCGTCGCCGGGCACATCTCGCTCGCCGTGGGGCGGTTCCTGGGGACGCTCTTTTGGCGGGTGTTCGTGGAGCCGGTGCGGTGGGTGTACCGGAGTGTGCTTACCCCGGTGGGGCACGTGGTGCGCGACACGGTGCTGCGGCCTCTCGGGAATGCCGCCCGCGCGGCGGGCCGGGCCACCCGGCAGGCCCTCGCCGCCGCCCGCGCGTCGGCACGGCGGGCGCGCGCCGACTTCCGCCGGACGCTGCTGGGCGGACCGGCCGCCGAGCCGGTCCGCGAACCGGCCCCTGCGGGAAGGAAACCGCAGCTCACGCACCGGCGGGAACCTACCGGCCCGGAGGCACGTACTCTTGGTGGCAGTACGACCGCTCTCACGAAGGACTGAAGAACACTGGGCAAGCGACAGCCCGAAGGCCCGCCGCCCGCACCCGCGGTGCAGCGCATCCGACTGCGCTACACCAAGCGCGGCCGCCTCCGGTTCACCAGCCACCGTGACTTCCAGCGCGCCTTCGAGCGTGCGCTGCGCCGTGCCGAGGTGCCGATGGCGTACTCGGCGGGGTTCACACCGCACCCGAAGGTGTCGTACGCCAATGCCGCACCCACCGGCACGGGCAGTGAGGCGGAGTACCTGGAGATCGCGCTCACCGAGCCGCGTGACCCCGAGCGGCTTCGGGCCCTGCTCGACGAGTCGATGCCCGCCGGGCTCGACATCGTCGAGGCGGTCGAGGCCCGCACATCGGGTCTCGCCGACCGGCTGACGGCTTCCGTGTGGGAGCTGCGGCTGGACGGCGTCGGCCCCGAGGACGCCCGCCGTGCGGTGGACGTCTTCAACGCGGCCGGGACCGTCGAGGTCCAGCGCCGGACCAAGAACGGCGTCCGCACCTTCGACGCCCGCTCGGCGGTCGTGGGGCTGGAGAGCGCGGAAACGCACTCGTCGCCGGCTGATAGGCCGACCGGCCGGCCCTGTGCGATACTGCGGCTGGTTGTTCGGCACGTGACGCCTGCCGTACGACCCGACGACGTCCTGTCCGGTCTCCGCGCCGTGGCCGACCTGGCGCCGCCGGTCCCCGCAGCGGTGACCAGGCTGGCGCAGGGGCTGCTCGATGAAGAGACCGGCACGGTGACCGACCCGCTCGCGCCCGACCGCGAGGCAGCAGCGACCGAGCCGCAACCGGCCGACGCCACTGCCGCCGCGACGGTGCCGGCGTAAGGAAGGTCCCGCGAAGGGACGGACGTCGTAAGCGCAGCCCTCGAACCCGGGAGCCACCTGGGTCGGGCAGCGCACCGACCAGAAGACTTTCGCCAGGCCGTACGCATTCGGCGTACGGAACCGGCGAGACAGGACACAGAGTGCTCCCGTGCGGCGCCCGCGCCCCGGACGGCGGCGATCGCGCAATGCGCGAGCCGCGGACGTCACCGGCATCGCCGGACCAGGTGCGGCGCCCGGGAGCCCGACGGGAGAAATGCCCGCATGCTCGAACCGATCGAGCCCACCGAGGGCTCCGAACAGAACACCCCCAGCGACACCCTGCCGCCGAGGCGGCGGCGCCGTGCCGCGTCCCGCCCGGCGGGCCCGCCCGCCGGTGCGCCCGACACGACGGCCGAGACCGTCGCGCCGGCCGTACCGGCCGCGGAGGACCCCGAGCCCGATGAGCTCGTGGAGCAGGAGGACGCCGAGGCGGAGCAGGAGACCGAGCCCGTCGAGGCCCCGGCCGCCGCGCCCCGGCGTCGTCGTGTGGTCCGCCGCGCGGTCGCGCCGGCCGGGGCACCGGAGTCGGCGGAGGCCGCCGAGACCGTCGTACCGGCGACGTCCGCCGCGCCCGGGAGCACTCCGGCTCCCGAGCGGCCCGCCGTCGCCGCGGACACGTCCGAGGAGGCGGCTCCGCGCCGTTCCCGGCGTCGGGCGACCCGCAGTGTGACCTCGCCGGAGGCGATCGCCGAAACCCCGGAGACGGCTTCCGGAACCCCGGCGGCTGTTCCCGAGGCCGTGGAAGCCACCGCCGAGGAGGCGGCTCCGCGCCGTTCCCGGCGTCGGGCGACCCGCAGTGTGACCTCGCCGGAGGCGATCGCCGAAACCCCGGAGACGGCTTCCGGAACCCCGGTGGCTGTTCCCGAGGCCGTGGAAACCGCCGCCGAGGAGGCGGCTCCGCGCCGTTCCCGGCGTCGGGCGACCCGCAGTGTGACCTCGCCGGAGGCGATCGCCGAAACCCCGGAGACGGCTTCCGGAACCCCGGCGGCTGTTCCCGAGGCCGTGGAAACCGCCGCCGAGGAGGCGGCCCCGCGCCGTTCCCGGCGCCGGGCCACGCGCAGTGTGACCTCCTCGGAGGCCACCACCGAGACCGCCGAAGTCACCGCCGAGGCACCCGAGGCCGCCGAGACGGTGGAGCCCGCCGCCGGCACGTCCGAGGACGCCGCTCCGCGCCGGACCAGGCGTCGCGCCACGCGGCGTGCCGACGCGCCCGCCGCCGAGGAGGCCCCGGTGACCGAGACCCCCGAGCCCGCGCAGGCCCCCGAGCCCGCGCAGACCTCCGAGACCGGTGCCGACGAGGCCGCTCCGCGGCGCCGGCGCCGGGTGGTCCGTAAGGCCGCCGCCGGCTTCGCCGAGCCCGCCGAGTCCGGCGAGGCGGATTCCTCGCCGCGGCGCCCCGCGCGTCCGGCCGTCGCCGTGTTCCAGCCGCCGGTGTTCACCGAGCCCCGCTTCCAGACCCCGGAGCGGGCCGCCGCCGAAGCGGCCGCCGAGGTCGTCGAACCGGTGGCGGAGCCGGAGCAGACCGAGGAGTTCCCGGAGGAGCAGCCCGCCGCCTCCCGCCGCCGTCGCCGGCGCCGGGGTGCGGGCGACGAGCTCGAGGCCGCTCCCGTGACCCGCGCCGAGGACGAGGCGGAGGAGGCCGAGGAGCAGTCCGAGGACCACGCCGAGGCCGACGACCAGGACGACAGCGAGGCCGCCGGTTCGCGTCGTCGCCGTCGCCGCGGCGGCCGTCGCCGCCGGCGTGGTGACTCCGCCGAGACCGACATCGAGGGCGGCGAGTCCGCGGACGCCGGCGCCGAACAGGCAGCCCAGGACGCCGAGGACACGGCCGAGCAGGTCGAGGAGGACGAGGAGGACGCGGAGGACGACGCCGAGTCGGCCGAGGACCGCGAGGACTCCGGGTCCAGCAGCAGCCGTCGCCGTCGTCGCCGTCGTCGCCGTGCCGGTGACAGCGGCGGCGAGGCCGAGCAGTCCTCCGACGATCCCGAGCGGACCGTCGTCAAGGTCCGCGAGCCGCGTCCGAAGGCCGAGCCGTCGGACGAGGTGCAGTCCATCAAGGGCTCCACGCGTCTGGAGGCGAAGAAGCAGCGCCGCCGCGAGGGCCGTGAGCAGGGCCGCCGCCGGGTGCCGATCATCACCGAGGCCGAGTTCCTGGCCCGCCGTGAGGCCGTCGAGCGCGTGATGGTGGTCCGCCAGCACGGCGACCGTACGCAGATCGGCGTCCTGGAGGACGACGTGCTCGTCGAGCACTACGTCAACAAGGAGCAGGCGACCTCGTACGTCGGCAACGTCTACCTCGGCAAGGTGCAGAACGTGCTGCCGTCGATGGAGGCCGCCTTCATCGACATCGGCAAGGGCCGCAACGCCGTGCTGTACGCCGGTGAGGTCAACTTCGAGGCGCTCGGCATGTCCGGCGGCCCGCGCCGTATCGAGTCCGCGCTGAAGTCGGGGCAGTCGGTCCTGGTCCAGGTCACCAAGGACCCGATCGGGCACAAGGGTGCCCGCCTCACCAGCCAGGTCTCCCTCCCGGGCCGCTACCTCGTGTACGTGCCCGAGGGCTCGATGACCGGCATCAGCCGCAAGCTGCCCGACACCGAGCGGGCCCGGCTGAAGACCATCCTCAAGAAGATCGTCCCCGAGGACGCGGGCGTCATCGTGCGCACCGCCGCCGAGGGCGCGAGCGAGGACGAGCTGCGCCGGGACGTCGAGCGGCTGCAGGCGCAGTGGGAGGAGATCAAGCAGAAGTCCAAGAACGGCGGCGGCAGCGCGCCGACGTTGCTGTACGGCGAGCCGGACATGACCGTCCGGGTCGTGCGGGACATCTTCAACGAGGACTTCACCAAGGTCATCGTCAGCGGTGACGAGGCCTGGGAGACCGTCCACGGGTACGTCGCCCACGTCGCGCCCGACCTGACCGGCCGGCTGCAGAAGTGGACCAGCGAGGTCGACGTCTTCGCCACGTACCGGATCGACGAGCAGCTCGCCAAGGCGCTGGACCGCAAGGTGTGGCTGCCCAGCGGCGGTTCGCTGGTGATCGACCGGACCGAGGCGATGGTCGTCGTCGACGTCAACACCGGCAAGTTCACCGGTCAGGGCGGCAACCTCGAGGAGACGGTCACCAGGAACAACCTGGAGGCGGCCGAGGAGATCGTGCGTCAGCTGCGGCTGCGCGACCTCGGCGGCATCATCGTCATCGACTTCATCGACATGGTGCTGGAGTCCAACAGGGATCTCGTTCTGCGGCGCCTCCTCGAGTGCCTGGGCCGCGACCGTACGAAGCACCAGGTCGCCGAGGTGACCTCGCTGGGCCTGGTCCAGATGACCCGCAAGCGGGTCGGCCAGGGCCTGCTGGAGTCGTTCTCGGAGACCTGCGTCCACTGCAACGGGCGCGGTGTCATCGTGCACCTGGACCAGCCCGCCGCCGGTGGCGGCAAGCGCCGGAAGCGGGCGCGGGCCGGCGCGGCGGAGCAGCCGCACGAGCACGAGGCCGCCGTGGATGTGGAGACGGCCGAGCAGGAGGCGGAGACGGAGACGGCGGCCGAGGTCGCCGCCGAGGCCGCCGAGCCGGTCGCGCTCCCCGCGCCTGAGTTCGTCCCCGACGAGGAGCTGTACAGCAGCGCCGCCGAGGCGGAGGCCGCGGCCACCCGTGGGCGCACGCGCCGCCGGGCGAGCCGGCGGGTGTCGGCCCCGGCGGGCGCGCCGAGGCGGGAGACCGCCAGGGCCGAGCGGCGGAAGGCGGAGGAGAGCGAGCGGGCGGCGGCCGAGGTCCCGACGGCGCAGGACGTGACGGCCGCCGAGGAGGCCGCGCGTCCGGTGCGGCCGGAGCCGGCCGCCGAGGCACTGGCCGAGCCCGCGGCCGTCGAGGACGCGGTGGTCCCCGCGCCGGTCGTCGAGGAGGCCGCGCCGGTCGCCGAGGAGGCCGCGCCCAAGGGCCGTACGCGTCGCCGGGCCACCCGCAAGGTGTCCGCGCCGGCCGGTTCCCCGGCGGGAGCGGAGGCCGCGGTGGTGACGGTCGCGGAGCCCGCGGCCCCGGTCGCCGAGGTGCCCGGGCCGAAGTCCGGGGAGGCCCCGTCCGAGGCGCCCGCCGAGGCCGAGGCCCCGGCCCGCCCGCGCCGCCGCGCGGTGCGCAAGGCGAGCACGTCCACCGCGTCCGAGGACACGGCCGTCGTGGTCGTCCCGTCGGCGCCGGTGGAGGAGCAGGCGCCTGCCGAGAAGCCGTCCGACGAGCCCGCCGAGGAGGCGGAAGCCGCCCCGGCCAAGAAGACCGCCCGCACGGCGGCCAAGAAGGCCACGGCGAAGAAGGCTGCCACGAAGAAGACGGCGGCCAAGAAGACCGCCGCCAAGAAGACGGCGGCCAAGAAGACGGCGGCGAAGACCACCAAGTCGGCCGCCGCCAGGACGACCGCGAAGAAGACGGCGTCGAAGAAGACCGCGGCGGCGGCCCAGCAGCCGCCGTCGTCGGTGACCGCCTCGACGGAGGACTGACCTCCGGATCGTTCGGTGATCGTGATCCGCCCCCGGTTTCCTCCGGGGGCGGATCACTTTTCTGTCATTGGGCGGCCACTGGGGGTTCGAATGCGTGAATGGCCGGTGAATCGTTGTTCCTGCCACGTGGTTATGATGTGCCCAAAGATCTACTGCGAAGTCAGACAAACAGGGGTTTCCTGCCCCTATCAAGGTCCACAGTATTGGGGCGCCACACGTGAAGGCTCTCGTGCTTTCCGGGGGAGCGGGGACCCGCCTCCGTCCGATCACCCACACCTCTGCCAAACAACTCGTGCCGGTCGCCAACAAGCCCGTGCTCTTCTACGGCCTGGAAGCGATCGCCGACGCCGGGATCACCGAGGTCGGGATCATCGTCGGTGACACCGCGGACGAGATCCGCGAGGCGGTGGGGGACGGTTCCCGGTTCGGCATCGAGGTCACCTACATCCCGCAGGAAGCGCCCCTGGGGCTCGCGCACGCCGTGCTCATCGCCCAGGACTTCCTCGGTGACGACGACTTCGTCATGTACCTCGGCGACAACTTCATCGTCGGTGGCATCACCGGCCTGGTGGAGGAGTTCCGCACCGAGCGGCCCGACGCGCAGATCCTGCTGACCAAGGTTCCCAACCCCACCTCCTTCGGTGTCGCCGAACTCGGCGCAGACGGCCGCGTGGTGGGCCTGGAGGAGAAGCCGAAGCAGCCGAAGAGCGATCTGGCCCTCGTCGGCGTCTACCTGTTCACCCCGGCCATACACGAGGCCGTCCGCTCCATCGAGCCGTCCTGGCGCGGCGAGTTGGAGATCACGCACGCCATCCAGTGGCTGATCGACCAGAAGCGGGACGTCCGCTCCACCACGATCTCCGGCTACTGGAAGGACACCGGCAACGTCACCGACATGCTGGAGGTCAACCGGTCCGTCCTGGAGACCCTGGAGCCCCACAGCGCGGGCACGGTGGACGAGGCCAGCGAGATCATCGGCCGGGTGCGCATCGAGGAAGGCGCCCGGGTCAGCGGCAGCCGGATCGTCGGGCCCGCGGTCATCGGCGCCGGTACGGTGGTCAACGACGCGTACATCGGCCCCTTCACCTCGGTGTCCGAGGGCTGCCGGATCGAGGACAGCGAAATCGAGTACTCCATCGTCCTGCGGGGCGCGTCCGTGACCGGTGTGCGCCGGGTGGAGGCCTCGCTCATCGGGCGCGACGTCGAGGTCACGCCCGCTCCCCGTAACCCCAAGGCCCACCGGCTCGTGCTCGGTGATCACAGCAAGGTGCAGATCTCCTCATGACTACCAGGATCCTGGTGACCGGCGGTGCCGGCTTCATCGGCTCGCACTACGTCCGTACGGTGCTCGGCCCCCAGGGCCCCGGTGACGTCGCGGTCACCGTCCTGGACAAGCTGACGTACGCGGGCAACCCGGCCAACCTCGACGAGGTGCGCGAGCACCCCGGGTTCGCCTTCGTGCAGGGCGACATCTGCGACCCGGAGCTGGTCGGCAAGCTGATGGCCGAGCACGACCAGGTGGTGCACTTCGCCGCCGAGTCCCACGTCGACCGCTCCATCGACGGCGGCGCGGAGTTCGTCCGCACGAACGTGGTCGGCACCCACACGCTCGTCGACGCGGCGCACCGGGCCGGCGTCAAGACCTTCGTGCACATCTCCACCGACGAGGTCTACGGCTCGATCGACGAGGGCTCCTGGCCCGAGACCCACCCGCTGGAGCCCAACTCGCCCTACTCCTCGGCGAAGGCGTCCAGCGACCTGATCGCGCTGTCCTACCACCGCACCCACGGCCTGGACGTCCGCGTCACCCGCTGCTCCAACAACTACGGGCACCACCACTTCCCCGAGAAGGTCATCCCCCTCTTCGTCACCAACCTCCTCGACGGCAAGAAGGTCCCGCTGTACGGCGACGGCGGCAACGTCCGCGACTGGCTGCACATCGACGACCACGTCCAGGGCATCGAGCTGGTCCGCACCAAGGGCCGCGCGGGCGAGATCTACAACATCGGCGGCGGCACCGAGCTCTCCAACAAGGAGCTCACCGGGCTGCTCCTGAAGGCGTGCGGTGCCGACTGGGAGACCAGCGTCGAGTACGTCGAGGACCGCAAGGGCCACGACCGCCGCTACTCCGTCGACTGCACCAAGATCCGCGAGGAACTGGGCTACGAGCCCCGCAAGAGCTTCGAGCAGGGCCTCGCCGAAACCGTCCAGTGGTACCGCGACAACCGCACCTGGTGGGAGCCGCTGAAGGAGCGTGCGGCGCTGAGCTGACGCGCCACCCGTCTCGCGCGGGCCCGGGACCGTCCCGGGCCCGTTCAGGCATTTCCCGCGCGTCCCGGATCCCGCCCGGGGCCCGCGCCATCCGGCACGGAGGACAGGAAGAGGGATGAACCCGACAACGGAACAGGTGAACACGCCGGCCGGCTGGCTGGTCACCGGGGCGGGCGGGATGCTCGGCCAGGACGTACTGGCCCGGCTGGCCGCGGCGGGGGAGCAGGCCACCGCCCTGGAGCGGGCGGCGCTGGACCTCACGGACGCCGACGCCGTGCGGCAGGCGCTCGAACACCACCGGCCGGCCGTGGTCGTCAACTGCGCGGCCTGGACCGCCGTGGACGACGCCGAGACCCGCGAGGCCGAGGCGCTCGCGATCAACGGCGACGGCCCGGCCCACCTCGCGGCCGCCTGCGCCCGCACCGGCGCCGTCCTGCTGCACGTCTCCACCGACTACGTCTTCCCCGGTGACGCCACCGCCCCGTACGCCGAGGACGCCCCGACCGCCCCGCGCAGCGCCTACGGGCGCACCAAGCTGGCCGGCGAGCAGGCCGTCCTGAACACCCTCCCGGACCGCGGCTACGTCGTCCGCACCGCCTGGCTGTACGGAGCGGGCGGAGGCAACTTCGTCCGTACGATGATCAAGCTGGAAGGCCTCAAGGACACCCTCGACGTCGTGGACGACCAGCGCGGCCAGCCCACCTGGAGCGCCGACCTGGCCGGCCTGCTGATCGAGCTGGGGCGCGGAGCCCTGGCCGGTACCGCCCCGGCGGGCGTCTACCACGGCACCAGCTCCGGCGAGACCACCTGGTACGGCTTCACCCGCGAGATCTTCCGCCTGCTCGGCACCGACCCGGACCGGGTCCGCCCCACCACCAGCGAGGCGTTCGTCCGCCCCGCCCCCCGCCCGGCGTACAGCGTGCTCGGCCACGAGCGCTTCGCCGCGGCCGGCATCGAACCGCTGCGCGACTGGCGTGCGGCCCTCACCGAGGCGTTCCCGGAGATCCACCGGGTCCACGAGAAGGAGAACCCGGCGTGACAGTCAAGGTCAGCGTCGTCATCGCGGTCTACAACCCGGGCAAGTACGTCGAGGACTGCATCAACGGTCTGCTCCGGCAGAGCCTCACCCCCGACGAGTTCGAGGTCTTCTTCGTCGACGACGGCTCCACCGACGAGACCCCCGCCCGGCTGGACGAACTGGCGGCCGAGCACGCCCACTTCCACGTCGTCCACCAGGAGGCCTCCGGCTGGTCCGGCAAGCCCCGCAACACCGGCATCGACGCCGCCCGGGGCGAGTACGTCATGTTCGTCGACCACGACGACTGGCTCGGCGACGAAGCCCTGGAGCGGATGTACGACTACGGCAAGGCGAACGACGCCGACGTGGTCGTGGGCAAGATGGCGGGCATCGGCCGCCCGGTCCCGCAGGAGCTGTTCCGGGTCAACCGGCCGCGTGCCACGGTGGAGAACGCGCCGCTGATCGACAGTCTCACCCCGCACAAGATGTTCCGGCGGGAGTTCCTCGAGCAGCACGGCATGCGCTTCAAGGAGGGCCGCCGCCGGCTGGAGGACCACGTCTTCGTCGTCGAGGCGTACCTGCGGGCCAGGAGCGTCGCCGTCCTCGGCGACTACCTGTGCTACTACCACATCACCCGTGACGACGGCTCCAACGCCGGCTTCCAGCGCTTCGACCCGGTCGGCTACTTCACCAACCTCCGCGAGGCCCTCGACGTCGTCGAGGAGCTCACCGAGCCCGGTCCGCTGCGCGACAAGCTGTTCAGCCGCTGGCTGCGCAACGAGATGGTCGAGCGGCTGCGCGGAAACCGGCTGCTCAAGCTCCCCGAGGACTACGCCGAGGAGCTGTACCGCGAGATCCGCGGTGTGATCACCGAGCGGTTCGGGCCGGGCGTGTTCGAGCGGGTCGCCCCCACCCAGCGGGTGGTGGCCGGACTGATCGCCGCCGACCTCTACGAGGACGTCCGCGCCCTCGCCCGCTGGGAGGCCGGGATCAAGCCCACCGGCACCCTGTCCTCCCTGGCCTGGGAGGACGGCGTCCTGAACGTCGGCTTCACCTCCGAGTACCAGGTCGACGGCGAGCCGATGACCTTCCGCCGGGACGGCGAGCGCGACCTGCTCGGCCTGCCGCTGTCCGACAAGGCGCTCGAGGCGCTGGCCGGCCAGGACATCACCCTGGAGGCCCCGGTCGGCAGGAGCGACGTGGACCTGGTGGTCCGTCACCGGGAGGACGCCAGGCAGTTCTACCTCCCGGTCGAGTGCGAGCTGCACCGCGTGGACGCGGGGGACGGCTCCTTCCGTCAGCGGATCACCGCGCGCGCCGTTCTCGATCCGGAGACGGCGGCCGCGGGCGAGCCCCTGGACAAGGGCCTGTGGGACCTGCACCTGCGCATCAAGTCCTGCGGCTGGAGCAAGGAGACCCGGCTCGGCGCGGTGCGCGGCGAGGACGTGGACGCCGGGCGGCTGGCCGCGCTCACCGGCGAGCCGAGGCGGCTGGTGCTGCCGTACTGGACCGACGGGCCGGGCAACCTCTCCCTCGACGTGGACCAGCACACGAACAAGCTGGAGCGCGAGGCGGTGGCCCTGATGGACCCGGCCCGGGCCGTGGTCGAGGGCTCGGCCGTACGGCTCCCGCTGCCGCTGCACGGCACGGCGGACGCCGGGGACCCGGTGCGGCTCCGCTTCGAACGCAAGAACGTGGGCAAGTACCCGGCCGACGCCGTGACCGACGGCCGTACGGTGACCGCCACGCTGCCGCTGGACAAGCTCACCGGGAAGCGCTGGGCCGTCCGGATCGGCGTGCCGTCGGCCGGCCGCGGCGAGCCGAAATGGACCCGCCTTCCGGTCGACGTGGTGGTCGCCGAGGACGGCACCGCCCGGGTGATCGACCGGCACACCCCGCCCGCCGGGCGGTCGGCCCCGAAGAAGCCCGCCCAGCCCCGCCCGCTGTGGCGCAGGGCCGCCGGGCGGATCAAGCGCGCACTGATGAACGAGCAGAAGAAGAGCTGAGGACCCCTTCGATGCGACCCCTTTCCCTCTCCGGTGCCTGGGTGCACGAGCCGAAGATCTTCCCCGACGGCCGGGGCAGTTTCCACGAGTGGTTCAAGGCCCCGGTCTTCACCGAGGCGGCGGGCCATCCGCTCACGCTCGCCCAGGCCAACATGTCCGTCTCCAGCCGGGGCACCCTGCGCGGCATCCACTTCGCCGACGTGCCGCCCGGCCAGGCCAAGTACGTCAAGTGCGTGCGCGGCGCGGTCCTCGACGTGATCGTGGACATCCGGACCGGCTCGCCCACCTTCGGCCAGTGGGAGGCGGTCCGCCTGGACGACCGCGACCACCACGCGGTCTACCTCTCCGAGGGCCTGGGCCACGGTTTCATGGCGCTCACCGACGACGCCACCGTGGTCTACCTCTGCTCCGAGGGCTACGCCCCCGAGCGGGAGCACGGCATCCACCCCCTCGACCCGGCCCTGGGCATCGACTGGCCCGCGGACCTCGCTCCGCTCCTCTCCCCCAAGGACGAGCAGGCCCCCACCCTGGCCGAGGCCCGCGACCAGGGCCTCCTCCCCTCCTACGAGGCGTGCGTGGCCTACCGGGAGGGCCTCGGCCGCTGAACCGTCCGGGCGGGACCGGCCCTCCCTCCGGGGGGCCGGTTTGACCCGTTCGGCCACGGCCCCGTAGCCTTGACCGTCGGCGTGTCCATAGGGGCCGCCACATCCCCGTAAACCTTTTCCTTCCGGGTGCTCCGGTGGCCGGAAGAGGTCGTCCGTGTTCCTGGCCGGGCGGCTGGCCTGCGGGGGTGCCGATCTTCGAGTGAGAGTGAGATCCGCGTGTACGCCATCGTGCGCAGCGGTGGTCGGCAGCACAAGGTTGCTGTCGGCGACATCGTTGAGGTTGACAAGATTTCCACTGCCAACGTGGGCGACACGGTCGAGCTCTCGACCCTGCTCGTCGTCGACGGCGACGCTGTGACCAGCGACCCGTGGGTGCTGGCCGGCATCAAGGTCCAGGCCGAGGTCGTGGACCACCACAAGGGCCAGAAGATCGACATTCTGCGCTACAAGAACAAGACCGGCTACCGCCGTCGTCAGGGCCACCGCCAGCAGTACACGGCGATCAAGGTCACTGAGATCCCCGCGGCTGCGAAGTAAGGGACTGAGGAGACATGGCACACAAGAAGGGCGCATCGTCCACCCGGAACGGTCGCGACTCCAATGCCCAGCGGCTCGGCGTGAAGCGCTTCGGCGGTCAGGTCGTCAACGCCGGTGAGATCCTGGTCCGCCAGCGCGGCACCCACTTCCACCCGGGCGCCGGCGTCGGCCGTGGCGGCGACGACACGCTGTTCGCGCTGGAGGCCGGTTCGGTGCAGTTCGGCACCCACCGTGGCCGCAAGGTCGTGAACATCGTCCCGGTCGCCTGACCGGACGCTTTCGCGAGGCGGACCTCACTTCCCCCACGGGAAGCGGGTCCGCCTTTCGCGTGTTAGGCAAGAGACATTCCCGTAGTAACTGGAGGCACATCCCATGACCACCTTCGTGGACCGCGTCGAGCTGCATGTCGCCGCGGGTAGCGGAGGCCACGGCTGTGCCTCCGTCCACCGTGAGAAGTTCAAGCCGCTCGGTGGGCCCGACGGCGGGAACGGCGGGCGCGGCGGCGATGTGATCCTCACCGTCGACCAGTCCGTGACGACCCTCCTCGACTACCACCACTCCCCGCACCGCAAGGCCACCAACGGCAAGCCCGGTGAGGGCGGCAACCGCAGCGGCAAGGACGGCCAGGACCTGGTCCTCCCCGTGCCGGACGGGACCGTCGTCCTCGACAGGGCGGGCAACGTCCTCGCGGACCTGGTCGGGCACGGGACCTCGTACGTCGCCGCCCAGGGCGGACGCGGCGGGCTCGGCAACGCCGCCCTCGCCTCCGCGCGCCGCAAGGCGCCCGGGTTCGCGCTGCTCGGCGTGCCGGGGGACCTGCAGGACATCGTCCTGGAGCTCAAGACCGTCGCCGATGTGGCACTGGTCGGCTACCCGAGCGCCGGCAAGTCGTCGCTGATCTCCGTGCTCAGCGCCGCCAAGCCGAAGATCGCCGACTACCCCTTCACCACCCTCGTCCCGAACCTCGGTGTCGTCACCGCCGGGTCGACCGTCTACACCATCGCCGACGTGCCCGGCCTCATCCCCGGGGCCAGCCAGGGCAAGGGGCTCGGCCTCGAGTTCCTGCGGCACGTCGAGCGGTGCAGCGTGCTCGTGCACGTGCTGGACACCGCCACGCTGGAGTCCGACCGCGACCCCGTCTCCGACCTCGACATCATCGAGGAGGAGCTGCGGCAGTACGGCGGTCTCGGCAACCGCCCGCGCCTCGTCGTCCTCAACAAGATCGACGTCCCCGACGGCAAGGACCTCGCCGAGATGGTGCGCCCCGACCTGGAGGCGCGCGGCTACCGGGTCTTCGAGGTGTCGGCCGTCGCCCACATGGGGCTGAGGGAGCTGTCGTTCGCGCTCGCCGAGCTGGTGGCCGGGGCGCGGGCCGCCAAGCCCAAGGAGGAGGCGACCCGCATCGTCATCCGGCCCAAGGCCGTGGACGACGCCGGCTTCACCGTCACCCGCGAGGACATCGACGGTGAGCCGCTGTTCCGTGTGCGCGGTGAGAAGCCCGAACGCTGGGTGCGCCAGACCGACTTCAACAACGACGAGGCCGTCGGCTACCTCGCCGACCGGCTCAACCGCCTCGGTGTCGAGGCGGAGTTGATGAAGGCCGGTGCCCGGTCCGGTGACGGTGTCGCGATCGGACCCGAGGAGAACGCGGTCGTCTTCGACTGGGAGCCGACCGTCATGGCCGGCGCGGAGATGCTCGGCCGGCGCGGTGAGGACCACCGCTTGGAGGCGCCCCGCCCGGCGGCCCAGCGTCGTCGCGACAAGCAGGCCGAACGGGACGAGTCCGAGCAGGAGTACGACGGCTTCGAGCCGTTCCAGTCGGAGTGACTGCGGGTGAGGTCATGGTGAACACCCGGGCAACCAACGGGTGTTCCGGCCAGTCGTACTGAACGGCAACCCGACCGGTTCTACGACAGGACGCCCGCCATGGCCGCGCCTTCTCCACGCCACAGGAACCTCACCCGCCCCGCACGGATCGCGCTCGCGACCGGCGTGGCCCTCGTCGTCGCCGGCGCCCTCGCGGTGCCCGGCGCGTACGCCGCGCCCGCCGAGGGACCGGCCGCCGGCACCGCACAGCCGCGCGACGACTTCAACGGCGACGGCTACGCGGACCTCGCCGTGGCCGCGCCCGCCGCGACCGTCGCGGGCAAGAAGGGCGCCGGGTACGTCGCCGTGCTGTACGGGTCCGCGAACGGGCTGCGCCCCGCGAGCAAGCAGGTGTTCCACCAGAACACCGCCGGTGTCCCCGGCAGCGCCGAGACGGACGACGAGTTCGGCAGCGCGCTCACCACCGCCGACCTCGACGGGGACGGCTACGCCGACCTCGTCGTCGGCGTCGCCCGCGAGGACACCGAGGACGGAGGAGCCGACGCCGGGCTGGTCGAGGTGCTGTGGGGCGGGCCCCGGGGGCTGTCCGGCGGCACCGCGCTCGCGTCGGGGCACAACGCCCACGACGCGCTCGGTGCCGCCGGCCACCTGACCGTCGGGGACGTCAACGGCGACGGCGGCCCGGACGTGGTGACCGTGGAGAACCTGCACGACCTGCGGATCCTCAAGGGCCCCTTCGGCCGGGACGGCGCCGGCCCGGGCGGCGAGCAGGTGGTGAAGGACGTGTACGACAGCCGCGTCCTCGACCTCGCCGCCGGTGACGTCAACGGCGACGGCCTCACCGACGTCGTCGCCACCGAGAACGACGGCGACGAGTACGACGCCCGCCGGGTCGTGTACTGGCTGGGCGACCGGACCGCGCTCAACCCCTTCACCCTCGTCTACGACATCGACGGCGCCGGCCTGCAGGGCGGCGAGAACCTCGACGTCGGCGACGTGAACGCCGACGGCTACGACGACATCGTGGTCGGCCGGGCCGTGGACGGATACGACAGCGACCTCGACAACCCGTACGTCAAGGGCGGCCGGGTCACCTGGATCCCCGGCACCCCGGAGGGGCCCGACGGGGTGAAGGCCGTCTTCCTCAACCAGGACCGCCCCGGCGTGCCCGGTACCGCCGAGGACGACGACGCCTTCGGCACCGACGTCCACGTCGGCGACGTCGACGGCGACGGCTACCAGGACGTCGTCACCGGAGTGCCCGGCGAGGACCTCGGCAGCGTGTCCGCGGCCGGCGCCGTCGTCGTGCTGCGCGGCACCGCGAACGGGCTCACCGGCGCCGGCGCCCTGACGGTCACCCAGAACACCGCGAACGTGCCGGGCACCGCCGAGAAGAACGACAGGTTCGGCCGGGCCACCCACCTCGGTGACACGAACGGCGACGGACGCGCCGACCTCGCCGTCGGCGCGCCGGGGGAGAACTCCGGTGCCGGGTCGGTGTGGTACTTCCGCTCCTCCCCGACGGCCGTCGCGGGCGGCGCCGGGACCTTCGGCGCGGGCACCCTCGGCACGGTGGCCACCGGGGCCCAGCTGGGCCTCGCCTTCACCGACTGACGGCACGGGCCGCGTCGCCCGTCGCCCGCCGCTCACCCGACGGACCCGTCGTGGCCACGGGATGTTCCCGTACCGCGACGGGTTTCCCGTTGTCCCCCTGCTTGTCATGCACGCGAACCGTGGTGTTCAGCGGACGGACCGCCCGGACCGCGAACTTCCCAGTGTCCGAGCGCCGCACGACGCAGGGGAGTCCGCCGATGACCGGAGCAGTTCAGCCCGACCGCCGCCGTGTCCTGACCGCCGGTGCCGCCGTGCTCGGCGCCGCCGCCTCCGCCCAGCTGTGGCTGCCGGCCACCGCGCGCGCCGCCGAAGCGAAGTTGCCCGACGGCGTGTTCAGCCTGGGCGTGGCCTCCGGCGACCCGCTGCCCGACGGGATCGTCCTGTGGACCCGGCTCGCCCCGGACCCGCTGAACGGCGGCGGCATGCCCGGCCGCACCGTGGCCGTGGAGTGGCAGATCGCCCAGGACGCCCGCTTCAGGAAGGTCGTCCGCCGGGGCGTCGCCCCGGCCCGGCGCACGTACGGGCACAGCGTTCACGTGGACGTACGCGGGCTGCGCCCGGACACCACGTACTGGTTCCGCTTCCGTGCCGGCGGGCAGCTCTCGCGCGTCGGCCGCACCCGTACCGCGCCCGCCCCGCACAGCTTCGGCGGTCGGCTGAAGGTCGCGCTCGCCTCCTGCCAGAACTGGCAGCACGGCTACTTCACCCCGTACGCCGACATGCTGGACCAGGACCCGGACGTCGTGGTGTTCGTCGGCGACTACATCTACGAGTCCACCCCCTCGGCGACCGGCGTACGACGCCACGAGGGCACCGGTGAGCCGTACAGCCTCACCCAGTACCGCAACCGGTACGCCCAGTACCGCTCCGACCCGGACCTCGCGGAGATGCACGCGAACGCACCCTTCGTGGTCACCTTCGACGACCACGAGGTCGACAACGACTTCGCCGGCGAGATCCCGCAGGACCCCGACAAGCAGGCGCACGACCCGTTCGTCGCCCGGCTGACGGCCGCCTACCAGGCGTACTACGAGCACATGCCGGTCCGCGCCACCGCCGTACCCGACGGCCCGCACATCCGCATGCACCGCCGGCTGGACTTCGGCCGGCTCGCCCGGCTCAACGTGCTGGACACCCGCCAGTACCGCAGTGACCAGGCCACCACCCAGGAAGGCGCCCAGGACCCGTCGCTGACCATGCTCGGGGCCGCGCAGAAGCGCTGGCTGGTCGACGGGCTGCGCCACTCGCCCGCCCGCTGGAACCTGATCGCCTCCCAGATCATGATGGCCGAGACCGACCTCCAGGTCGGCGAGGGCAAGCTCTGGTTCTACGACGCCTGGGACGGCTACCAGGCCGAACGAGGCGCCCTGCTCCAGGAGCTCCGCCGGGTCAGCAACCCCGTCGTGCTCACCGGCGACCGCCACCTGACGATGATCAGCGACCTCAAGGCGGACTTCGCCGACCCCGGGTCGGCGGTCGTGGGCGCCGAGTTCGTCGGCACGTCCATCTCCAGCAACGGCGACCAGGACCACGCCGCGTTCCGCGCGCAGTGGGACCCGCGACGCGCGGACAACCCGCACTGGAAGCTGCTCGACGCCCACCGCGGCTACCACCTGTTCGACATCCGCCGTGAGGGCATCGACGCGAGCGTGCGGGTGGTGGACACCGTGGTGAAGCCGCAGGCCACGCCGAGCACCCTGGCCAGGCTGCGGGTCGAGGCCGGACGCCCCGGCGTGCACCTCGTCTGAGCCCGCCGCACGACGGGAGGAGCCCGGCACTCAGGTGGGTCCCAGGCTCCTCTCACGGCATCCTCAGCGAGCCGTCCTACCGTGCCTCGGCATGGACACGGACTGTACGAGAGAAGAACTTCCGGCCGCCGACGCCGCGATCCCCCCGCTGCCCGCCGGCACCCGGCTGCTGCACATCGGTCCGCACAAAACCGGCACCACCGCCGTCCAGGGCGCGCTGTTCGCCGCGAAGGAGGAGATGGCGCGGCACGGCGTCGACTTCCCGGCGCACAGCCGGCACCCGATCGAGGCAGTCCTCGCCGCCTGCGCCCGGCCCGCGATGATGGGGGACACCGCCCCCACCGAGCGCCACTGGCAGCGGCTGCTGGACCAGGTGCGGGCCACCGGGCGGCGCACCTCCGTGATCAGCAGCGAGTTCTTCGCCGACGCCGAGGACGGGACGGCGATCGCCCGGATCGTCGAGCAGCTCGGCGCCGACCGCGTGCACGTCCTGGTCACCCTGCGGCCCCTGGCGCGGATCCTGCCCTCGCAGTGGCAGCAGTACGTGCAGAACGGGTTGCGGCTGGGCTACGAGCCGTGGCTGGAGCACATGCTCCGCCGGCCCCCGTACGACCGGCCCACCCCCAGTTTCTGGCGGCGGCACCGGCACGACCGGCTGGTCGAGCGGTGGGTCGAGGCGACCGGCCCCGACCGGGTGACCGTCGTCGTGGTCGACGACCGCGACCGGGACGCGCTGATGCGCACCTTCGAGGCGCTGCTTGGGCTGCCCGAGGGGCTGCTGCGGCCGGTCCCGGAGACCGCGAATCGTTCCCTCACCCTCGCCGAGACCGAAATGCTGCGGAATCTTAACAAGGAATTCCGCGGCAATGAGCTTCCGGAAGAGCTGTATTCGAGTCTGGTGCGGCACGGCGCGATCGCGCATATGAAGAACTCGTGCAGCCCCGCCCCGCGGGACGTGAAGATCCGTACCCCGCGATGGGCCCTGGAGGCCGCCGCCGGGATCGGCGCCGAGACGGCCGCGCGCATCGGCTCCATGGGCGTACGGGTCCTCGGCGACCCGGAGTCACTGTCCCGCGTACCGGCGTCCGCAGGGCCGGCGGGCGAGCCGCGGCTCGCTCCCGAGGTGGCCGCGCAGGCCCTGTTCGGGATGCTCGCCACGGTCGCCGCGACGAACGGCACCGACAAGGGGCGTACCGTTCACCGGACATCGTCGAAGGAACTCGTGAAGGTCCTCGGTCACCGCTGCCTGAAACGGTTGCGCCTGCGCTGAGCCGACCGGGTGGTGTCACGCCTGTCACGCACAGCAATGGCATAACTCCTGTGGAGTTACTCACAAGAATTCACGGTGCGTCCCGGGAACCCCCACCGGGCGCCCGGAGTCGTAGGTGAATGACAGGTGGCGCGCACATATGCGGCGGAGGTCGCTCACCTTGCACTGCGGTAACCACAAGTGGGACCATTTCGAAGTTCCCTGTCGCCCCAAGGTAGGTCACCTGTGTCCCAGCACATAGCCAAGCCCCGTACCACCGCAGTGATCCTGGCCGGCGGTACCGGTCAGCGGGTGGGTCTGTCGATCCCCAAGCAGCTGCTGAAGATCGCCGGCAAGGCAGTCATCGAGCACACCCTGACCACCTTCGAGAAGGCCGACTCGATCGACGACATCATCGTGCTGATGGCGCCGGGATACGTGCCCGAGATCGAGAAGATCGTCGCCAAGGCCGGGTTCACGAAGGTCACCAAGGTCATCGAGGGCGGCGCGACCCGGAACGAGACCACCGAGCGGGCCATCGCCGCGCTCGGCGAGGGCCTGGCCGAGGGCGAGGACCGCAACGTCCTCTTCCACGACGCCGTGCGCCCCCTGCTGTCGCAGCGCGTCATCGACGACTGCGTGACCGCGCTGGAGCGCTTCCAGGCCGTCGACGTGGCCATCCCGTCCGCGGACACCATCATCGTCACGCGCACGCACGGCGAGGACGGCGAGTTCATCACCGAGATCCCGGACCGCTCCCGGCTGCGCCGCGGCCAGACCCCGCAGGCCTTCAAGCTGTCCACCGTCCGCCGCGCCTACGAGGTCGCCGCCGGCGACCCCAACTTCCAGGCCACGGACGACTGCTCGGTCGTGCTCAAGTACCTGCCGGACGTGCCGATCCACGTCGTGGCGGGCGACGAGTACAACATGAAGGTCACCCAGCCGGTCGACGTCTTCATCGCCGACAAGCTCTTCCAGCTGGCCTCCACCGCCACGCCCGAGCAGGTCTCCGAGGAGACCTACCGCGAGCTGCTCACCGGCAAGACGATGGTGGTCTTCGGCGGTTCGTACGGCATCGGCCAGGACATCGCCCAGCTCGCCGAGTCCTACGGCGCCACCGTCTACGCGCTGGGCCGCTCCACCACCGGCACCCACGTGGAGAACCCGGAGGAGGTCGACGACGCGCTGTCCAAGGCGTACGGCGAGACCGGCCGCATCGACTACGTCGTCAACACCGCGGGCGTGCTGCGCATCGGCAAGCTCGCCGAGACCGACAACGCCACCATCGAGGAGGCGCTGAAGGTCAACTACCTGGCCCCGGTGCAGATCGCCCGCTCGGCCTACAAGTACCTCGCCGAGACCAACGGTCAGCTGCTGCTGTACACCTCCAGCAGCTACACCCGGGGGCGCGCCGAGTACAGCCTGTACTCCTCGACCAAGGCCGCGATGGTGAACCTCACCCAGGCCCTGTCCGACGAGTGGGCCGGTGACGGCGTCCGGGTGAACTGCATCAACCCGGAGCGCACCGCCACGCCGATGCGCACCAAGGCCTTCGGGCAGGAGCCGGCGGGCAGCCTGCTGTCCTCCGAGGCGGTGGCCCGGACCTCGCTGGACGTGCTGTTGTCCGAGCTCACCGGCCATGTCATCGACGTGCGGCAGCAGGACCCGACGGCGGGTGCGGCGCGGGCCACCGGGTTCGAGCAGGCGCTGGCGTCGGTGTTGGACCGTCAGGACGGCGTGTAATAATTGCCGCTAAATAATCTTCCGTAATTCAGGCCTCCGTGGCCTCCTGTTCACGCGATTAGTCGACGGGAGTTCGCGGGGGCCTGAATCCGTACCTCCCGAATTGCGTACAGGCACAAAACCGGCACCCCCCTCCAAGAGCAGGTTATCCGTGATATCCACCGCTATTCGCGTCGCCCGGGTGGGCAGCGCGGCCGAGCTGGCCGCGGCGGTCCTCGTGATGCTGGGCTTTCCCTGCCTCATGCTGGCCGCGCTCGTCCCGAGCATCCCCGCCTTCGCGGCAGCGGCCGCCGTGACGTACCTGGCGGACCACTATCTGCACCGCAAGGGCAGCTATCTGGTCAGCCGCCTCAGCAAGGTACGGGCCGGTCTGTCGATCCGCTTCCTGATCCGACAGCTGCTGCTGATCCTGCTGCTGGCCCGTCTGTCCCTCGCGGACAACCTGATCTACTACGGGGCGATCGCCTGCTTCATCGCCTTCTACGGTCTTCAGGCCCCGCACGGCGCGCTCACCACGCTGATCCGCAACCGCCGCCGGATGCCGGTCGCCACCCGCAACGTCGACCTGGCCTCCCGCATCCGCATCCCGGACGCGCCGCCGCAGGTGCTGCTGAACCGGCCCGCGGAGAAGATGCTCCACCTCGACCTCGCGGCGGTCGTCGGCATACTCCTCGGCGCCTACCTGGAGTCGGCCGCCGTCGGTTACACCGGTATCGGCGTCACGGTGGCCGCGGGCGTCCTGTACGTCCTCGCCCTGCTGCCCTACGTGCGCGGCCGGAAGACCCCGCCGACCCCGGAGAAGGTGCTGGACGCCGTCGACGACTGGCTGCGCGAGTACCGCCCGGAGACCGTGCTGTACTTCTCCGGCTCCAGGGACTCCGCCTACCAGGTCAACATGTGGCTGGAGACCATGGAGCAGCTGGACACCCGTCCGCTGGTCCTGCTGCGCGAGCGGGTCATCCTGCAGAACCTGGCGCCCACCACGGTCCCCGTCGTCTGCGTGCCCGGAGGGGTGCACCTGATGAACATGGACCTGTCCACGGTGCGCGTCGCGCTGTACGCGGCGAACGTCGGCAAGAACATCCACATGCTGCGCGTGCCCACCATGAAGCACGTCTTCATCGGCCACGGCGACAGTGACAAGCTCGCCAGCGTCAACCCGTTCAGCAAGGTCTACGACGAGGTGTGGACGGCCGGCCGCGCGGGCCGCGACCGCTACGCCATCGCCGACGTCGGTGTCCGCGACGACGACATCGTCGAGGTCGGCCGCCCGCAGCTGGCCCCGATCCAGCCCTGGCGGGGCGTCCCCGGCGACCGCATGCCGACCGTCCTGTACGCCCCCACCTGGGAGGGCTGGGACGACAACCCCGGCAACACCTCGATCCTGCTGGCCGGCGAGAACATCGTGAAGAAGCTGGTCAAGGCCGACCCGCCGGTGCGGGTCCTGTACAAGCCGCACCCCTTCACCGGCACCCGCAGCCCGAAGGCGAAGGCCGCCCACCAGCGGATCACCGCGCTGATCGAGAAGGCCGCCGCCGCGCGCGCCGCCGACCCGCGCTTCACCGCCGACGCCGCCGCCCAGGCCGAGGCCGGGGCCGAGCTGGCGCGCATCGAGGCCCGGCTGGCCGAGCTGACCGGCGGCACCGAGAAGGGCGACGAGGCCGAGGCATCCCGCGACGGGGTGGCCGACGTGACCCGGCACGAGGAGACCGCCCGGCTGCGCGCCGAGTGGAACGCCGCGTACTGGCGCTCCTTCCCCGACTGGGAGCACCGCGTCATCACGGGCGCCGAGCCGCGGCTGTACGACTGCTTCAACGTCTCCGACGCGATGGTCTCCGACATCTCCAGCGTGGTCTCCGACTTCATCGCCAGCGGCAAGCCGTACGCGGTCACGGACTCCGCCGAGCTGGGCGTGGAGGAGTTCAAGCGGCAGAACACGGCGGTGCGTGCCGCGGTGATCCTGTCCAACGGCGCGAAGGAGCTCGGCGGACTGCTCGACGCGGTCCGCGACCCGGCCGCCGACCCGCTGGCCGAGGACCGGGGGGAGCTCAAGCGCTATCTGCTCGGCCCGGACGAGCCGAAGTCCATCGACCAGTTCAACACCGCGGTCGGGCAGCTCGCGCTGAAGGCCGAGACACGCAACCTCGGCCAGGAGTCCCGGATCACCACCGGCGGCCCCGACGTGGAGCTGGCGGACGCGGTGCCCGTGCCGCGGACGTCGGCGGCCGGTGAGGCGGACGGCGTCGACGCCGGCTGACCGGCCCGGCGGGCTCGACAGGGCTCGGTCCCCGAGGAGTTGATCCTCGGGGACCGAGCCCTTTCGCGTACCCGACAGACCGGCGGCGACCTTGTGACGTAGGTCACTAAAACGTGTGTCCGACGCAACCCCTCGCCTCGAACAGGCATCTAACAAATAGAGAATGAGGCAATAACGGGGGGAATGACCCGTGACGAGGGGGAAAGTGGCCATGGCGCAGCCTGATGTCACCGTGGTCATCGGGGCGTACGAGGCGATGCCGTACCTGGTCGAGTGCCTCGCCTCCGTGGAGGCGCAGACCATCGACCCGGAGCGCATCGAGGTCATCGCGGTCGACGACGGCTCGACCGACGGCACGGGGGAGTACCTGGAGGAGTTCGCGGCCCGCGCGCCCATGCCGGTCACCGTGCTCCGGCAGGAGAACTCGGGCGGCCCCAGCGGCCCGCGCAACGTGGGCCTGGGCAAGGCCGTCGGGCGCTACGTCTTCTTCCTGGACGCCGACGACCGGCTGGGCCCCGAGGCCCTCGAGCGGATGGTCGGTATGGCGGACCGGGCCGGCACCGATGTCGTGCTGGGCCGGATCGAGGGCGTCAACCGGGGCGCGCCGAAGTCCATGTGGGGCAAGACGCTGGAGCGCACCGACGTCTACTCGTCCTCCATCAAGTTCACGCTCAGCGCGCAGAAGCTGTTCCGCCGCGCGTTACTCGACCGGCACGGCATACGGTTCGACGAGTCCCTGTTCACCGGCGAGGACGCGCTGTTCACCATGGAGGCATATCTGCGGGCCGACGGCGTCTCCGTGATCGCCGACTACACCTGCTACTACCTGGTGGGCCGCGACGACGGCAAACACGTCACCAAGAGCGGCGGCTACACCCTGCGGTTCGACTCCGCCCGTGCCCTGATGAACCTGATCGCCGGCCTCGTCCCCGAGGGCCCTCGCCGCGACCTGCTCATGGTGCGGCCCTTCACCGTCACCCTGCTGCCCCAGTTCGGCCCCCGGTTCCTCAAGGACACCGACGACGTCCGGTGGCGCAAACTGGAGCTGGCGCGGCCGCTGATGGACGTCCACTGGACCGAGGGCGTCGCCCGGCGGCTGAAGGTCGAGGAGCGGCTGCGGCTGCACCTGGTGGCCGGGCAGCGGCTGGAACTCCTCATGGAGGTCCTGCGGTTCGTCCGGGAGAAGAAGCAGCCGCAGGCCCTGCTGGAGCGGCGGGGCCGCCGCGTCTACCTCGCCTACCCGCACTTCCGCGACCGCGCGGCCGGCATCCCCGACTCCGTGTACCTGGCCTCCCCGCGCGAGGCCCGCGGGGTCCCCGGCTACCGCGCGGACGGCGCGGACTCCCTGCTGCGCCGCGCCACCCGCAAGGCCCGCCGCCTGCTGACCCCCGCGGCGGCCTGAGCCCGGGGGGCCGTTCGCATCTTGCCGAGCCGAGCGGGGTCCGGCACGCACCTCCGCGGCGTTGTCGTCGGTCCTCGACGCTCCGCGTCGACTCCCTCCTCCGCCTCGCGGCCGCACGCACCGGACCCCGCCCGGCTCGGCTGTGAGGCGCCGTCGCCCGAAGCCGGCCTGATCCAAACGACACCCCCTAGACGAGACGCGGGGCGGCCGGGTTCGTGCCGTGTGCCGTGGTGGTCTCCTGGCGCTGGACGGGGAGGTCCGCGGTGAGGGAGTGCGTGGCGCGGGTCCTGTGGGCCTGGGACGCCGTGCACAGGGCCTGGACGGCCGCGGCGAAGCGCCGCTGGGACGACGGTTCGGCCGGGCCCAGCAGGCGGAGTTTCAACTCCGCGCGGGCCCCCGCCAGTCCGTCCTTCTCCGGGTCACGGACCGACTCCAGCAGGGCCGGCACCCCGGCCGCGTCCGGCGTCAGCACCGTCGCCGCCGCCACCGTCGGGAACGCCGTACGGAACGCCTCCTCGGGCAGCCCGCTGGTGTTCGCCACCGCGTACGGCTTCTCGCTCGCCAGGAAGTCGCTGATCACGCTCGACACGTCACTGATCAGCAGGTCGGCGACGTTGAAGCAGGCGTACAGCTCGGGCCGGGCGTCCGTGACGACCTGGTGCTCCCACTCCGGCAGCGACGCCCAGTACGCCTCCTCCCAGGCCGCCGTCGCCCGCGCCACCGCCTGCGCCCGGCCCGGCTCCGGCGCGGACTGCACCAGCATCCGCTCGACCTGATCGGCCCCCGCCCGGAACACCGCCGTGGTGAGCCGCTCCAACTCCGCGGTGCGCCGGGCCAGTTCCCCCGACGGCGCGGGACGCGCCCCGGACCGCTCCCGGTTCGCCGCCCGGATCAGCTCCCGCACGCGCCGGTCGGCGGCGCCCGCCCGCGGATCCACCGAGCCGGTCAGCGGATGCGGCTTGTACAGCAGCCGCACCCCCGGATCGGCGAGCAGCGCCCGCACCAGGTTCTCGCCGGCCGAGACCACCGACGTATTGCCCGGGTTGCCGTCCCAGCCCTCCCAGGTCGGCGCGTACAGCACGGTCACGCGGTGTCCGTCAGCGGCTCCGTCGCGGGCACCGGTGGGCGGACCCGCGTACGGGCGTACGGCGTCCAGCTGCGGGCGGCCGATCTCCACCACGTCCTTGTCCTCGACCCCCACCTCGGCCAGCGCGTACCGCTCACGCGCCGCCGGACCGGCCACCCACACCTCGTCGTACGCCTTCGCGTACGGGTTGCAGGACGACAGCTTGTCGCTCTCGCCGTGGTTGACGAAGGTGTGCTTGATCGTGGGGATCCGCAGCACCTGGGAGGTCTTGCCGGAGTTCGACGGGTGGATGAGTACCTGGAGCGTGGACTGCTCAAGACGCATCAGCGTGGACACCTTCGGCAGGCACACGACCGGGATGTCGGTCGCCGCGATCCTCGGCACCATGAACCGCTCCCGCAGGACGATCACCGGCCGCCCGCCGAGCCCGGCCAGCGGCTCCAGCCACATGTTGGCCTGATAGGCGGAGGAGAGGCCGCCGG
This sequence comes from Streptomyces sp. NPDC020731, assembly GCF_044334705.1. Classification (NCBI taxonomy): domain Bacteria; kingdom Bacillati; phylum Actinomycetota; class Actinomycetes; order Kitasatosporales; family Streptomycetaceae; genus Streptomyces; species Streptomyces sp. NPDC020731. Next base: position 84,213 of record NZ_JBIRTN010000001.1, read on the forward strand.
AGAAGTACAGGCCGACCGTCGGCCGGTACTCGGCCAGCCACCCGTCGAACCAGTCGAGCACCTCCTGCTCGCCCGCCGGACGCCGCCCCGGCAGCAGCCGCAGCAGCAGCGCGCCCAGGCCCGCTGACGTGAGCAGCAGCGCCAGCGCGACACCGGCCGCCGCGTACCGGGCGTCGTCGGTGACCGCCGTCGCCGTCAGCCCGGCCGTGGCGGGCAGGCCGAACACCAGCAGCCGGGGGCCGGGGCGGCGCAGCAGCGCGGCCGGGGCGGGGGACAGGCGCAGTGCCGAGGCGTCGATGTTGCGGGTCAGCACCGGCAGCGTGCGGGTGCGGCGGACCAGCACGGACACCGCCTGGACCGTGCAGTGCAGCGCGTAGAAGACGAGCAGCCCGGCGACCAGGGGGGCGTACTGCGTCTCCCGGTGCTGCTCGCCGAGCCGCAGCAGGCCCACCACCAGCAGCAGATCGCGCAGCACATGGCGGACGGTGATGTCCGCGTGCGACTTGGCGAACAGCGACACCATGCCGGGCTGCCACCGGTACAGCACGCCCTCGACCGCCAGGGACACGGCGGTCGAGACGAGCAGCAGCGGCACATGGGGGCGCAGCGCGGCGACGGCCTGCGCGACGAAAGCGGCCGTCAGAACGGCGAGAACGAGCAACTGGGCGGCGGTCCGCCGCCGAGGGGACGAGGGTTCGGGCACTGCGGTCACTCCAGGGTCGACGCAGGACGGGCGCCCGGGTTAACGCGCGCCGACCTCCGGACGACACGCGGGTGTCCTCGTCGTATGGAGTGACCAGGGGTGCTACGGCCCCCGAAACCCTAGTTCCGGCCTCCCTGCAGTGCCCGGCGCAGGGGGGCGCCCACCACACGGCGGGCCCGGCGGTACACCGACGCGGTCGCCGGCGTGGCCACGGACTTGCGCGCGCCGGCCTTCGCCCGGACCAGGTCCCGCCGCAACCGGGTGTTCTCCTCGGTCAGTTCGCCCACCCGGTTGTTCAACCAGCCCATGCGGGAGGCGAGGGAGGCGAGGTCGGTGTCGGTCCAGGGGCGCACTCCCGCCGGGAAGTCCAGCGAGCGCAGCTTCTTCTCGAAGGCCGCGCCACCGTCGCCGTGCGAGAAGGTGTTCTCCAGGCCGTTGCGGTCCAGGAACGCCGTGAACCGCTCGAACCGCTCGTGGTGGTTGCCCGTCAGCGCGCCGAGGTCCGCCTCCTCGTACAGTCGCGCAGGGTCGACGTCCTCGGGCAGCTTGTCGATCCGGCGGTGCGGGATCTCGAAGTAGCGGCACAGCTCCAGCGTCCGCGAGTCCGCGCACAGCACGGTCGCGGGCGTACCGGCCAGCAGCGCGGCGATGTTGCCGTGGATGCGCGAGCCGAAGGAGTAGTCGAAGTCCCGCAGGTCGTCGATCCAGGTGACCGGATCGACGTAGACGCGGGCCTTGCCCTCCCGGTACATCGGGTGGTCGGGATGCGTCGGCATCGCGGTGACCTTCCCGTTCGGGTCGGACAGGTCCCGCCAGTGCAGCTGCTTGGCGTCGCTGAGGTTCTGGCCTATGAACCGCAGGTTCGGGTAGCGCGCGTGGGTGCGCGAGATGATCCGCCCCATGCCGAGCTTGCGTACGGCGCTGTGCGAGCCGTTGATCGCTATGCGCGAGTCGGCGGTCAGCTCCTGCGTCCGCTTCTGTACGACGAGTTCCTTGCCGTACATGAACAGTGACGGACAGCCGATCACCTCGACGTCGCGGAAGCCCATGTCGTTGAGGTACTTCTCGGTGAACTCGCCCCGCACCCCGATCGAGGCGCTGTGGTCGAGCACCGCGGAGACGAAGGCGCGCACGGACGGCTCCATCGGCTTCAGCCGCGCCGGGTCGTAGTTCAGCCCGGTCTGCGCGCCGACCCCGAGGACGACCACGGGGATCTTCAGCCGGCCGATCAGCCGCGTGAGCCGCTTCAGTCCCGGCTCGAAGGACGGCCGGAAGGCGTTCGCCAGCGGCACGACGAAGGCGTCGTACTCCTCGTTGATACGCGCCGCCGCGGCCAGCTCGGTCCGCATCTCGTTCGAGACCACCTCGGTGTGGGGCGTCTCGAGGATCTTGTGCGCGGCATCGCTGAAGATCAGGTTGCCGGAGTTGGTGGCGATGACGTCGCGGTGGAGGGCCTCCTCCACCGACAGGGCGTCATAGGGGCTCTTCCCCGATCTGAGGAGGATGCGTTTCATACGGCGAACGTTGTGTGGCACACCGTTCAGAATACGTTTTCGGAATGTTTGATTTCCATGGCCACCCAACGCAACCTTTTCACCGGGCGCGTGGCGTGAGTGAACGGTCACGGTGTGTGTGTCCGGAGGCTGGAACGGCCGAGCGCGGTCCGATCCGCTTCGCGTAGATTGCCTGGCGGGGCGATCGGACGACGTGAGGGGACGGGCGGCAAAGTGGCAGGGGCAAGGCAGGCCGTGGGCGAGGCGCGCAGGATCGTCGTCAAGGTCGGCTCCTCGTCGCTGACCACCGCGGCGGGTGGTCTGGACGCGGATCGCGTGGACGCGCTCGTCGACGTGCTGGCCAGGACCCGGAGCGGGGGAGAGCGGGAGGTCGTCCTCGTCTCGTCCGGCGCCATCGCCGCCGGTCTGGCCCCGCTGGGCCTGCGCCGCCGCCCCAGGGACCTGGCCCGCCAGCAGGCCGCCGCCAGTGTCGGCCAGGGACTGCTGGTCGCCCGCTACACCGCCTCCTTCGCGCGCTACGGCGTCCGGGTCGGCCAGGTGCTGCTGACCAGCGACGACATGAGCCGCCGCGCCCACCACCGCAACGCCTCCCGCACCTTCGACGAGCTGCTGGCGATGGGCGCGTTCCCGATCGTCAACGAGAACGACACCGTCGCCACCGACGAGATCCGCTTCGGCGACAACGACCGGCTCGCCGCCCTCGTCGCCCATCTGGTCCGCGCCGACCTGCTGGTCCTGCTCTCCGACGTGGACGGCGTCTACGACGGCGATCCCTCCCGCCCCGGCACCTCGCGGGTCGCCGAGGTCAGGGGCCCCGCGGACCTCGCCCACGTCGAGATCGGCAGCGCCGGCAAGGCGGGCGTCGGCACCGGCGGCATGGTCACCAAGATCGAGGCCGCCTCGATCGCCGCCGCCGCCGGCATCCGGGTGGTGCTGACAAGTGCGGTGCACGCCGCCGACGCCCTCACCGGCGGGGACACCGGCACCTACTTCCACCCCACCGGCCGCCGCTCCGCCGACCGGTTGCTGTGGCTCCAGCACGCGTCCGCCCCACAGGGCTCGCTCACCCTGGACGACGGCGCGGTCCGCGCGGTCGTCCAGGGCCGCAAGTCGCTGCTGCCGGCCGGGATCGCCGGCGTCGAGGGCGATTTCAGCGCGGGCGACCCGGTGGAGCTGCGGGACGGTGAGGGGCGGGCGGTGGCCCGGGGGCTGGTCAACTTCGACGCCAAGGAGATCCCCCTCCTGATCGGCCGCTCGACCCATGAACTCGCCCGGGATCTCGGACCGGAGTACGAACGTGAGGTCGTACACAGGGACGATCTGGTGGTCCTGCATCCGTAATGTGCCGAATCGTCCGCCCTCGGTGGTGGACGTTCCGCAAAAGTGCCCCGCGATCCCCGACGGCCTGCTCAACTTTCTTGCGAGGACACATCCGCCCGACCACCGGGTGGGTCCGCGCGTGAAGGAGGCCGTCGTGAGACGAGTGCGCCCGGGGACGACATCGTCTCGCGGTGCCGGCTCCCGTGCGGCCGGCGACGAGCGCGCCCTGAGCAGCGTCGCGGCCGGTGACCGGTTCCAGGGCGGCGGCGAACCCCGCGACCTGCCGCGCCTGTGGCACGTCACCCTCAGCGTCTCCGGCGAACCGGCCCCGGTCGCGGAGGTCCGGCGGGCGCTGGAACAGCTCGCCCACGACCACCCCTTCCTGCTGACCAGCCGCTACGCCGACGACCACGCGGAGATCCGCTACTGGGAGGAGGCCCGCGACCTGCACGACGCGGCCGCCGTGGCGCTGCGCCTGTGGGGCGAACACCGTCAGACCGCCGGCCTGCCGCCCTGGGAGATCGTCGGCCTGGAGGTCATCGACCGGGCCACCTACCACCAGCGCCTCGCGGCGGGGTACGGCCCGGCCCTCGCGACCCCCGTCGGTGTCCATCCGTTCTGAGAACGACCGCGGTCCCCGCCATCGACCGCGGTCCCCGCCATCGATCGAGCAACCCCCGCGGCGAGCGGCCACGTCCGCGGGAGCGGCGCCGGTTTGGGCGCAAAAAGGGGCTTCCGTCTCGGGAAATGGGACAAGAGCCGGACGCCGGTCCCCGTCGCACTACCCTTCCCCCATGACCACGCTCTCGCCGTACGACTCGATGTCCCCGGTCAGCCAGGCCGCCTACCGGGCCAAGGGGGCCGCCGCCACCCTCGCGCCGCTGCCGCGGGCCACCAAGGACGACGCGCTGCTGGCCATCGCGGACGCGCTGGAGGTCCGTACGAGTGAAATCGTCGAGGCCAACGCCCAGGACGTGGCCAGGGCCCGCGAGGCCGGCATCGGCGAGGGCATGATCGACCGGCTCACCCTCACCCCCGAGCGGGTGCGCGCGATCGCCGCCGACGTGCGGGACGTGGCCGCACTGCCCGACCCGGTCGGCGAGGTCGTCCGCGGCTCCACGCTGCCCAACGGCATCGACCTGCGCCAGGTCCGGGTGCCGCTCGGCGTCGTCGGCATCATCTACGAGGGCCGCCCGAACGTCACGGTGGACGCCGCCGCCCTCTGCCTGAAGTCCGGCAACGCGGTCCTGCTGCGCGGCTCGTCCTCCGCGTACCGGTCGAACACCGCGCTCGTGCGGGTGCTGCGCGACGCCGTGCACGGCGCCGGGCTGCCCGCCGACGCCGTCCAGCTGGTGCCCGGTGAGAGCCGGGACAGCGTGCGCGAGCTGATGCGTGCCCGGGGCCTGGTCGACGTGCTCATCCCGCGCGGTGGCGCCTCGCTGATCAACACGGTGGTCCAGGAGTCGGTCGTCCCGGTCATCGAGACCGGCACCGGCAACTGCCACGTCTACGTCGACGCGGCGGCCGACCTCGACATGGCGGTGGAGATCCTGGTCAACTCCAAGGCCCAGCGGGTCGGCGTCTGCAACGCCGCCGAGACCCTCCTGGTGCACCAGGACATCGCCGCCGAGTTCCTGCCGCGCGCCCTGGACGCCCTCGCCGGCGCCGGCGTCACCGTGCACGCCGACGAACGCGTGATGGCGTACGCCAAGGACTCCCGCGCCACCGTCGTGGAGGCCACCACGGAGGACTGGGAGACCGAGTACCTCTCCCACGACATCGCCGCCGCCGTCGTCGACTCCCTCGACCGGGCCGTCGAGCACATCCGGCTGTGGACCTCCGGTCACACCGAGGCCATCGTCACCACCTCGCAGCAGGCCGCCCGCCGCTTCACCCAGTTGGTGGACTCCACCACGGTCGCGGTGAACGCCTCCACCCGGTTCACCGACGGCGGCCAGTTCGGCTTCGGCGCGGAGATCGGCATCTCGACGCAGAAGCTGCACGCCCGGGGGCCGATGGGCCTGCCCGAGCTGACCAGCACGAAGTACATCGTCACCGGCGACGGTCACGTACGGCGCTGACCCGGGCACGGAGGGGCAGCGGCGGCGGGACCGTCTCGGCGGACGGACGAATTTCCATACGGTCTGCCCAAAATGACCCCCCAGGTCTACTCTGGATCCGTGCCGGAGGACGTGGGGGGCACGCCGTTCCCTGACGGCTGGGAGCCCGACGACGACCACGACCGCGGGGTGTCGGACGAAGAGTTCGCCTCCGTGGTCTTCGACGAGTCCTTCGTGCGGGCGGCCGAGGTGCACGAGCCGACCGCCGTCGAACGCCTCCTGGCCGCCGCGCAGGCCAGGGCCGAGGCCTCCGAGGCCGAGGCCCACCGGGCCCGTGCGCGCGGCGAGCGGCACGACGACGGGTACGGCGGCTACCGGGGCGATTCCGGCTACGACCCGGACGACGAGGACGCCCTGGAGGACGACTACGGCTCCCCGGGCCCGTACGGCAGGCAGGTGCGCTGGCACCGCCCCGTCGCCTGGATGCTCGCCCTGATGATGGGCATCGGCATGGTCGCGCTCGCCTTCTCGGCCGTCTACCGGGGCGCCTCCTCCCACCGCCAGGACCCGGCCCCGCCACCCACCACCACCGGCGTGGAGCAGGGCGGCGCGGCGGCGCCCTCCGCAGCGCCCTCCGCGTCGGCCGACTACTCCCGGCCGACCGTCCCGGTGATCCCGCGCGGCAACCCCTGAGACCGGCCGTCGGCCTGATGAGAACCTGTCAGAACTTGTGCCCCGGCCGGGCGTTTACCGGGACCTCACCGGACCTACCCTGAAGATATGGGAGGGCCTTCGGACCCGCCCGAGGGGACGCCCGAGGGAGCCCCCGGAGGTGGAGAGGACGAGTACAGGTCCGTCGTCTTCGACGAGTCCTTCGTCCGTGCTGCCCGGCTCCAGGAGTACTCCGCCGAGCAGCGCATCACCGACCACGCGCCCGCCGTACGCCGCCGCCCGCCGATGCGCCGGAGCGGCCTGTCCCGGCAGGCGCTGATCCTGGTCCTGCTGATCGCCGTGGCCTTCGGCACCGCCGTCTACATGGGTGTACGTCACCCCTACCGGAGCCCCGCCGCCGACGAACCCGCCGAGCCGCTGCGGATGACCGTCATCCCGCTCGCCCCGCAGGGCGAGGTCCCCGGCACCACCGACGTCGAACGGCTGTACGCGCACAGTCCGGCGGCGCAGTTCCGGCCCGGCGCCGAGGGGGTGCCGCTCCCGGCGTCCCGGCGCACCGCGCACTTCTCCGACGGCCAGGTGGTGAGCGCGCTGCTCACCGCCAAGGACTACCTCGTGCGGTCCGCCCTCGACCCGGGCGTGCTCACCGGCGGCGAGATCCGGCCCGTGCGGACACTGCTCGACTCCGGTCAGCTGGACCAGTTCGACCAGAGCTTCGACCGGCCCACCGCCGACGGACGGCACGCGCCCACCGGATGGCTGGTCCGCTTCGACCCCGCCCGCGTGCGGCTGGCGGACCGCGAGATCCGGGTCCAGGGCACCATGCAGGCAGCCGAGACCGACTCCGCCACCCTCGAGGTCACCACGGACCACACGTTCGTCTACGCGCTGCGCCCGGCCGGCGCGGAGCGGGACGCCGAGGCGTCGCTGTTCACCGTCCGGCGCGAGCTGCACTTCCGCTTCGACCGCGACGACCTGCGCCTGCACCAGGCGGAACTCGTCGTCGCCCACGTCCAGGCCGGCCCGCTGTCCTGCGCCGAGGACTCCGCCGCCCGGCTGCGCCCGCTGCTGGCGGGGCAGACGGCGAAGGAGACCGCCCCCGCCGGCACCGACCCGTACGCCACGGGCAGCACCCCGGCCCTGTGCGGCTCCCTCGCACCGGGCGCACAGCCGAAGCTGTGAGCGCGGGCGGCGCCGCGTCATTTCGGCGGGCCGCGCCACTCGGCTTCGGCGGGCGGCGCCGTTGCGTACCGCCCGCGCGATCCCTGCTTGTCACCCTTCCGGGGGGTGCCACGCACAGGGGCGGTGGGACATCCCGCTCCGTGCCCGCCCGGGGCACGGGCGGAAGGCGGGTTCGCGCCCGCCGGCCCCCCGCGCGGTCGTGCGGCGGCGTGGTGGGACACACCCCGCAGGGCCGACCCGGGTCACGGGCGGGAAACGCGGGTTCCCGCCCGACCGCCCGACCGCCCGCAGCCCCGCCGGCCCTACGCGCCGTCGCGTGGCGGCTCGTCGCCCTCCGCACCCGACGGTGTGTCCGGCCCCTGGGGGCCCGGCTTCGGTGGCCTCGGCTCCGAGGACGTGAAACCGCCGAAGCCGCGGCGGACCCGGCCGCCCAGGTCCCCGGCGCCGCCCGCGATGTCGCTGACCAGCTTCATCAGCGGGTCCTTGGAGTTGCGCACATCGTCCGCGTAGCTGCTCGCCGACTCCCGCCAGGAGTCCCGTACCGAGGCGTCCTTGTCCTCGTCGCGGCGCGGGTAGTGACCGTCCATGATCCGCTGGTAGTCACGGGAGGCCGCCCACTTCTTCAGCTCGGCCGCCCGCACGGTGGTGAACGGGTGCGAGCGGGGCAGCACGTTGAGGATCTTCAGCACGGAGTCGCGCAGATCGCCCCCGGCCTCGTACTCCTCGGCCTGCTCCAGGAACGCGTCCACGTTCATCTCGTGCAGATGGTTGCCGCCCGCGATCTTCATCAGGCCGCGCATCGAGGCCTGCGGGTCCTGGCCGACCAGCAGCCCCGCGCGGTCCGCCGACAGCTCCGACTTGCGGAACCACTCGCGCAGCGCCGTCACGATCGCCATGATCGCGACGTTGCCGAGCGGGATCCACGCGACCCGGACCGCCAGCGACGTCAGAAACAGCAGGATCGTCCGGTACACCGAGTGCCCGGACAGCGCGTGCCCGACCTCGTGCCCGACGACCGCCCGCATCTCCTCCTCGTCGAGCAGCTCCACCAGACCCGTGGTCACCACGATGATCGGCTCGTCCATGCCGATGCACATCGCGTTCGGACTCGGGTCCTGCTTGACGTACATCGGCGGGACCTTCTCCAGGTCCAGGATGTAGCAGGCGTCCCGCAGCATGTCGTTGAGATGCGCGAACTGCCGGTCCGAGACCCGCACCGAGTCGGACAGGAACAGCAGCCGCAGACTGCGCTCGGGCAGCAGACCGCTCAGCGCCTTGAACACCGTGTCGAAACCGGTCAGCTTGCGCAGCGCCACCAGCGCGGAACGGTCCGCCGGATGCTCGTACGCCCGCGTGGAGATCCCGGGGAAGCGCCTGCGCTGCCTGCTCGGCACGCTTTCGTGCCCGTTGTGCTGATGGCCGTCGGACATGTATCCCCCATGTGCGTCTGCGTGACCCTTTGCGGCCCCTTGTGCGGCCCTTGGCTCCCCCGCGGCGAAGCCCAGCCTAGGCGGAGTCACCGTGGACCGGCAGTGACGGACGACGGGACGACCGAGGAGGTGCGGGGGTTCTGCTCAGGGTGCTTCTGATCGTGATGCTGGTGGGCTGTGCGCTCACCGCGTGGTTCCTGTTGCGTGGCTACAGCCGGAAGGACGACTGAGCGGCGGGGAAGGTTCCTTCCGCCCGCCACCGCGCCCGCAACGGCGGAGTCGGCGTGATCGGCGCGAAGGTGCCCGCTTACGATGAGCCGACGTCTTTAACCCGCCCACACGCGATAGGTCCTGCCGAAGATGAGCATCCCCGTCACAGCTGCCCAGTTCGCCACCCTTGCCGCCGAGGGCGGAGAGCACAGCGGCAACCACGAGAGCCTCAACCCCTACTTCACCGGTGGCGGCGCCCTGTTCGTCCTGCTGCTCCTGCTGTGGATCACCACCCGCTTCAACCGCGACCGCTGAGCCGTCCGCCGGCCGCCCTGGCGGACGGGGTTCTCCGGCCGGGCCGGTAGGGTCTGCACGCATGGGAGAGCAGGACATGCCTACCGGCCCCGGCAGCGGCCCGGCGTGGCAGGGCAGGCGCCGTCTCGGCGTGATGGGCGGCACCTTCGACCCGATCCACCACGGGCACCTGGTGGCGGCCAGTGAGGTCGCCGCGCAGTTCCGCCTCGACGAGGTGGTGTTCGTCCCCACCGGCCAGCCGTGGCAGAAGAGCCACCGCGCGGTCTCCGCCGCCGAGGACCGCTATCTGATGACGGTCATCGCGACCGCCGAGAACCCGCAGTTCTCGGTGAGCCGCATCGACATCGACCGCGGCGGCCCCACCTACACCGTGGACACCCTGCGCGACCTGAGCGCGCTCAACCCGGACACGGACCTGTTCTTCATCACCGGCGCCGACGCCCTCGCCCAGATCCTCACCTGGCGCGACAGCGAGGAACTGTTCTCCCTGTCACACTTCATCGGCGTGACCCGGCCCGGCCACCATCTGACCGACGCGGGCCTCCCCGAGGGCGGTGTCTCGCTCGTCGAGGTTCCCGCCCTCGCCATCTCCTCGACGGACTGCCGTGCGAGAGTCGCCAAGGGGGAACCCGTCTGGTACCTGGTGCCGGACGGAGTCGTGCGCTACATCGACAAGCGCGACCTGTACCGCGGCGAGTGAGCCGAGAGGGGCACCGGTGAACGACCGATACGACGCGGGGTACGGGGCCGACGGGGGCACCCCGTACGAGCTCGTCGGCTACGACGAGTACGGCCGGCCCGTCTACCGCCAGGCCACGGACCAACAGGCCCAGCAGTACGACGCCTACCAGCAGCAGGGCTACGGCTACGACCCGTACAACACGGGCGGACATCAGCAGCCCTCGTACGACCCCTACGGGACCGGGACCGGGGCCCCGCAGCAGCCGCAGGCGCCGTCCTACGACTCCTACGGCACCCAGCAGGGCGGCCAGGGCGGCCAGAGCACCCCGTACGACCCCTACGGGCAGACCGCGCACACCGGGCAGCAGCCCCGCGTCACCGAGCAGACCGCGCACATCCCGCAGCAGCCCGGCCCGGCCGAGGACGAGCAGGACCCCGCCGGGCCCGCACCGGACTACCGCACCGAGCAGTTCGCCTTCGTCGAGGAGCCCGACGGCGACTCCGAGGACGTCATCGACTGGATGAAGTTCACCGAGAACCGCACCGAGCGCCGGGAGGAGGCCAAGCGCCGCGCCCGCAGCCGGATCGTCGCCCTGGTCGTGGTGTTCGCCCTGGTCGCGGCCGGCGGTGTCGGCTACCTCTGGTACGCGGGGAAACTGCCGGGCCTGTCCGGCTCCGGCTCCGGCACGGGCACCACGACGGCCGCGGGCGCGCAGAAGCGGGACGTGATCGTCGTGCACCTGCACGACACCGCCAACGGCGGAACCGCCACCGCCCTGCTCGTCGACAACACCACCACCGAGCAGGGCACCACCGTCCTGCTGCCCAACTCCCTCGCCCTGACCGCCGACGACGGCACCACCACCACGCTCGCCAAGTCGGTCGAGGACGACGGCTCCGAGGGCACCAGGACCGCCCTCGACACCGTCCTCGGCACCGACATCGAGGGCACCTGGCGGCTGGACACCCCGTTCCTGCTCACCCTCGTCGACCTCGTCGGCAACATCGAGATCGACACCGACACCGACGTGCCCGACCCGGACGCCGAGAAGAAGGGCGAGGCGCCCCTGGTCAGGAAGGGGAAGAGCCAGACCCTCAGCGGCAAGACGGCCGTCGCCTACGCCACCCACCGCGGCTCCGGCGAGACCCAGAACGCCCAGCTGGAGCGGTTCGGGCAGGTCCTGCACGGCGTCCTGCGCAAGATGACCTCCGACCCGGACGCCGCCACGACCACCATCCAGACCCTCGGGCAGATCATCGAGCCGCCGCTCACCGACAAGGACCTGGGCTCCTTCCTCGCCCGGCTCTCCGAGCTCGCCAAGGGCGGCGACCACAAGACCGCCGTGCTGCCCGTGCGGGACGACGGCACGCTCACCGCGGAGGCGAGCGACAGCGTGGTCAAGGACGTCCTCGGCGGCACCGCGAAGAGCCCCGACCCGGACGCCGCAGTCAGCGTCTCCGTACGCAACGCCACCGGGGTGGAGAACCGCACCGAGAAGGCCCGCGTGGTGCTCCTCAACGGCGGCTTCACCTTCCGGGAGGCCGGCACCGCCGCCGCCTCGGAGGCGACCTCGGAGGTCGTCTACGCGGACGCCGCCGACAAGGAGAACGCCACCGAGGTCGCCAAGACCCTGGGGCTGCCCGCCGACTCCGTCGCCAAGGGCGAGGTCTCCGCGAACGCCCGCGTCTCGGTCGTCCTCGGACAGGACTACGACCCCGGCTCGTAGCGCGCTCCGGGCGCACACTCCGTAATGCGGAGGGTGCGCCCGGCGGTCCGTGAGACCCTTGGGAGCAAGTGTCCGCCGATCGAAAGCTTTGTAGTGACCGCAACCGACCGTTCCCTCGAGCTCGTCACCACCGCCGCCCAGGCGGCCGCCGACAAGCTCGCGCACGACATCGTCGCCTACGACGTCAGTGACGTGCTGTCCATCACCGACGCCTTCCTGTTGGCCTCGGCGCCCAACGACCGCCAGGTCAAGTCGATCGTCGACGAGATCGAGGAGCGGCTCAGCAAGGAGCTCGGCGCCAAGCCGGTCCGCCGCGAGGGCGACCGCGAAGCCCGCTGGGTGCTGCTCGACTACGTCGACATCGTCGTCCACGTCCAGCACAGCGAGGAGCGCGTCTTCTACGCCCTGGAGCGGCTGTGGAAGGACTGCCCCGAGCTGGGGCTGCCCGAGGACGCCAAGGCCACCCGCGGCAAGGCCGCCGAGCACGCGAAGCTGCAGGAGGCCGAGGAGGCGGCGGAGCCTGGTGGTGACTGGCGGTGAGCGCCACCGGTGAGGTGAGCGGGTCCGCGCGCCGGGGCCGCCGCGTCATCCTGTGGCGGCACGGCCAGACGTCCTGGAACGTGGAGCGCCGCTTCCAGGGCTCCACGGACGTGGACCTCACCGAGACCGGCGTCGCCCAGGCCCGCCGGTCCGCCCGCCTGCTCGCGGGGCTGAAGCCCGACGCGATCGTCGCCTCCGACCTGAAGCGGGCCGCGGCCACCGCCGCCGAGCTGGCCGCGCTCACCGGCCTGGACGTCACCCACGACGAGGCCCTGCGGGAGACGTACGCGGGCGTCTGGCAGGGCCTGACGCACGACGAGATCATCGCCAGGTACGGCGACGAGTACACCGCGTGGAAGCGCGGCGAGCCGGTCCGCCGGGGCGGTGGCGAACTGGAGACCGAGGTCGCCGACCGCGCCGCCCCCGTGGTGCTGAGGCACATCGAGAAGCTCCCGGAGGACGGCACGCTCGTCGTGGTCAGCCACGGCGGCACCATCCGCACCACCATCGGCCGGCTGCTCGGACTCGACCCGCACCACTGGGAGGGCCTGGGCGGTCTCACCAACTGCTGCTGGTCCGTCCTCGGTGAGGGCGCCCGGGGCTGGCGGCTGCTCGAGCACAACGCCGGCACCCTGCCGGAACCGGTGCTCGGCGACGACGACTGAGCGCGCTTCGATCCGGCCCCGGGGCGCCCGGGGACCCGGATTTCGCTTTCCGGCAGGTCGCAGGCTAAAGTTCTTCTTGTTCGCCCCGCCGAGCGGGACGGAACACCAGGTGGTCACCTCGCGTGACAACCAGGGGCTATAGCTCAGTTGGTAGAGCGCCTGCATGGCATGCAGGAGGTCAGGAGTTCAATTCTCCTTAGCTCCACATGACGAAGATCCCGTCTCCCCCAGGGAGGCGGGATTTTTCGTTGCCCGCCGGTGAGCAGCACGGTTCCGGAGCGCGTATACCTCTGTGAGGTGTCGAGCCGTGTCCCGACCGGTACCACGGCGTCGCTGACCGTGTCGGCCCGGCCGTGGCAGAATCAAACGGCCGGAAGGGGGCGCGGCCCGACGGGAGGGAGTGGTGATGCCTGGCAGCATCCTCGAGGAGGTCGACCACCTTCTCGGAGCGGTGTCGACGCGACGGACCTCGACCCGCCTCAGCTGCCCCTCCTGCGGCTCCGGGCACGTCGCCCAGGTACTCGGCGACAACGGCGGGATCTCCTACGTGTGCACGGCCTGCGGCCACAGCTGGAGCTGATCGATGGGTGCACACAGGCGGAAGTGCGACTGGTGCGGCAGTGGGACGCCGATCGTCCGGGACATGGAGCCGATCAATCCCGACTACCAGTACTGGTGCGAGGAATGCGCGCGGGCGCTGATCATAAAAGGCGACCCCATCGAGACGTACCGCGAACTCGAGGGGGAGCCGATCTACGGCCGGCTGCTGGAGGAGCACTGCACACTCAAGCGCTTCTATTCGTTCGTGACCGCGTAACCCTCGGCAGGGGCAATTCTGGACATAGGCGAGCCAAGTGAAACCGATTTGGTGTTGGCCCGGGTCGACCGTGTAAAGTTGGCGTCGCCGCCGGGGAAACCGGGCGACGCGGGCAACATGCGGCTCCGCCGCGTGAAGTCGAGGGGCTATAGCTCAGTTGGTAGAGCGCCTGCATGGCATGCAGGAGGTCAGGAGTTCAATTCTCCTTAGCTCCACAGAAGTAGAGGGCGGATCATCCGAATGGATGGTCCGCCCTCGCTGGTTGTGTCCGGTCGTAGCCGGTGGTGTCCGATGGCGCCGGCGGTGTCCGCCCTCGCCGGTCGCGAGGGCGGACCCGTGTCAGCGGCCCAGGGCGCGCCGGCCGCGCCCCTGCGAGAGCACCGGCAGATTCCGGGACGGCGCCTTGGCCTGGGGCGCCTCGTCCTCGACGCGCAGGGCCAGCGCCGGGCAGCGGCGCACCGCCCGCAGCGCCTTCGCCTCCGCGAAACGCGGCACCTGGGCCTGAGCCACCGTCGGGAAGCCGTCCGCGCCGAGCTGGAAGACCTCCGGGAGGATGTCCGCGCACAGGCCGTGGCCCCGGCACAGTGTCCAGTCGACGTAGATCTTCTGGCGGCTGGGCCCGTTCTCCTCGCCTCCCCCGCCCGGGACGCCCGTGGGGGCCCTGCCCCCCTCGAAGAGCGGCAGGACGCCCGCCACGGGCCGTCCGCAGCCGTTGCCGAGGACATGCGCGGCGAGGTCGTCGGGGAACGCCTTGACGGTCGATTCCAGGAACATCGCGGAGCCGTCCGGGTGCGAACACGCCCCGCGCCGCTTCACGTTCTTGGCGACCTGCTTGACCGCCTCCAGGGCGGCGGGACCGCCGCCGTTGAGGATGTCCTCGAGGCCGCGCGCCGCGGCCGGCAGCCCCAGATAGCAGGGGCCGCACTGGCCCGCGCTCTCCTCGGCCAGCCACTGCGCCACCCGCAGCGACTCGCCCAGCGGACAGGTGTCCTGACTGATCGGCAGGATCGCGCCCGCGCCCAGCGAACCGCCCACCGCGTCCAGGGAGTTGCGGGAGACGATCGCCTCGTTGACGGTCGCCGCGTCGATCCACTTGCCGTGGTAGCCGCCCGTCAGCACTCCCTGCGGCACCGGCGGGGCACCGGCGAGCTGCAGGACGTAACGCAGTGGCACACCTGTCGGCACCTCGATCACCATGGGGCGGGCCACCGCCCCGGACACCGTGAGCATCACGGTGCCCGGCTCGTCGTACAGGCCGGTGTTGCAGTACCGCTCCGGGCCGATGCGGGCGGCGATGGCGAGCTGGGCGAAGGTCTCGGCGTTGGACAGCAGCGTGGGCGCGCCGCCGACGCCGTTCTTCGAGGCGCTGGTCTTGCGGCCCGGCGGGACGGCCGGACCGCCGTCGATGGAGCGGATCAGGGAGGCCGCCGCGCCCGTGACCATGCGGACCGGGTTGCGCTGCACGCGGGCGCGCAGCGCGGAGCGGCGTCCGTTGTTCAGGCCGCGTTCGGCGAGCGCGGCCTCCATGGAGCGCTGGGTGGACTCCCGGGTGACCCCCACCACGAGCGTGCGGGCACCCATGGCCTCGGCGCACAGCAGTGCGCCGTCCAGGATGAGATGCGGGGCACGGTTGATCAGCACCGTGTCCTTGCGGCAGGCCGGCTCGTCCTCGCTGCCGTTGACGACGACGACCGGCCGGACGCCGCGCTTGATCGCCGTTTCGGCGACCGAGCGCAGCTTCCTGTGGAAGGGGAACCCCGCGCCGCCGCGGCCCCTGAGGTTGATGCGTTCGGCGAGCTGCGCGAGCTGCTCACCGCCCAAGGGCTCGAGCGGCCCGTGCACCTTGAGGTGCATGGGCAGATCGAGCCGGTCGACAAGGTCGAAACCCGACGTGAGCTGGGGAAGACCGACCACGCGGACTTCGGGTACGTCGGGCAGGGCCTCGTTCACTTATAGCCTCCGGACGGCGTGTTCCAAGGTTCGCCCGAACCCGGTGCGTCGAAGTCGTAGGACGACGAGGGCGACGCACCGGGGAGTGGTTCATTGGCGGGACCGCTGTTGTACGTGTCACTCGGGTTGTACGTGGCGTAGAGGCCGTTCGTCTCACCGGTGTCGTACACATCACTTGAACCGAAGCCGGAGGCGGCCGAATTGTCATAGGCCGGGATGTTGTATCCGGTGTCCTGGAGCGGGTCGTACGCCGACGGCGGGGCCTCGCCGACCGGCGGCGGGGACGGGATCGGCCAGTTGCCCGAGGTGCTGGAGGGGCCGTCCACGCGCGGGACGGCCTCCGTGGGCTGCATGTCCAGCGGCAGCTCCATGCGGGCGGTCGCGTCGGTGAGGGGCGTCTGCCCGGGGGCCGGCCCGCCGGGCGTCGACACCGCGCGGTAGGCGGCCGCGAAGCCGTTCGCCGGTTCCGGGGCGCGCTCGGCGGTCTCGTACAGCGGGCGCTCGCCCCGCCGGTCGCCGTCCCCGCGCGGGCGCCGGTCGCCCCGCGCGGAGCCGCGCCCGCCGCCGTATCCCGGCAGGGGGGCCTCGGCGGCCCGGGACCTGCTCTCCTCCAACTGCTCCTCTCGGCCCCGCTGCTGGTCGGCGGTGCCGAGCAGCGCGGTGATCCGGTCGGCGATTCTGCGCTTCACGCGGGGCGGGGAGGCGCGCACGGCGAGGGCCGCCATGACGCCGACCATGGACAGCCCGTAGAGGATCAGGAAGATCGGCTTCGCGGCTCGACCCGCGTAGAGGCCGTGCACCAGCGCGGCGCACCAGGCCGGGTAGGCCAGCATGTGCATCGCCCGCCAGCGGGCCGCGACCGGTGCCGGGGAGGCGAAGCGGTTGCGCAGCACACCGGTGATGCCCACGAAGATCATCAGCATGCCGGCGAGGGTGCCGAGCCCGATGAGGAAGGCCCTGCCGGTGACGGCCTCGTCGTCGGTGAGGGCCAGCCCGAAGGGGATCACCACGGCGATCCACGTGGTGTGCTCCTGGGCCACCTTGATGCCGATGTGCACCAGCAGGAAGAGGACCGAGGCGACCGCGGTCGTCCGGTGCACCGCCTGCGCCAGGATCCGCTGACGGGGGCCGAGCAGGATCCGGTCCTGGGCGACGAGTCCCCAGATCACCGAGCAGCTCAGGCAGACCAGGGACAGGACGCCCACACCGAAGCTGAGGAACTCGGCGAGCCAGTCGTCCGCCGTGCTGTCGTCCGGCCTCACGACCTACCTCCCGGCGTCGCGACGCGGAGCGGGCACACCGGAGCCGCAGCCGACCGGCCCCGAGCGAGGGGTGGGCTGCTGTCTGGACGAGGGTTCATGGGGGCAACTCCGAAGGTTCGGTAAAGCGGTCCCGCTGCCGAACTCTAAGGCTCGTCATACCGATGAGTACGAGGTTTGAGTTATTGCGTTGTTATCAAAAGACAATGAGGCCGTTGTGATGTCCCTTAGCGGTTGTTACGCGAAGTAATTTTTGACCTTGAGTCAACGTGTCGTGGAAGCGCGTCGCGACCGGATCGGTGGCTGCGGTACCCTGGCGCCATGCGTGCCGTACGCCTTCTGCTTAGCGAGCCGCGCTGATCAGTCCCGACCGCCGGTGACCGGTGGGTCGGAATCGGCGCGGCGTCCCCTCCTGTGCGAGGGGATTTTTCATTTCCGGGAAGCCGCAGCAGCAGGCAGAGACGATCGATGGAGCATTGAGGATCATGAGCGAGACGAACCCCGCTGCCACCGCAGCCGCGGAGGCCGCGCCGCACCGCTACACGGCCGCCCTGGCGGCCGAGATCGAGGCACGCTGGCAGGACTTCTGGGACGTCGAGGGCACGTATGCCGCGCCGAACCCGAGCGGCGACCTGTCGGGTGATCCGGAGACGGCCGCCAGGCCCAAGAAGTTCATCATGGACATGTTCCCGTACCCCTCGGGTGCGGGACTGCACGTGGGACACCCGCTGGGCTACATCGCCACCGACGTCTCCGCCCGCTTCCAGCGCATGACCGGGCACAACGTCCTGCACACCCTGGGCTTCGACGCCTTCGGCCTGCCCGCCGAGCAGTACGCCGTGCAGACCGGCACGCACCCGCGCGTGTCCACCGAGGCCAACATGGAGAACATGAAGGCCCAGCTGCGCCGGCTGGGCCTGGGCCACGACAAGCGCCGCTCGTTCGCCACGATCGACCCGGACTACTACAAGTGGACCCAGTGGATCTTCCTGCAGATCTTCAACTCCTGGTACGACGACGAGGCGAAGCGGGCCCGCCCGATCGCCGAGCTGGTCGAGCGGTTCGAGTCCGGTGAGCGCGGCGTCCCCGGCGGCCGCTCCTGGAGCGAGCTGACCGAGGCCGAGCGCGCCGACGTCCTGGGCGAGTACCGCCTGGCCTACGCCTCCGACGCGCCGGTCAACTGGTGCCCCGGCCTGGGCACCGTCCTGGCCAACGAGGAGGTCACCGCCGAGGGCCGCTCCGAGCGCGGCAACTTCCCCGTCTTCAAGGCCAAGCTGCGCCAGTGGAACATGCGCATCACCGCCTACGCGGACCGGCTGCTCGACGACCTGGACGCGCTGGACTGGCCCGAGGCCATCAAACTGCAGCAGCGCAACTGGATCGGCCGCTCCGAGGGCGCCCGCGTCGACTTCCCGATCGACGGCGAGAACATCACCGTCTTCACCACCCGCCCCGACACCCTGTTCGGCGCGACCTACATGGTGCTGGCGCCCGAGCACCCGCTGGTCGAGAAGTTCACGCCCCAGGAGTGGCCCGAGGGCACCCACGAGGTGTGGACCGGCGGGCACGCCACGCCCGCTGAGGCCGTCGCCGCCTACCGCGCGCAAGCCGCCTCGAAGTCCGACGTCGAGCGGCAGGCCGAGGCCAAGGACAAGACCGGCGTCTTCATCGGCGCGTACGCCACCAACCCGGTCGACGGCGAGCGGGTCCCCGTCTTCATCGCCGACTACGTCCTGATGGGCTACGGCACCGGCGCGATCATGGCCGTGCCGGCGGGCGACCAGCGCGACTTCGAGTTCGCGCGCGCCTTCGAGCTGCCGATCCGCTGCATCGTCGAGCCGACCGACGGCCGCGGCACGGACACCTCCACCTGGGAGAACGCCTTCGCGTCGTACGACGCGAAGATCATCAACTCGTCGAACGACGAGATCTCCCTGGACGGCCTGGGCGTCGTCGAGGCCAAGGCGCGCATCACCGAGTGGCTGGAGCGCGAGGGCCGCGGCGCGGGCACCGTCAACTTCCGCCTGCGCGACTGGCTGTTCAGCCGGCAGCGCTACTGGGGCGAGCCCTTCCCGATCGTCTACGACGAGGACGGCATCGCCCACGCCCTGCCCGAGTCGATGCTGCCGCTGGAACTGCCCGAGGTCGAGGACTACTCGCCGCGCACCTTCGACCCGGACGACGCCGACACCCGGCCCGAGACGCCGCTGTCCCGCAACGAGGACTGGGTCCACGTCACCCTGGACCTGGGCGACGGCCGCGGTCCGCGCAGGTACCGCCGCGAGACCAACACCATGCCCAACTGGGCCGGTTCCTGCTGGTACGAGCTGCGTTACCTGGACCCGCACAACAGCGAGAAGCTGGTCGACCCGGCCATCGAGCAGTACTGGATGGGTCCGCGCGAGGGCATGCCGCACGGTGGTGTCGACCTGTACGTCGGCGGTGCCGAACACGCCGTACTGCACCTGCTGTACGCCCGTTTCTGGTCCAAGGTGCTGTACGACCTGGGACACGTGTCGTCGGCGGAGCCGTTCCACAAGCTGTTCAACCAGGGCATGATCCAGGCCTACGTCTACCGCGACAGCCGGGGCATCGCCGTACCGGCCGCCGAGGTGGAGGAGCGCGACGGCGGCTACTGGTACCAGGGCGAGAAGGTCTCCCGGCTGCTGGGCAAGATGGGCAAGTCCCTGAAGAACGCGGTCACTCCGGACGAGATCTGCGCCGAGTACGGGGCCGACACGCTGCGCCTGTACGAGATGGCCATGGGCCCGCTGGACGTCTCCCGGCCGTGGGACACCCGCGCGGTGGTCGGTCAGTTCCGGCTGCTGCAGCGGCTGTGGCGCAACATCGTCGACGAGGCGAGCGGCGAGGTGACCGTCGTCGACACCGAGGCCGCCGACGTGGACGAGGACACCCTGCGCGCCCTGCACAAGGCGATCGACGGCGTGCGCGGCGACCTGGAGGGCATGCGCTTCAACACCGCCATCGCCAAGGTCACCGAGCTGAACAACCACCTGACCAAGCGGGGAGACGCGCTGCCGCGCTCCGTCGCGGAGTCCCTGGTGCTGCTGATCGCTCCGCTGGCCCCGCACATCGCCGAGGAGCTGTGGCGCAGGCTGGGGCACGCGGATTCGGTGGTGCACCAGGACTTCCCGGTGGCCGACCCGGCGTACGTGGTGGACGAGACCGTCACCTGCGTCGTGCAGATCAAGGGCAAGGTCAAGGCGCGGCTGGAGGTGTCCCCGGGCATCGCCGAGGACGAGCTGGAGAAGGTCGCGCTGGCCGACGAGCGGGTCGTCGCGGCGCTGGACGGGGCCGGGATCCGCAAGGTGATCGTCCGGGCGCCGAAGCTGGTGAACATCGTCCCGGCGTGAGGTGGGCGTTTCGGGGTCCGTCCGGTGTGATCCGCCGGACGGGCTTCAGGGCACCCGGTGGCCCGGGTGATCCGGGTGGTCCGGGTGGTCCCCTACGGGCAGGTTCGGGGTTTCTCAGGAACTCCGGACCTGCCCGCTGCGTTTACCGTTGAAGAGCGGCGCGAAGTGCGCCGGGACAGGCCAGAGGGGCCCGGAGGAGGAGCTTCGTGGAAGCGGTGTTCGCAGTGGTCGCCCTGCTCTTCGTGCTCTTCGTCGTGCTCGGCGCCTACGCCACGGTGAAGGTCGTCGGCGCCGCCAAGCGCAGTGCGGACCGCCACATCACCCAGGCCCGCCGCACGGTCGAGGAGCACACCCTGCGGGCCAAGGCCTTCGCGCAGCCCGGCCCGGCCGGCGAGATCGCCCAGCTCAGGCTCAAGCTGCGCACCTCCATGCGGGCCACCCAGGACGCCCTGGAGGCCGCCGTCGCCGAGGACGAGTCCCTGAAGGAGTCCCTCGGCCTCTTTCAGCGGCTCAGCGCGCACGGCCACGAACTGGACGGCGAACTCAGGCGCCTGGAGTCCGAACCGGACCGCACCACCCTCGCCGACCGGCTGCCCGAGCTGCGCGAGCGCACCGAGCGCATCACAAGCGCCGCGGACTCCCTGCGCTGGGCGGCCCGCGACCGCGCCCGCCGGTTCGCCTCCGACGACCTGGACTCGCTGAGCGAGCAGATCGACATGGAGGCCGGGGCCCTGCGCCACTGGACCGCCGCGGAACCGAGTCCGGCACCCCCGCCCTGGCCCGAAGCGCCCGCCGCCGACGCCCCGACGGCCGGGCAGGCCCGGCCGGAGAACCCGGAGCCCGCCTCGGCGAAGGAACCGCGGCAGCGGCCCGCCCGGCCCGCCATCACCCCGCCGGCACCGCGCCCCGCCTACCCCTGGCAGAAGAAGCCCCGCCCCGAGAGCACCACTTGAGCACCACCTGATCCGGCCACCGTCGAACCCGGCCCGCGAGGCCGGGCTGCCGCACGGGCACTACGGCAGGTAACCTCCAGCTCATGTCCCGCCATGTCGCGATCGTCACCGATTCAACGGCCTACCTGCCGGCCCGGACGATGGAGCGGCACCGCATCACGGCGGTACCCCTGACCGTGGTCCTCGGCGACCGCGCGCTCGAAGAGGGCACCGAGATCTCCACCCGCTCCCTCGCCCAGGCTTTGCAGAAGCGGCGCCCGGTCACGACCTCGCGGCCGGGCCCCGAGGTGTTCGCCGAGACCTATCACAGGGTCGCCGAGTCCGGAGCGACCGGCATCGTCTCCCTGCATCTGTCCGCCGAGCTCTCCGGCACCCATGACGCGGCGGTCGTCGCGGCCCGGCGGGCTCCGGTGCCGGTACGGGTGGTGGACACCCGCATGATCGCGATGGCGCTCGGGTTCTGCGCGCTGGCGGCGGCGGAGACCGCGGAGGCGGGCGGCACGGTGGACGAGGCGGTCACGGCCGCCGAGAAGCGGGCGGCGGACACGTCCGCCTACTTCTACGTCGACACGCTCGACTATCTGCGCCGGGGCGGCCGGATCGGCGCCGCGCAGGCCCTGCTGGGCTCGGCCCTCGCGGTCAAGCCGCTGCTGCAGTTGGCGGACGGCCGCATCGAACCGCTGGAGAAGGTGCGTACGGCGTCGAAGGCGATCGCCCGCCTGGAGGAGATCGCGGCCGAGCGGGCGGGCGGGGCGGAGGTCGACGTCGCCGTCCACCACCTCGCCGCGCAGGAACGTGCGTCGGCCCTCGCGGACCGGCTGCGGACCCGGCTGCCGGGACTGGCCGACCTGCATGTCAGCGAGGTGGGTGCGGTGATCGGGGCGCATACGGGACCCGGACTGCTGGGGGTCGTGGTCTCGGCCCGGTGAGGTTCGGTGTACTCGTGCGGGTGACGGAGTTGTCCACAACCGGGCGGTAGTCCCCCGAATTCGAGCAAGATCATCGCGAATGGGGTGATGTGCCGGATCCTCCTCGCATGGCACTTCGATCACGCTCACGCACAGCGACGGCGACCAGTGGCCCGGGCCGTCCACCCGCCTCCGACGGCCGTGCCCGCCACCGTCGGCCGGCCGGGCCCCGAGGCCGGGCCCCGCACCGGGACCGCCGGGCGGCGGCGGAGGAGCTCCGCCGCCGGGCGGAGGCGCTGTTCGACGGCGACGACCACAGCGCGCACGGCAGGCGACCCCCGGCCTGGGCCCTGACCGGCACCCGCCGCATCGCACGGGCCGGCGCTTCGGCGGCCGGGAACCGGTTGGCGGCTGTGGACCACGTGGGGAGCGCGGACCGTGGGGCGGCCGCGGATCGCGTGCCGGCCCGGGGGCGCTCGGTGGCCGTGGAACGTCGGGGCGCCGGGGAGCACGCGGCGGCGGGGAACCGGCCGGCGGCTGTGGACCACGTGGGAAGCGCGGACCGGGCGGCGGACGTGGGCCGGTCGGTGGACGTGGGCCGGTCGGTGGACGTGGGCCGGTCGGTGGGGCCGGGCCGGTCGGTGGGGCCGGGGCGGGCGGCGGCTGTGGACCGGCAGGCCGCGCAGGGACGGGCGGCGACTGTGGGCTCTCTCGCGGCGGGACCCGGTGGTGGTGCGGTCGTGGTGGACGACGGGGGCGATGTCGCGGGCCCGGAGGAGGCCGGCGACGGGTTCGAACGGGGTCGGCGGCGGGAGCGGGCCGGGCTCGCGCTGCGGGAGCGTCTGCCGTTGTGGGTGCGGGCGCGGTGCGGGATGGAGCGGCGGAGCGTGATCGCGCTGTCGGTGCTGCTCGTGGTCGTCGTGGGATTCGCCGTACAGCACTTCTGGGCCGGACGGACCCAGCCGGTACGGGCGCCGGAGGTGGTGCGGGCGGCGGCGGTTCCTCACGGGGAGCACGTCGGGGGCGAGGCGAAGGGGGAGAGCGCGCCGGACGGCGCGGTGAAGCCCGGCGCTCCGGCGGGGCCCGAGATCGTGGTCGACGTCAGCGGCAAGGTGCGCGACCCGGGGATCCATCACCTGCCCGCCGGTTCACGCGTCGAGGACGCGCTGCGGGCAGCCGGCGGAGTACGGCCCGGCACCAGGACCGACACCCTGAACCGCGCCCGTTTCCTCGTCGACGGCGAACAGGTGGTCGTAGGGGGCCCGGCACCGGCCGGAACAGCCCCCGCCGGCGGTCCCGGTACGGCGGGACCGCCGGCGGGAGCCCGGCCCACCGCACCGGTGTCCCTCAACACCGCCACCCCGGACCAGCTCGACACCCTGCCCGGAGTCGGCCCCGTGCTCGCCCAGCACATCGTCGACTACCGCACCCGGAACGGCGGTTTCCGCTCGGTGGACGAACTCCGTGAGGTGAACGGCATCGGCGACCGCCGTTTCGCGGATCTGCGGAACCTCGTACGGCCATGAGGACGGAGGCGACGGACCCGGAGGCGCCATCGCCCACGGAGCCCACCGCCCGGCAGCACGTCCACGCCGCCTCCGGGAAGCGGCTCGGAGCCGCACACCCCCGGCAGGAGGGACCGACGGACCTGCGGCTGCTCCCGCCCGCCCTGGCCGCCTGGGCCACGGCCGCCGTGATGCTGCACGCCCCGCCCGCCCTGGCGGCGGGCGCGGTGATCGCCTCCCTGCTGACGGCCGGCGCTCTCCTCGCGGCGTACAGCCGCCTGACCGGCCGGGGACAGGCCACCGCCCACGCCACCGCCGCCGTCCTGCTCTGTGCCGCGGCGGCCGCCGCATCGGCGGGACTGCACGGCGCGGACCTGCGACGTGGCCCCGTGCCCGCACTGGCGCGGGAGTACGCCCCGGTGACCGCCGAGGTCGAGATCACCTCCGACCCCCGGCTCACCCGGCCCAGGGTCAGCGGCAACCACATGGCCCCGACATCCGTACTGATCGAGGCCGACGTGCGACGGGTGGAGCGGGCCGGCGGCGCGGCGGAGACGACCCGCACGCCCGTACTGCTGATCGTCGACCCACGCTCGTCCGGACGGACCGCGCCGAACGGCAGAGGGGACTCCCCTTGGCTCGCCCTGCTGCCTTCCACCCGCCTCCGCGTCGAGGCGCGGCTCGCCCCCGCGATGGCGGGCGGCGACCGGTTCGCCGCCGTGCTGCGGGTGAAGGGCCGAGGCGGCCCGGAGACCGTGGGCCGGCCGTCGGGTCCCCAACGGCTGGCGGGACGGCTGCGGGCCGGACTGCGGGAGGCGACCGACGGACTGCCGACGGACGCGCGGGCGCTGCTGCCCGGCCTGGTCGTGGGCGACACCGCCAGGATCACCCCCGAACTGGACGAGGCGTTCAGGGAGACCGACCTCACCCACACGCTCGCCGTCTCCGGCGCCAACTTCACCATCCTCCTCGCCCTGCTCCTCGGCCCGCCCGGCCTGGCGCAGCAGGCCGAGCGACGCGGACTCGCACCCCGCCTCGGCATCTCCCTGCGGGCCACCGCACTGCTGGGCGCGGCGCTCTCCCTCGCCTTCGTCGTCGTGTGCCGGCCCGATCCCAGCGTGCTGCGGGCCGCCGCCTGCGGATCCGTCGCCCTGCTCGCGCTCGCCACCGGCCGCCGCAGATCCCTGATCCCGGCGCTGGCGACAGCCGTCCTGCTCCTGGTGCTGTACGACCCGTGGCTGGCCCGCAGTTACGGTTTCCTGCTCTCCGTGCTGGCCACCGGCGCGCTGCTCACCCTCGCGCCGCGCTGGAGCGTGGGACTGCGGCGGCGCGGGGTGCCGCCCCGCCTCGCGGAGGCGCTGGCCGCCGCCGGTGCCGCGCAGGCCGTGTGCGCGCCGGTGGTCGCCGTGCTGGCGGCGCGGGTGAGCCTGGTGGCGATCCCGTGCAACCTGCTCGCGGAGTTCGCGCTCGCGCCGGCCACGGTGCTGGGCTTCCTGACCCTGGCGACGGCGCCGGTGGCGATGCCGGCGGCGAAGGCACTGGCCTGGTGCGCGAGCTGGCCGGCCCAGTGGCTCGCGCAGGTCGCCAGGACCGGGGCGGCGCTCCCCGGCGCGGGAGTGGACTGGCCCGGCAGCTGGGCCGGCGCGGCGGCGCTCGGCGCCCTCACCACGGTCGCGCTGCTCGTGGGACGGCGGCTGCTGAGACACCCCTGGTGGTGCGCCGCCTGCGCGCTGCCGCTGGTGCTGCTGGTGGTGCAGCCACCGCCGCTGACCCGGGCGATCACGGGCTGGCCGCCGCCGGGCTGGCGCATGGTGATGTGCGACGTCGGCCAGGGCGACGCGCTGGTGCTGGCGGCGGGCGAGGGCGCCGGCGTGGTCGTGGACGCCGGACCCGACCCGGCCCTCGTCGACCGCTGCCTGCGCTCCCTCGGCATCACCAGCGTCCCGCTCGTCGTCCTGACCCACTTCCACGCCGACCATGTGGCGGGCCTGCCCGGCGTACTGCGCGGACGTGCGGTGGGCGCCATCGAGACGACGTCCTTCGAAGAACCCGCCGACCAGGCCGCGTTCGTACGGAGGACCGCCGCCGCCCGGCACATCCCCGTGACGCACGCCGCCGCAGGTGAGGCACGGCGCACGGGGGAGCTGTCCTGGGAGGTGGTGTGGCCACCCCCGAGCGCCCCACCGCCCACGGGCCCACAGCTCACGGGCCCGCAGCTCACGGGCCCGGTGCCGGAAGGCCCGAACGACGCCAGCGTGGCCATGCTGGTCCGCACGGCCGGCCTGCGCCTGCTGCTCCTCGGGGACCTGGAACCCCCGTCCCAGCGGGCCCTGGCGAGATCACCGGCGGTCCACCGCCTGACCGACGTGGACGTCCTCAAAGTCGCCCATCACGGCTCGGCGTATCAAGACCCGGACCTCATACGCCGGGCGGCCCCACGGCTGGCACTGATCAGCACGGGGGAGGACAACACCTACGGGCACCCCGCCCCGAACACGCTCGCCGCCCTGCGGGCCGGGGGAGCGACGGTACTGCGGACGGACCGGGACGGGGCACTGGCGGTGACCGTCGGCGAGAACGGGGGTGAGGAACTGCGGGTGGCGCGCCACTGATGTCTTCCGCCCTGGTTTCCCCGACTGTTCCGTCTGCATACGTCTACAGGCCCCCGCCTCCTTCGGGAACACTGTTGGCGAATCGGAGGCTGAACGTGACGTCGGCCTGCGCAACCCGTTGTGATCGTGGAGACCGGCGTTGTGTTTGGGGAGGGTGTCGGTCTCGTGTGTCCAACATCCGGGGTCAAGGCCCGGCCGACCAGCACAGGACCGGTTCGGGTACGTCCGCGCCACTGACGGAACCGCCTACGCCTGGTATCTCCCCGACGGGACACGCTGGAACCTCGGCGCCTGACCCACCGACCGGCCCCGGCCGGGCTCCGCATCGCGGGCATCTTCCTCTGGTCCGCCCGGTGACCCGATGGCCACTGGGCAGACCTTCCGACCGGTGCCGTGTCCGACGACGCGACCGCCGGGCGGGTGCGGAGCCGTGTCAGCGGACGACGTCGAACACGTTCTTCTGCAGGCCGTTGGCGTATGCCTCGTACTCAACCAGCTTCAGCTTCTGGGTGTCCTTGTCCGTGTCACTGAACAGGCGCTTGCCCGCGCCGAGCAGGAGCGGGAAGACGAGCAGGTGGTAGCGGTCGATCAGGTCGGCGTCCGAGAGGCTCCGGTTCAGGGCGGCGCTGCCGTGGACGATGATCGGACCGCCCTCGGTCTCCTTCAGGGCGGCGACCTCGTCGAGCGAGCGCAGGATCGTCGTCTCACCCCAACCTGCCACCAGTTCGTCCTCGGTGAGGGTGGCGGAGACGACGTACTTCGGCATCGCTTTGTAGTCGGCGAAGTCCGCCATGTCCGGCCACACCGGGCTGAACGCCTCGTAGCTGGTCCGGCCCATCAGCATCGCCGTGGCTTCCTTCTGCTCACGGCCCTTGATGTCGAACGCCTCGGGGAGGAACTCGATGTCCTTGAAGGTCCAGCCGGAGTTCCGGTAGCCGGGCTCGCCACCCGGGGCCTCCACGACGCCGTCGAGCGAGATGAAGGCAGTGCTGATCAGGGTACGCATCTGAGGTTCCTCGGTATCTCGTGTCTGCTTCTCAGCGGGCCGGATCGGTGGACGCTCCGGCCACACCTGCGGCTTCGGCGCATCAACCAGGACCTACGACTGCTGATCATGAAGGAACTCATCGGCCCGCGCCCGATCTTTCCCGGCGGTCTCGACGACCGACCCCGCTCGTCTGCTCCCCTCGTGGCAACCGGCCGCGGTGTCGAGTCGTCGCAGGAAGTCGGCCAGGGCCGCGTCGAACGCGTCGGGGCGCTCCAGGTTGGGCAGGTGGGCCGCCCCGTCGACGACGGCGAGGGTGGAGTCGGGGAGGAGGGCGTGCAACGACTCGGCGTCGCCGACGGGCGTGTACTCGTCCTCGGCGCCGACGACGACCAGCGCGGGCACCGCGACCCGGCTCAGCAGCGGGCGGTAGTCGGGCCGCTCGGCGCGGCCGCGCAGGGCCGCCGCGGCGCCCCGCGGGTCGGTGCGGGTCATCATGCGGTGGACGTGCGCCGCGACGGCCGGGGGCGCATGGGGCGCGACCATCTTGTACAGCACCTCGTCGGCGTAGCCCCGCATGCCCTCACGCAGCAGCCGGTCCGCCATGTCGTTGCGGGCCCTGCGCCCTTCCGGGGTCTCGGGTGCGGCGAAGGTGTCCGCGAGCAGCAGACCGCGGATGCGCTCCGGGAACCGGGCGTAGCACTCCATGACGATCTGCCCGCCCATCGACAGCCCGCCGAGGACGCACCGGTCCACGTCCAGGGAGTCGAGCAGTTCCTCGATGTCGTCCGCGAACACGGACAGCGCCGTGACGCCCGGGGTGACGGGCGACGCGCCGTAGCCACGCAGGTCGGGCGCGATCACCCGGCGCCCGGGTGAGAAGGCGGCGATCTGCGGGGCCCACATGGTGTGGTCGAAGGGATGGCCATGGACGAGGACGAGGGGCAGCGCGGAGGCAGCGGCGTTCCCCTCGTCCCGGTGTGCGGGACGGGATGCCATGCGCCCGACCCTAGAAGCACGCCGCTACTCGGTGCAATCAAAACATTGCCCTCGGTGCAATGCGGTGCCGTGGCCGGCCTCAGGACGGGAGGCCCGCGGTCCCCCGCGGCGCGCCCCGCGCGAGGGAGGCGAGCGTCCGCAGGGCCTGCTCGAGCGCATCGAGCGGCGCCGACGCCAGCCCGAGCCTGACGCAGTCTGCGGCGCCGGACGCGGGGGCGTCCGGCGAAGGACGGGCCGGTGCCGGCCCGGTCGCCGGCACCGCGAAGGACGGGCCGGGCGTCACCGCGATGCCGCGGGCGGCCGCGGCCGCGGTGAAGGTGTCCGCCCGCCACGGCGCGGGCAGGCGCCACCACGCGTAGTACGTCCGCGGGTCGGCCTGGACGGCGAAACCCCGCAGGTGCTCGGTGACCAGCCGCTGGCGTCGCGAGGCGTCGGCGCGCTTGGCCGTCGTCAACCGGTCGACGGTTCCGTCCGCCGTCCACCGCAGTGCCGCTTCGAGCGCGAAACGCCCTGCCGTCCAGCCGCCGGAGCGCAGTGCCTCGCCCGCCTGCCCGGTCCGTCCCTCGGGTACGACGAGGAAGCCGACGGTGAGGCCCGGCGCGACCCGTTTGGACAGCCCGTCGACCACGTACGTGAGTTCGGGGGCGAAGGCCGCGAAGGGTTCGGTGCCGTCCGAGAGGAAGGACCAGATGCGGTCCTCGACGACCGGCAGATCCCATCGGCGCAGGTCCGCTGCGAGCTGGCGACGACGGGTCTCCGGCATGGTCACCGACGTCGGATTGTGCAGGGTCGGCTGCAGGTACAGGGCGGAGAGCGGCGCCGTGCGCCGGGCCGCGGCGACGGAGTCGGGACGGATGCCGTCGGCGTCACCGGCGAGCGGAACCAGGGTGACGCCGAGCCGGGCCGCGATCTCCTTGACCAGGGGGTAGGTCAGGGCGTCGATCCCCACCCGGCCGCCCGGCCCGACCAGCGCGGCCAACGCGCCGGCGATCGCCTGACGGGCGTTGCCGCTGAAGAGGACCTGACCGGCGGAGGGCCGCCACCCGGCCGTCGCCAGCAGCCCGCAGGCCGCCTCGCGAGCGGCCGGCGTGCCCGCGGCCGGAGCGGTACGGGTCGCCTCGGACAGCACGTCCGGGCGCAGCAGCGGTGCCAGGGCGGGTGCGAGGAGGGCGGCCTGGTCCGGCGCCGTCGGGTAGTTGAGCTCCAGATTGACCGGTGCGGTGGTGGCGGGCTCGGCGAGTGCCCGGCCGGACGGCACGGGCGCGGCACGCACGAACGTGCCGCGGCCGACCTCGCCCACCACCAGTCCGCGCCGGACGAGTTCGGCGTAGACGCGGCCGGCCGTCGACGCGGCGATCCCGCGGCGACGTGCGAAGGACCGCTGCGGGGGCAGCCGCTGCCCGGGCTCGAGCCGGCCGCTCAGGATGTCGGCGGCGATCCGGTCGGCGATCCGCTGGTAGTCGTGCACGCGCTGGTTCCTCCGCCACTCGGGAGCGGAGAGCGTACCCGTCGCCGCCGGGGGCGCGACGGTGCCGCGGACCGGCCGGACGGGGTGCCGGTGGCGACCGGTGGCGGGAAAGGGGGCAAGGAGGTGCGGGTGGCGCGACACTGAAGGCATGAACGACGGCATGAACACCGCGGAAGTCGACGCCTATCTGCGCCGCCTGGGCGTCGGACAGCCCGCCTGGCCCACCGTGGACGCGCTGCGCGAGCTGCACCTGCGGCATCTGCGGACCGTGCCGTTCGAGAACCTGTCCGTTCATCTCGGCGAGGAGACCGTGCTGGACGGGAAGCGGCTGCTGGACAAGGTGGTGGAAGCGCGGCGGGGCGGGTTCTGCTACGAACTCAACGGCGCCTTCGGGGCGTTGCTCGCCGCCCTCGGCTACGACGTCCAGCTGCTCGCGGCGCGGGTGTACGGCGACGGGGGCCGGCTCGGCATCCCGTACGACCATCTCGCGCTGCGGGTGCGGACGGTGGACGGCGGCGACTGGCTGGCCGACGTCGGCTTCGGGGCCCACTTCCACCTGCCGCCGGCCTTCGGGGAGCGCGGGGAGCAGGAGGATCCCGGGGGTACGTTCCGGATCGCCGAGGCGGGCGCCGACGCGGCCGGGGTGCGCGGCGGGCACGACCGGGTGGAGGCCGCGGACCTGGACGTGAGCCGGAACGGGCGGCCGGTGTACCGCCTGGAGGTCCGGCCGAGGACGCTCGGCGACTTCACGGCCGGGGCGTGGTGGCACAGCACCTCGCCGGCCTCCCACTTCACGCGGTCGCTCGTGTGCTCGCGGATCACCGGGGACGGGGGCCGGATCACGCTCAGCGGACGGCGGTTCACGGTCACCGCGCCGGACGGCACGCGGCAGGAGCACGGGACCGGGACGGACGAGGAGGTGCTGGCGCTCTACCGGGACCGGTTCGGCATCGCACTGGACACGGTGCCGACGGTGCGCGACGCCGGGAGGAGCGGCTGACCCCGGTACCGGACAATGGCCCGTGTGAGTGATGTGCGACATGTGCTGGTGCTGCCCGACCGTGATGCCGCGGAGGAGGTGGCCGAGGTCCTCGGGGAACGGTTCGGCGTGGACGAGGAGCCGCGGCTGGTGCGGGACGCGCTCGCTGGTGAGGACGACGCGGAGGACGCGCAGTGGCTCGTCGTCCTGCGGGACGAGCCGGGCCGGCTGGACCCCGGGGAGCTGAACGAGTTCGCGGCCGAGTGGGACGGCTGGCGGGAGGAGCCGTAGGGGGATCGCGGCCGGCGCGGCGTTGTCAGTGGCGCGTGGGATGCTTGTCGCGATGGCCAGGAAGACCGCATCCGACGACCCTCTCGCCCCGGTGACGCTCGCCGTGGGCCAGGAGGACCTGCTGCTCGACCGTGCCGTGCGGGAGGTGGTGGCCGCCGCGAGGGCCGCCGACGCCGACACGGACGTACGTGACCTGACACCGGACCGGCTCCAGCCCGGCACCCTCGCCGAGCTGACCAGCCCGTCGCTCTTCGCCGAACGCAAGGTCGTCGTCGTACGCGATGCGCAGGACCTCTCGGCCGACACCGTCAAGGACGTGAAGGCGTACCTCGGCTCGCCCGCCGAGGAGATCACGCTCGTCCTGCTGCACGCGGGCGGCGCCAAGGGCAAGGGGCTGCTCGACGCGGCGCGCAAGGCGGGGGCGCGGGAGGTGGCGTGCCCGAAGATGACGAAGGCCACGGATCGGCTGGCCTTCGTGCGGGGGGAGTTCCGCACCACCGGGAGATCGGCCACCCCGGAGGCGTGCCAGGCGCTGGTCGACGCCATCAGCAGCGATCTGCGGGAGCTGGCCTCGGCGGTGTCCCAGCTGGTCGCGGACGTCGAGGGCACGATCGACGAGGTGGTCGTCGGGCGGTACTACACCGGGCGGGCCGAGGCGTCGAGCTTCGAGGTCGCCGACCGGGCGGTCGAGGGACGCACGGCGGAGGCCCTGGAGGCCCTGCGCTGGTCGCTGTCGACCGGAGTGGCCCCGGTGCTGATCACCAGCGCGCTGGCCCAGGGCGTACGGGCGATCGGCAAGCTGTCGTCGGCGCGCGGCGGCAGACCCGCCGATCTCGCCCGGGAGCTGGGCATGCCGCCCTGGAAGATCGACCGGGTGCGGCAGCAGATGCGCGGCTGGACCCCGGACGGCGTGGCCGTCGCGCTGCGCGCGGTCGCCGAGGCGGACGCGGGCGTGAAGGGCGGCGGGGACGACCCGGAGTACGCCTTGGAGAAGGCGGTCGTCACGATCGCCCGGGCGGCCCGCTCACGAGGCCGCGGCTGACGGACCGGACAAGGCCGAAGGCCCCGCCCACCACCCGGGGAAGGGTGTGAGGGCGGGGCCTTCGGTCGAAGCGTGTGAGCCCGTACCCGCGTGGCGAACGCAGGCCGCGTACGAGCTCGGGGTGCCGGCCGGGGGCGGAGGAGAGAGGGCCCGCCCTGGGTCCCGCCGGCGGTCAGATCAAAGGGTTGGTTCAGCCCTTGACGGCCGCGACCTTCTGAGCCAGCGCCGACTTCTTGTTGGCGGCCTGGTTCTTGTGGATGACGCCCTTGGAGACGGCCTTGTCGAGCTGACGCGCGGCGACGCGCTGGTACTCGGTGGCCTTCTCGGTGTCACCCGCGGCGGCGGCCTCACGGGCCTTGCGGATCGCGGTCTTCAGAGAGGACTTGACGGCCTTGTTGCGCAGCCGGGCCTTCTCGTTGGTCTTGTTCCGCTTGATCTGGGACTTGATGTTCGCCACGAATGAGCCTCTACAGGTTCTGGCACGGGACCGCAGTGGATCCGCACCGGTGATTTCTTGGGGTGTGCCTCGCGCTGAGAGGGCATGAGACACAGCCCCCCACACTACCAGCGGCCCATTCGGTGGCCCAAACCCGTCCCGGGTCGCCACCCGTGGGACCATGGAAGCTACGTATCGATCCGACCCGAGACCGCAGACGCACAAGCACACGTATGCGGACGCCTCAAGAATCAGGACCCTGCGTGCCCGCGATCCCCAGCCATGTGCCCGAGCCGAGCCGTACCGACCCGGCGCTGATCCGCAATTTCTGCATCATCGCGCACATCGACCACGGCAAGTCCACGCTCGCCGACCGGATGCTCCAGCTGACCGGTGTGGTCGAGCAGCGGCAGATGCGTGCTCAGTACCTCGACCGCATGGACATCGAGCGCGAGCGCGGCATCACGATCAAGTCCCAGGCGGTGAGGTTGCCGTGGGCCCCGACCCACGACAAGGGCAACACGCACATCCTCAACATGATCGACACCCCGGGCCACGTCGACTTCACCTACGAGGTCTCCCGCTCGCTCGCCGCCTGCGAGGGCACCGTCCTCCTGGTGGACGCCGCCCAGGGCATCGAGGCCCAGACCCTCGCCAACCTCTACCTGGCGATGGAGAACGACCTCACGATCATCCCGGTGCTCAACAAGATCGACCTGCCGGCCGCGCAGCCGGAGAAGTTCGCCGAGGAGCTGGCGAACCTGGTCGGCTGCGACCCCGACGACGTGCTCAAGGTCTCCGCGAAGACCGGTCTGGGCGTCGAGGCGCTGCTGGACCGGGTGGTCGCCGAGGTCCCGGCCCCGGTCGGCGTCGAGGACGCCCCCGCCCGCGCGATGATCTTCGACTCGGTCTACGACTCCTACCGCGGTGTCGTGACGTACGTCCGTGTCATCGACGGCCAGCTCAACAAGCGCGAGCGGATCCGGATGATGTCCACCGGCGCCACGCACGAGCTGCTGGAGATCGGCACCAACTCGCCGGAGATGCTGTCCGCCGACGGCCTCGGCGTCGGCGAGGTGGGCTATCTGATCACCGGTGTGAAGGACGTCCGCCAGTCCAAGGTGGGGGACACCGTCACCAGCCAGCACAAGGGCGCCGAGGAGGCGCTCGGCGGCTACAAGGACCCCAAGCCCATGGTGTTCTCGGGCCTGTACCCCCTGGACGGCTCCGACTACCCGGAGCTGCGCGAGGCCCTCGACAAGCTCCAGCTCAACGACGCCGCCCTGGTCTACGAGCCGGAGACCTCCGCCGCCCTCGGCTTCGGTTTCCGCGTCGGCTTCCTCGGCCTGCTGCACCTCGACGTGATCCGGGAGCGGCTGGAGCGCGAGTTCGGGCTCGACCTGATCGCCACCGCGCCCAACGTGGTCTACCGGGTGGTCATGGAGGACGGCACCGAGCACATCGTCACCAACCCGAGCGAGTTCCCCGAGGGCAAGATCGACGAGGTGTACGAGCCGGTCGTGCGCGCCACCATCCTGGCGCCCAGCGAGTTCATCGGCTCGATCATGGAACTGTGCCAGACCCGGCGCGGTGTCCTGCTCGGCATGGACTACCTCTCCGAGGACCGGGTGGAGATCCGCTACACCCTCCCGCTCGCCGAGATCGTCTTCGACTTCTTCGACCAGCTGAAGTCCAAGACGCGCGGTTACGCCTCGCTGGACTACGAGCCCACCGGCGAGCAGACCTCCAGCCTGGTCAAGGTCGACATCCTGCTGCACGGCGACAAGGTGGACGCGTTCTCCGCGATCACCCACAAGGACGCGGCGTACGCGTACGGGGTGCGACTCGTCGCCAAGCTGCGCGAACTCATCCCGCGCCAGGCCTTCGAGGTGCCCATCCAGGCCGCCATCGGCTCCCGGGTCATCGCCCGCGAGACCATCCGAGCCATCCGCAAGGACGTCCTCGCCAAGTGCTACGGCGGTGACATCTCCCGTAAGCGGAAGCTGCTGGAGAAGCAGAAGGAAGGCAAGAAGCGGATGAAGATGGTGGGTTCCGTGGAGGTTCCGCAGGAGGCCTTCATCGCCGTCCTCTCCAGCGACGACAGCGCGGGATCGGGCAAGGGCAAGAAGTAGCGGGAAGCGGCCGGGGAGGCAACCGGAGGTTACCGCGGGTCACGCCGCGAACCGGGTGGAACGGGGGCCCGTCGTACGCGAGTACGGCGGGCCCTGCGCGTCGGTCGGGTAGCTCTCTGTGCGAAGTCACAGGCCGTGGCCCCTTACGCCGTGGCCGGTCGCCCTTTACTCTGTCCGTGCTCGATAGTTACTCGCGAGTTAAACAACGGCGCGAGGAAACCCCAGCCGCACTGAGCCAGCCGCACCGTCGCGGGCCCCGGAGGACGTCGTGAGCGACACACAGAAACTGATCGAGAACCGTCCGCCGAGCGTGGCGACCCTCTTCCTGGAGCGTGTGGCGGCCACACCGGACGCCGAGGCCTACCGCTACCCGGTCCCGGCGGCCTCCGGCGAGGGCCCCGACAACTGGAAGTCCCTCACCTGGGCGGGCACCGCCGAGCGGGTCCACGCCATCGCGGCCGGCCTGATCGAGCTGGGCGTACAGCCGGAGCAGCGGGTCGCGCTCGCCTCCTCCACCCGGGTCGAGTGGATCCTCGCCGACCTCGGCATCCTCTGCGCCGGCGCCGCCACCACCACGATCTACCCGCAGACCAACGCCGACGAGTCCGCCTACATCCTGTCCGACTCGCAGAGCCGGGTGCTCATCGCGGAGAACGCAGAGCAGGCGGCCAAGGCGGTCGAGAAGCGCGCCGAGCTGCCCGAGCTCACGCATGTCGTGGTCGTCGACCCGGCCGGCGCCGAGACCGACGACTTCGTGATCACCCTCACCGACCTGGAGAACCTCGGCGCGGCCCGGCTCCAGGAGGAACCGGAGCTGATCAAGGAACGGGTCGCCGCGATCACCAAGGACCAGCTCGCCACCCTGATCTACACCTCCGGCACCACCGGCCGCCCCAAGGGCGTACGCCTGCCGCACGACTGCTGGTCGTACATGGCGAAGGCGATCGCCGCGACCGGGCTGGTCAGCGGCGGGGACGTGCAGTACCTGTGGCTGCCGCTCGCGCACGTCTTCGGCAAGGTGCTCACCTCCGGTCAGATCGAGGTCGGACACGTCACCGCCGTCGACGGCCGTGTCGACAGGATCATCGAGAACCTTCCGGTGGTCCGGCCGACCTACATGGCGGCCGTGCCCCGCATCTTCGAGAAGGTCTACAACGGCGTGGCCACCAAGGCTAAGGCCGGCGGAGGCGCCAAGTACAAGATCTTCCAGTGGGCCGCAGGAGTCGCCCGCGAGTACGCCAAGGTCACCCAGGACAACTTCCGCCGCACCGGCACCGCGAGCGCCCCCTTCGGTCTCTCGGCGAGGCACAACATCGCCGACAAGCTCGTCTACGCCAAGATCCGCGAGGCCTTCGGCGGCAACCTCCGCGCCTGCGTCTCCGGCTCCGCGGCCCTCGCCCCCGAGATCGGCTACTTCTTCTCCGGCGCCGGCATCCACATCCTGGAGGGCTACGGCCTCACCGAGTCCTCCGCCGCCTCCTTCGTCAACCCGGGCGAGGCCTACCGCACCGGCACCGTCGGCAAGCCGCTGCCCGGCACCGAGGTGCGCATCGCCGACGACGGCGAGATCCTGCTGCGCGGCCCCGGCATCATGCAGGGCTACCACAACCTGCCCGAGAAGACCGCCGAGGTCCTGGAGGAGGACGGCTGGTTCCACACCGGCGACATCGGCGAACTCTCGCCCGACGGCTACCTCCGCATCACCGACCGCAAGAAGGACCTGATCAAGACCTCCGGCGGCAAGTACATCGCGCCCGCCGAGGTCGAGGGCCGGTTCAAGGCGGTCTGCCCCTACGTCTCCAACATCCTCGTCCACGGCGCAGACCGGAACTACTGCACCGCCCTCATCGCCCTCGACGAGGCCGCCCTCACGGCCTGGGCGGCCGAGAACGGCATGGAGGGCAAGCCGTACGCCGAGATCGTCGCCGCGCCCGTCACGGTCGAGATGGTCGACGGCTACGTCAAGCAGCTCAACGAGGGCCTGCAGCGCTGGCAGACCATCAAGAGGTTCCGCCTCCTCCCGCGCGACCTCGACGTCGAACACGGCGAGATCACCCCGAGCCTGAAGCTGAAGCGCCCGGTGGTGGAGCGCGAGTACAAGCACCTCATCGAGGAGATGTACGAGGGCGCGCGCGAGGCGTGACCATCACGGTGTGACTGCGGGGGCGAGGTCCCGGGCCGGTGCGGCGCGGGACCTCGCCTCTCTGCTCACGCTGTTCACGACGACCGGAACAGAACGACTTTTTGTTCGTTCCTGAACACACGCGTAGCACTGTTCTCACCCCTGGCGGTTCACTTCGGTGACTCGACGCTCATGAGCGGCGCCGGTCTGTCACCCTGTCGGCAGCGATCGAGGTTCTATTC
Source organism: Streptomyces sp. NPDC020731 (assembly GCF_044334705.1). NCBI lineage: Bacteria > Bacillati > Actinomycetota > Actinomycetes > Kitasatosporales > Streptomycetaceae > Streptomyces > Streptomyces sp. NPDC020731. Next base: position 121,306 of record NZ_JBIRTN010000001.1, read on the forward strand.
GTACGAACTGCCCGGGGAGCTGCCCATGAGGGCCATTCCGACCCAACGGGAGACCGCCTCGTGCGTCTCCGGCGCGCGGGAGCGCGCGTGGGTGGACGCGACCCTGCCCGGGAGCCCCCTCGCGCCGGGCACCGCACGCGCCGTGCTGCGCAAGGCGTTCACCGAGTGGGCGGAACTCGCCCTGCCCGGCGTCGACCACCTCACCGGCCGCGTCGGCGACGACGCCACGCTGATCGCCAGCGAACTCGTCACCAACGCCGTCGTGCACGCCGGCACCGAGGTGCGGCTGACGTGCGGGCTGGAGGAGGCGACCGGCGCGCTCGTCGTCGAGGTCGCCGACCGGCACCCCTCCCGCGCGCCGCGCGGCAACGAGCCGGAGGGACCGGCGTACGAGACCCCGGAGTACGGGCGTGGCCTGCGCCTCGTCGCCGCGCTCTCCGAGGCCTGGGGGATCACCTACCGTCCGGGCACGAAGACGGTGTGGGCGCGACTGGCCGCCGGGGGGTGCGCGGCGGGCGACCAGATCGAGGCGTACGCCGGGGAGCGCACGCTGGCGCGCGACCTGAGGGTGGCGGAGATCCTCGCGCCGGAGCCGCCCCGGGCGGAACAGGGCGCGCCCGATCCGCTGGACGCACTCGATCCGCCGGCCTCCCGACGCCCGCCCGGCCACCGGGAGACGCCCGGACCCGCCCGGGACACCTGGCGCGGCGGCTCCTACGGCGACGACTGGCTCGCCCGCCGGCACGGGCGGGACGGGGCCTGGCTGGGGCGCGGCGCCCTCTCCTTCCTCGCCGAGGCCTCCGACCTGCTCGCCGGGCAGCTCGACGAGGACCTGGTCGCCTCCCTCACCGGGCAGCTGATCGTGCCGCGGCTGGCCGACTGGTGCGCGGTGTGGCTGGAGGACGAGACCACCGGCCACGGCGGCGGCTGGAGCGGGGGCAACCGGGCCGGCGGACCCCGCCTCGCCCGTGTCTGGCACGCCGGCGAGAACCACATCGAGGAGCTGAGCCGCTCCCTGGAACGGAACCCGCCGCCCGCGTGCGACCCGTTCCAGGACGGCCCCGTCCCCTATCCGTGGCCGGACGGAGCACTCGACCCCCCGGACGCCGGCGACCAGGCCCTCGGCACCGCCCTCGCCTACCGGCTCGTCGCCGGCGGACGCCCGCTGGGAACACTGGTCATCGGCCGGGGCGGCATCGACCGCTTCCCCGACGAGATCACCGGCCTTGTCGAGGACCTCGGCCGGCGCGTCGCCCTCGCCATCGGGGCCGCCCGGCAGTACTCCCGCCAGGCCACCATCAGCGCCGTGCTCCAGCGCGGACTGCTGCCCGGCGCCGTCGCCGAGATCCCCGGCGTGCGCAGTGCCCTGGTCTACGAACCCTGCGACAAGGGCGGACCCAGCGGCGACTTCTACGATCTCTTCCCCGCCGGCCACGGCCGCTGGTGCTTCGCCGTCGGCGACGTCCAGGGCAAGGGACCGGAGGCCGCCGTCGTCATCGGCCTGGCCCGCCCCTGGCTGCGGCTGCTCGCCCGCGAGGGCTACCGCGTCGCCGACGTCCTGGACCGCCTCAACCAGCTCCTCCTCGACGACGCCACCGAGGCCGCCGACGCCGCCGCCCGCGCGCTGGTGGCGGCGGGGGCCCGCCCGACCGCCCCCGGCGACGGCCCGCAGACCCGTTTCCTCTCCCTCCTCTACGGCGAACTCGTCCCCTTCCGGGGCGGCGTCCGCTGCACCCTCGCCTCCGCCGGACACCCCCTGCCCCTGCTGCTCGCCCCCGACGGCTCGGTCCGCGCCGTCGCCCAGCCGCAGACCCTGCTCGGGGTCGTCGAGGACGCCACCTACGCCAGCGAGACCTTCGAGATGTACTCCGGCGACACCCTGCTCTGCGTCACCGACGGAGTCACCGAGCGGCGCTCCGGATCCCGCCAGTTCGACGACGGGGACGGGCTCGCCATGGCCCTGTCGGGGTGCGCGGGGATGGACGCCGAGCTGATAGCGGAACGGATCACACAGCTCGTGCACGAGTTCGGGGCCCGTCCACCGGCCGACGATCTCGCGCTGCTGGTGCTCCAAGCGGAGTGACGCGGCCGGTGCGGGACAATGGAGCACATGCCTTCCGCACTCCCCGACGGCGAGCCCGTCCCCGCCGACGGCGCGCTGCCCGCGTCCGCGCTCGCCGGGGCCGCCGACCGCCCTCTCGGGTTCTACCTGCACGTCCCGTACTGCGCGACCCGCTGCGGCTACTGCGACTTCAACACGTACACCGCGACCGAGCTGCGCGGCAGCGGCGGCGTGCTGGCCTCCCGCGACAACTACGCCGAGACCCTGAGCGACGAGGTCCGCCTGGCGCGGAAGGTGCTGGGGGACGACCCGCGGCCGGTCCGTACGGTCTTCGTCGGGGGCGGTACGCCGACACTGCTGGCCGCCGACGACCTCGTACGGATGCTGGGTGCGATCCGCGACGAGTTCGGGCTGGCGCCGGACGCCGAGGTCACCACGGAGGCGAACCCGGAGTCGGTGGACCCGGCCTACCTGGCGACCCTCCGCGCGGGCGGCTTCAACCGGATCTCCTTCGGGATGCAGAGTGCCCGGCAGCACGTGCTGAAGGTGCTGGACCGCACGCACACCCCCGGCCGCCCGGAGGCATGCGTCGCCGAGGCCCGCGCGGCCGGCTTCGAGCACGTCAACCTCGACCTGATCTACGGCACGCCGGGGGAGTCCGACGACGACTGGCGGGCGTCCCTGGACGCGGCGGTCGGCGCCGGTCCTGACCACGTCTCGGCGTACGCGCTGATCGTCGAGGAGGGCACGCAGCTGGCCCGCCGCATCCGCCGCGGCGAGGTCCCGATGACGGACGACGACGTCCACGCGGACCGCTACCTGATCGCCGAGGAGATGCTGTCCGCGGCGGGCTTCGACTGGTACGAGGTGTCGAACTGGGCCACGTCGGAAGCCGGCCGCTGCCTGCACAACGAGCTCTACTGGCGCGGTGCCGACTGGTGGGGCGCGGGTCCCGGCGCCCACTCGCACGTGGGCGGGGTGCGCTGGTGGAACGTCAAGCACCCGGGCGCGTACGCGGCGGCGCTGGCGGCGGGGCGGTCGCCGGGGGCGGGACGCGAGCTGCTGTCGGACGAGGACCGGCGGGTGGAGCGGGTGCTGTTGGAGCTGCGGCTCGAGGAGGGCGTTCCGTTGTCTCTCCTCCGGCCGGAAGGGCTGGCGGCTTCCCGGCGGGCCCTGACGGACGGGCTGCTCCAGCAGGGCCCGTACGAGGAGGGCCGCGCGGCCCTCACCCTGCGCGGGCGGCTGCTGGCGGACGCGGTGGTGCGGAACCTGGTGGACTGAGGGGCGCCCCCGCTCCGGCGGGGAGGATCAGCTGCTCGGCCGCGTGGACGAGCTGATCGACGGACCACCTCCGCAGCGGCGGAGAGCAGCCCACCAGGCTCGCCCTTTCGACGACCGGCCGGTGCTCAGGGCACGGTCACGTGATCGATGAGCCGTTCCACGCTGCCCAGGAGCTGGGGCTCGAGGTCCTTGTACGAGCGCACCGAGCCGAGGATCCGCTGCCACGCCTCGCCCGTGTTCGCCACCCGCCACCCCAGCGCCGCGCACACCCCCGTCTTCCAGTCCTGGCCGCGCGGCACCCGCGGCCAGCCGGCGATGCCCACGGACGCCGGCTTCACCGCCTCCCAGACGTCGATGTACGGGTGGCCCACCACCAGCGCGTGCTCGCTCGTGACCGACTCGGCGATGCGCCACTCCTTCGTGCCCGGGACCAGGTGGTCCACCAGGACCCCCAGCCGCGCGTCCGGACCCGGCGCGAACTCCGCCACGATCGACGGCAGGTCGTCGACACCCTCCAGGTACTCCACGACCACGCCCTCGATGCGGAGATCGTCGCCCCACACCTTCTCCACCAGCTCCGCGTCGTGCCGCCCCTCGACGTAAATGCGCCCCGCGCGAGCGACCCGCGCCCGCGCGCCGGGGACGGCCACCGAACCGGATGCCGTACGGGTGGGACGTACCGGACCGGCGGCCGGCCGCACCAGCGTCACCACGCGGCCCTCCAGCAGAAAGCCCCGCGGCTCCAGCGGGAACACCCGGTGCTTCCCGAAGCGGTCCTCCAGCGTCACCGTGCCCGCCTCACAGCGGATCACCGCGCCGCAGAAGCCGGTGCCGGGCTCCTCCACCACCAGGCCGGGCTCGGCCGCGACCTCGGGAACGGGCGGCTGCGGTTTCTTCCACGGAGGGGTCAGGTCGGCGGAGTACTGGCGCATTCTGATGACGATACGAGGATCCCGCCCGCGGTGATCAGTCCGACACGCCGAAACGGGCCGCCAGGGCGTCGCGCTGGGCCCGTACGAACGCCGCGTCCACCACCGCGCCGTGACCGGGGACGTACCGCGCGTCCTCGCCGCCCAGATCGAGGAGCCGGTCCAGCGCGGCCGGCCAGCGGGACGGTACGGCGTCGGGGCCGGCCTGCGGTTCGCCCGACTCCTCGACCAGGTCGCCGCAGAAGACCACCTCCGGGTCGCCGGGGACCAGTACCGCGAGGTCGTGGGCGGTGTGCCCCGGGCCCACGTTCGCCAGCAGCACCTGCCGGCCGCCGCCCGGGCCGAGGTCGAGCGTCCGCTCGCCGCGCACCGCGTGCCGCGGCGGGAGGAGCGCGTCCACGGCCTCCTCCGCCACCCGCGCGTCCAGCCCGTGGCGCACCGCGTCCGCGCGCAGCTTCTCGCGTCCGCGCCCCGCGAGCGCCGTGTCCATGCCCACCGCGCCGAACACCTCCGCCCCCGCGAACGCCGCCGCCCCGAGGATGTGGTCGAAGTGGGGGTGGGTGAGCGCGAGATGCGTCACACGGCGGCCGGTGAGCGCCTGCGCCTCCGTCCGCAACCGTGCGCCCTCGCCCAGACCGGAACCCGCGTCGACGAGCAGTACGCCGTCCGCGCCCACGACGAGCCCTGCCGTGCAGTCCCACCCCGGCAGCCGGCACCGCCCCACCCCGGCGGCCACTTGCTCCCATCCCGACTCTTCCCAAGTCACGGTCATACCGGGACGCTATCGGGGGACGACAGCGCCCGGCGCGAGGGCGCGGGGACCGGCCTTGCCCGGGGCGTACCCCCCGGCCGTACACTGGGCCGGGGAAGTTTGGCACTCGCGTGCGAAGAGTGCCAGGGACGTTACCGCGCGGAAGGCTTCTGGAGGTGTGCGCGATGCTCAGTGAACGCAGGCTCCAGGTGCTGCGCGCCATCGTCCAGGACTACGTGGGCACCGAGGAGCCCGTCGGCTCCAAGGCCCTCACCGAGCGGCACAACCTCGGCGTCTCCCCGGCCACCGTGCGCAACGACATGGCGGCCCTGGAGGACGAGGGCTTCATCGCCCAGCCGCACACCAGCGCCGGGCGCATCCCCACCGACAAGGGCTACCGGCTGTTCGTCGACAAGCTCGCCGGCGTCAAGCCCATGAGCCCGCCCGAGCGGCGGGCCATCCAGAACTTCCTCGAGGGCGCCGTCGACCTCGACGACGTGGTCGCCAGGACCGTACGGCTGCTCGCGCAGCTGACCCGGCAGGTCGCCGTCGTGCAGTACCCGTCGCTGACCCGCTCGACGGTGCGGCACGTGGAACTGCTGGCTCTCGCCCCCGCGCGGCTGATGCTGGTGCTGATCACGGACACCGGCCGGGTCGAGCAGCGCATGGTCGACTGCCCGGCGCCGTTCGGCGAGTCGTCCCTGGCGGACCTGCGGGCCCGTCTGAACAGCCGGGTCGCGGGCCGCCGGTTCGCCGATGTGCCGAGCCTGGTGGAGGACCTCGCCGAGGCCTTCGAGGCGGACGACCGCGGTACGGTCTCGATGGTGCTCTCCACTCTCCTGGAGACGCTCGTCGAGGAGAACGAGGAGCGGCTGATGATCGGCGGTACCGCCAATCTCACCCGCTTCGGACATGACTTCCCCCTCGTGATCCGGCCCGTCCTGGAGGCGCTGGAGGAGCAGGTCGTGCTCCTCAAGTTGCTTGGCGAGGCGAAGGATCCGGGCGTGACCGTGCGTATCGGTCATGAGAACGCCCATGAGGGACTCAACTCCACGTCCGTCGTGTCGGTGGGCTACGGTTCGGGCGGCGAGGCGGTTGCCAAGCTCGGCGTGGTCGGACCGACCCGCATGGACTACCCGGGAACGATGGGAGCGGTACGCGCAGTGGCACGGTACGTCGGACAGATCCTGGCGGAGTCGTAGTGGCCACGGACTACTACGCCGTACTCGGCGTACGCCGCGACGCGTCGCAGGATGAGATCAAGAAGGCCTTCCGGCGGCTCGCCCGCGAGCTGCATCCGGACGTCAATCCTGATCCCAAGACGCAGGAGCGGTTCAAGGAGATCAACGCCGCCTACGAGGTGTTGTCGGACCCGCAGAAGAAGCAGGTCTACGACCTCGGCGGCGACCCCCTCTCGCAGGCCGGCGGCGCCGGCGCGGGCGGCTTCGGGGCCGGTGGCTTCGGCAACTTCTCCGACATCATGGACGCGTTCTTCGGTACGGCGTCGCAGCGCGGGCCGCGCTCGCGCACCCGCCGGGGCCAGGACGCGATGATCCGCATCGATGTCGAGCTCGACGAGGCCGCCTTCGGCACGACCAAGGACATCCAGGTCGACACGGCCGTCGTCTGCACGACGTGCAGCGGCGAGGGCGCCGCCCCGGGCACCACCGCCCAGACCTGTGACATGTGCCGGGGCCGCGGTGAGGTCTCGCAGGTCACGCGGTCCTTCCTGGGCCAGGTCATGACGTCCCGGCCCTGCCCGCAGTGCCAGGGCTTCGGCACCGTCGTGCCCACTCCGTGCCCGGAGTGCGCGGGCGACGGCCGGATCCGTTCCCGGCGCACCCTCACGGTCAAGATCCCGGCCGGTGTCGACAACGGCACCCGGATCCAGCTGGCCGGCGAGGGCGAGGTCGGGCCCGGTGGCGGTCCCGCCGGTGACCTGTACGTGGAGATCCACGAGCTCCCGCACTCCACCTTCCAGCGGCGCGGCGACGACCTGCACTGCACGGTCACCATCCCGATGACCGCGGCGTGCCTGGGCACCAAGGTGCCGCTGGAGACGCTGGACGGCATGGAGGAGGTCGACATCCGGCCCGGCACCCAGTCCGGCCAGTCGATCCCGCTGCACGGCCGGGGCGTCACGCATCTGCGCGGCGGCGGCCGGGGCGACCTCATCGTCCACGTCGAGGTCCAGACCCCGACCAAGCTCGACCCCGAACAGGAACGCCTGCTCCGGGAACTGGCCAAGCTCCGTGGCGAGGAACGCCCCACGGGGCAGTTCCAGCCCGGTCAGCAAGGGTTGTTCTCCCGGTTGAAGGACGCGTTCAACGGGCGTTGACCGGCTGGTGCCGGGTGGGTGGTGGTCTGCTGCCGGGGGCCCGGGGGTCGTCCCCCGGGTGGGTGCGGTCGGCCCGGTCGGCAAGGGTTGTTCTCCCGGTTGAAGGACGCGTTCAACGGGCGTTGACGCGCGCGTTCGCGGGACACCGTCGCCGGGTCCGCCGTTCCGTCGAAAAGTGGCTTATGCCAAGGGGAAGGGTGGATTCGGAGTCGGTCGGAGGACGTGACAACATGCCGTCATGTCCTCCGTACTGACCGATATCTGCCCGCACCCGATCGTGCAGGCACCCATGGCGGGCGGTGTCGCCGTGCCGCAGCTCGCCGCGGCCGTGTCCGAGGCGGGCGGACTCGGTTTCCTGGCCGCCGGGTACAAGACCGCGGACGGGATGTACCAGGAGATCAAGCAGCTGAGGGGACTGACCTCCCGGCCCTTCGGCGTCAACCTCTTCCTGCCGCAGCCGGAGACGGCCGATCCGGCCGCCGTCGGCGTCTACGCCCACCAGCTGGCCGGTGAGGCCTCCTGGTACGAGACCCGGCTCGGCGACCCCGACAGCGGCCGCGACGACGGCTACGACGCCAAACTCGCCGTGCTGCTGGACAACCCGGTGCCGGTGGTGTCGTTCCACTTCGGCGTGCCGGCCCGCGAGGTCCTGGACTCCCTGCGCCGCGTCGGTACGTTCACGCTGGTCACCGCCACGACCGTGGAGGAGGCCCGGGCCGTGGAGCGGGCCGGCGCGGACGCGGTGATCGCGCAGGGCGTGGAGGCCGGCGGCCACCAGGGCACCCACCGCGACGTCCCGGAGACGGACGGCTCCGGCGTCGGACTGCTGTCCCTCGTCGCCCAGGTCCGGGAATCGGTCGGTATCCCGGTCGTCGCCGCCGGCGGCATCATGCGCGGCGGCCAGATCGCCGCCGTCCTCGCGGCCGGTGCCGCAGCGGCCCAGCTGGGCACGGCCTTCGTCGCCGCCCACGAGTCCGGCGCGCACGCCCTGCACAAGCAGGCCCTCACCAACCCCCTGTACGTCCGCACCGAGCTGTCCCGCGCCTTCTCCGGCCGTCCGGCCCGCGCCCTGGTCAACCGCTTCCTGCGCGAGCACGGCCCGTACGCGCCCGCCGCCTACCCGGACGTCCACCACCTCACCGCGCCCCTGCGCAAGGCCGCCGCCAAGGCCGGCGACGCGCAGGGCCTGGCACTGTGGGCGGGGCAGGGCCACCGGATGGCCCGCGAGCTGCCCGCCGGGCAGCTGGTGGAGGTACTGGCCGCCGAACTGGCCGCCGCCCGGACGGTGCTGTCGACGGGAGGCGCCCGATGACCGCGCCGGTGTTCGTCGTCGACCACTTCGACACGGACGGCACCGGCCGCTACGTGCTCGACGGCCCCGAGGGACGGCACGCCGTCGCCGTGAAGCGGCTGCGGGCCGGCGAGGGCGTCGTCCTCACCGACGGGGCCGGCCGCTGGGCCGAGGGCGAGGTGGACGGCACCGAGGGCAAGGAGCGGCTGATCGTGCGGCTCGGCCGCGTCACCGAGGAACCCGAGGAGTTCCCCCGGCTCACCGTCGTCCAGGCCCTGCCCAAGGGGGACCGGGGCGAGGTGGCCGTGGAGACGATGACCGAGGTCGGTGTCGACGTGGTCGTGCCGTGGGCGGCGGCGCGCTGCATCACACAGTGGAAGGGCGAGCGGGGGGCGAAGTCCCTCGCCAAGTGGCGGGCGACGGCCCGGGAGGCCGGCAAGCAGTCCCGCCGGGTGCGTTTCCCGCGGGTCGCGGACGCGGCGACGGGCAAGCAGGTTGCGTCACTTCTCGCCGAAGCGGAGTTCGCCGCCGTGCTCCACGAGAGCGGTACGGAATTCCTGGCGACCGCCGAACTCCCCGCCTCCGGTGACATCGTGCTGGTCGTCGGGCCCGAAGGCGGAGTGTCTCCGGAGGAGTTGGCGCTCTTCGAGGAGGCCGGCGCGCGTGCCTACCGGCTGGGCCGCAGTGTGCTGCGCACGTCCACGGCCGGGACGGCCGCGGCGGCGCTGCTGCTCGGCCGCACGGGCCGCTGGTCCTGACCGGAGGGTTTTCGCGGGGCGACGAGGCAAGTGGCCGTATGCGCCCTACCGCCCCGCCTGTGACGGTGGCAGGCTGCCGTTCATGGGGGCGTTGAACAGGATTCCGCGCGCGGCGCGCGCATGGCGGCGGCACGTGCCGGCCGTCGGCTTCGCCGTGGCCGCCGTGGCCGGGGTCACCGCATGCGAGGGCGGTGGACTCAGCTCCGCGGCCGTCGCGTTCACGACCGACGAGACCGTGACCGAGGAACTCAACCGGCAGAAGGCCGACGTGCGCTGGCTCAGCTGCACCGGGTCCTTCGGCGACAAGGGCCGCTCACCGTCCGCGGACGAGGACACCGTCGCCTCCGTCGACTGCCGGGGTGAGACCCAGGACGGCAAGGAGATCACCGTCACCGGAAAGGTCACCCACGCCGTCAACGGCGCCTGCGTACGCGGGGACCTCACCGCGAAGGTCGGCGGAAAGCAGGTGTTCCGGGTCGACGGCCTGGGCGACTGCGACTCCACCAGCCCGCCGCGCGTCGGCGAACCCACGCACCGCGGCCCCGGCCCCACCGTCACCGTGACCGTCACGACGACCGTGTGGTGCGAGCAGTACCCGTCGTGTCGCCCCGTCGAGGGCAAGTGATCGGAACCTCTGTCCAAGGCCGCCCGCCCTGCATAGGGTGACCGGGTGACACAGTCCGCATCGGTCGCATCCGCCGCTTATCTCCGGTTCCCGCATCTGCACGGCGAGTTGGTCGCCTTCACCGCCGAGGACGACGTGTGGCTCGCCCCGCTCGACGGCGGCCGGGCCTGGCGGGTCAGTGCCGACAACGTGCCGGTGACCCGGCCCCGTATCTCGCCCGACGGCACCACCGTCGCCTGGACCTCCACCCGTGACGGCGCCCCCGAGGTGTACATCGCGCCCGTCGACGGCGGCCCCGCCAAACGCCTGACCCACTGGGGCAGCGCCACCACCCGGACGCGCGGCTGGACGGCGGACGGCCGGGTCCTGGTGACCAGCGCCCACGGCCAGGCCAGTCTGCGACGCACCTGGGCCCGCGCCGTCCCCCTGGACGGCGGCCCCGCCACCACCCTGCCCTACGGCCCCGTCGGCGACGTCGCCCAGGGCCCGCACACCGTGCTGCTGTCCGCACCGATGGGCCGCGAGGCCGCCTGGTGGAAGCGCTACCGGGGCGGTACGGCGGGCAAGCTGTGGATCGACCGCGAGGGCGACGGCGAGTTCGTACGGCTGCACGAGGACCTCGACGGGAACATCGAGTGCCCGCAGTGGGTGGGGACGGGGGTCCCCCCGCTCGAGCGAGACCGAGAGCGGGGGAGGATCGCGTTCCTCTCCGACCACGAGGGCATCGGCGCCCTGTACTCCTCCCTCGCCGACGGCTCCGACCTGCGCCGGCACACCCCGCTCGAGGGCTTCTACGCCCGCCATGCCGCCACCGACGGCACCCGGGTCGTCTACTCCGCCGCCGGTGAACTGTGGCTGCTGGACGACCTCGACGGGGACGGGCCGCGCCGCCTCGACATCCGGCTCGGCGGGCAGCGCGTCGACCTCCAGCCGTTCCCGGTGAACGCCGCCCGCTGGTTCGGCTCCGCGTCCCCCGACCACACCGCGCGCGGCAGCGCCGTCTGCGTGCGCGGCACCGTCCACTGGGTCACCCACCGCGCCGGCCCCGCCCGCGCGCTCGCCGCGACCCCGGGCGTACGGGCCCGGCGGCCCCGCACCTTCCGCGCGGACGGCGAGGAGTGGGTGGTGTGGGTGACCGACGCCGAGGGCGACGACGCCCTGGAGTTCGCCCCCGCCACCGGACTCGCCCCGGGCACCACTCCGCGCCGGATCGCCGCCGGACGGCTGGGCCGCGTCGTGGAACTCGCCATGGCCCCCGACGGCGGCCGCGCCGCGGTCGCCTCGCACGACGGCCGGGTCCTCCTCGTCGAGCGGGAGACCGGTGAGGTCCGGGAGGTCGACCGCAGCGAGGACGGCGACGTCTCCGGGCTGGTCTTCTCACCCGACTCCTCCTGGCTCGCCTGGTCCCACCCCGGCCCGCGCCCGCTCAGCCAGCTCAAGCTCGCCCACACCACCGACCTGTCGGTCACCGAGGCGACCCCGTTGCGCTTCCAGGACTACGCGCCCGCCTTCACCCTCGACGGCAGGCACCTCGCGTTCCTGTCGACCCGCTCCTTCGACCCGGTCTACGACGAGCACGTCTTCGACCTGGCCTTCGTCGAGGGCGTACGCCCGTACCTGATCACCCTCGCGGCGACCACCCCGTCGCCGTTCGGCCCGCAGCGGCACGGCCGGCCCTTCGAGACACCGGACCGGGACGAGACCCCCGACAGCGAGGGCACCCCCACCACCCGCATCGACCTCGACGGTCTCGCCGACCGCATCGTGCCGTTCCCGGTGGAGGCGGCCCGCTACACCAACCTGCGGGCCGCCAAGGACGGTGTGCTGTGGCTGCGGCACCCGGTGCGCGGTGTGCTCGGCGCGTCCAGGGCCACCCCGGACGACCCCGACCCCAAGACCGACCTGGAGCGCTACGACCTCGCCCAGCAGCGCGTCGAGCACCTGGCCGTGGACGCGGACCACTTCGAGGTCAGCGGCGACGGCAAGCGGGTGCTGCTGTGGACGGACGGGCGGCTGAAGGTCGTACCCAGCGACCGGCGCGCCTCCGGCGACGACGACAGCGACACCAACATCACCGTCGACCTGGACCGGGTCCGTCAGTTCGTCGATCCGGCCGCCGAGTGGCGGCAGATGTTCGACGAGAACGGCCGCATCATGCGGGACAACTTCTGGCGTCCCGACATGAGCGGAGTGGACTGGGACGGGGTCCTGGACCGGTACCGGCCCGTGCTCGACCGGCTCGCCACCCACGACGACCTGGTGGACCTGCTGTGGGAGGTGCACGGCGAGCTCGGCACCTCGCACGCCTACGTCGTCCCGCGCGGCGGGTACGGCGACGGCGCGCGGCAGGGGCTGCTCGGTGCGGACATCTCCCGCCACGAGGACGGTGGTTGGCGGGTGGACCGGATCCTGCCCGCGGAGACCTCCGACCCGGACGCCCGCTCGCCGCTCGCCGCGCCCGGTGTCGCCGTCCGGCCCGGTGACGCGATCGTCGCCGTCGCCGGGCAGCCGGTCGACACGGTGACCGGGCCGGCGCCGCTGCTGGCGGGGACGGCGGGGAAGCCGGTGGAGCTGACGGTGTCGCCGGCGGGGGGCGGCGAGCCGCGGCACGCGGTGGTGGTGCCGCTCGCCGACGAGGAGCCGCTGCGGTACCACGCGTGGGTCGCGGACCGGCGGGCGTACGTGCTGGAGAAGTCCGGTGGGCGGCTGGGGTACATCCATGTTCCCGACATGCAGGCGCCCGGGTGGGCGCAGATCCACCGCGACCTGCGGGTGGAGGTGCTGCGGGAGGGGCTGATCGTGGATGTGCGGGAGAACCGGGGCGGGCACACGTCGCAGCTCGTGGTGGAGAAGCTGGCCCGGCGGATCGTGGGGTGGGACCTGCCCCGCGGGATGCGGGCGGAGAGCTATCCGCGGGATGCACCGCGGGGTCCGGTCGTGGCCGTCGCCAACGAGTTCTCCGGGTCCGACGGGGACATCGTGAACGCGGCGATCCGTGCGCTGGGGATCGGGCCGGTGGTCGGTACCCGTACGTGGGGTGGGGTGATCGGGATCGACAGCCGGTACCGGCTGGTCGACGGGACGCTGGTGACCCAGCCCAAGTACGCCTTCTGGCTGGAGGGTTACGGGTGGGACGTGGAGAACCACGGGGTCGATCCCGATGTGGAGGTCGTGCAGCGGCCGCAGGATCACGCGGCGGGGCGGGATCCGCAGCTGGACGAGGCGGTGAGGCTGGCGTTGGAGGCGCTGGAGTCGACGCCGGCGAAGGTGCCGCCGGTGTTGTCCTGAGCGGGGGCGCCCCGGCCCACCCGTGCGGCCCTGTGGCACCACTGCCCGCGGGTACGATGCTGGCTACGTGATCAGCTGGCTTGAGGAGGGTTCATGGCTGGGGAGCCTCAGGACGACTGTTTGTTCTGCAAGATCGTCGACGGGAGCATTCCCGCGACGATCGTGCGGGAGACCGGGACCACCGTCGCGTTCCGTGACATAAACCCCCAGGCGCCCACCCATGTGCTGGTGATCCCGAAGGCGCACCACCGGGACGCCGCCGCCCTCGCCGCCGCCGCGCCCGAGCTCGCCGCGGACGTGCTGCGGGAGACGCGGGCCGTCGCCGACGAGGAAAAGCTGGAGAGCTACCGGATCGTCTTCAACACCGGCGCCGGCGCCGGTCAGACCGTCTGGCACGCGCACGCCCACGTCCTGGGCGGTCGTGGTCTCGAGTGGCCCCCCGGATAAGCCGCCTTGTCCGCACGTGAACTGGTGGTCCTCGGCACCGCCAGCCAGGTCCCCACCCGGCACCGCAACCACAACGGCTACCTGCTGCGCTGGGACGGCGAGGGCATCCTGTTCGATCCCGGCGAGGGCACTCAGCGCCAGATGCTGCGCGCCGGGGCCGCCGCCCACGACCTGAACCGGATCTGCGTCACCCACTTCCACGGCGACCACTCCCTCGGCCTCGCCGGGGTGATCCAGCGCGTCAACCTCGACAAGGTGCCGCACGAGATCACCGCCCACTACCCGCGCTCCGGGCAGCGCTTCTTCGACCGCCTGCGGTACGCCACCGCCTACCGCGAGACGGTCGCCCTCACCGAGGCCCCGGTCGACACGGACGGCCCCCTCGCCCGTACCCCCGGCTACACGCTGGAGGCGCGGAAGCTGTCCCACCCCGTCGAGGCGTACGGCTACCGGCTGGTCGAACCCGACGGCCGGCGCATGCTCCCCGACCGGCTGGCCGCGCACGGCATCAAGGGCCCGGACGTCGGCCGCATCCAGCGCGAGGGCACGCTCGGCGGGGTCCCGCTGGAGGAGGTCAGCGAGGTGCGGCGCGGGCAGCGGTTCGCGTTCGTGATGGACACCCGGTTGTGCGACGGGGTGCACGCGCTCGCCGAGGGCTGCGACATGCTGGTCATCGAGTCCACGTTCCTCGACGAGGACGAGGAACTCGCCGTCGACTTCGGCCACCTGACCGCCGGGCAGGCGGCCCGGGTGGCGCGGGAGGCGGGCGTACGGCACCTCGTCCTCACCCACTTCAGCCAGCGCTACACCGACCCGGAGGAGTTCGAGCGGCAGGCGCGGGCGGCCGGGTACGAGGGTGAGCTGACCGTGGCACGTGACCTGCAACGGGTGGCGCTTCCGAAGCGTCGGTGAAACCGCCGTACGATATTTCGATGCCCATACCGAAAGCCGAACTGCACCTTCATATCGAAGGGACCCTTGAGCCCGAGCTGGCCTTCGCGCTTGCCGCGCGCAACGGCGTCGAGCTGCCCCACGCCGACACCGACGCGCTCCGCGAGGCGTACCGCTTCGAGGACCTGCAGTCCTTCCTGAACCTGTACTACGAGCTCATGGCCGTGCTGCGCACCGAGCGGGACTTCGAGGACCTCGCCGACGCCTACCTCGCCCGCGCCGCCGCGCAGGGCGTGCGGCACGCGGAGATCTTCTTCGATCCGCAGGCGCACATCGCGCGCGGTGTCGACATGGGCACGGTGGTCGAGGGGCTGTGGCGGGCGCTGGGCAGGAGCGAGGAGACGCACGGCGTCTCCACCCGGCTGATCATGTGCTTCCTGCGGGACGGGTCCGCCGGGTCGGCGCTGGCCACCCTGGACGCCGCGAAGCCGTATCTGGACCGGATCATTGGCGTCGGGCTCGACTCGGCGGAGGTCGGGCATCCGCCGGTGAAGTTCCGTGAGGTGTACGAGGCCGCCGCCGCGCTGGGGCTGCGGCGCGTGGCGCACGCCGGTGAGGAGGGGCCGCCGGAGTACATCACCGAGGCGCTGGACGTCCTCGGCGTGGAACGGGTCGACCACGGGCTGCGCTGTGTGGAGGACCCGGCGCTGGTGGAGCGGCTGGTGCGGGAGCGCGTGCCGCTGACGCTGTGCCCGCTGTCGAACGTGCGGCTGCGTACGGTCGACACCCTTGCCGGTCATCCGCTGCCCGCGATGCTCGACGCCGGTCTGATGTGCACGGTCAACTCCGACGACCCGGCGTACTTCGGTGGCTACGCCGGGGACAACTTCGACGCGGTGCGTGAGGCTCTGGGGCTCGGCCCGGAGCGGTTGCGTGAGCTGGCCCGTAACTCCTTCCTCGCCTCCTTCCTGGAGGACGACGAGGAGCGGCGGGCGCGCTGCCTCGCCGAGGTGGAGGCGTACGACTTCGGCTGACCGCCATGAGCGGCGGGCCGGGGCTTCGGCCGGGCGGGGGCGGGTTTCGCCTGCCGGCGCTCGCCGGGTGCCTCCCCCGGAGGGGGTGCCCCCGGCCCACCCGTGCCGCCCCAGCGGCACGACTGCCCGCGGTGACGCGGTGGTTCAGTGGCCGCCGGGCGCCCGCGTCGCCGCCGCCGTGTCGTAGGTGCCCCGGGTCGGGGCCGGGGTGCCGTCCAGGGGGATCTCCACCACCGGCTGTTCCGGGGCGCCGACCTCGGGGACCGCGCCCGTCGGAGTGCCCGTGGCCGCGGCGACCACGGCCGCCGGGTGACCGCCGCGGCGGCGGACCGCGCCCGGCAGCAGCGGGCGCCCGCCGGTGTGCAGGGCGACGGCGGTCATCGGCAGCGCTACCAGCAGCAGACCGGTGCCGAGCACCACGCCCATCACCGGGAAACCGGCCTGCGCGGACAGCACGCTGCCGGTCAGCGGCCCCGCGGCCGTGCCCAGCGACGACGCCGAGCCGACCAGCACGGCCCACCGCCCCCGCGGATCCAGCGAGGCCGCCAGCCCGATCAGGTACGACAGGACGACCGGGTAGATCGTGTTCCAAGCGATCTCACCGGCGGCGAAGCTGCCCAGACCGGTCGCGGAGGCGCTGAGCGCGATGCAGCCGGCGATGAGGACCGTGCCGCCGCCGATGGGCAGCGCCCGCCCCAGCCGCGGCCCCAGCGCGCCCGCGCCCAGGACGCCCAGCAGCCCGGCGCCCAGCGCCACCGCGAAGACGACCCCCACGGTCGGCTCGGAGAGGTGCGCCTGGCCGACCCCGATGCGTCCGCTCACGCCCCACAGCGCGTTCTGGGCGAGTGACCACAGCAGCATGGTGCCGGCGAGGACCATGCCCGAACGCCGGTGCGGCAGGCGGGCGGTGTCGTCGGATCCGGTACGGCGCGGACCGGGCGTGCCGGCCGGCAGCCGGGACGTCAGCGGCCACACGGCGAGCGCGGTCAGGGCGATGGCGGCCAGGGTGAGCCCGTGTCCCGGCAGGCGCGGCACCGTCAGGTACACCACCCCCGCGAGCGCGGAGACGCTGAGCAGCCCGAGGGCGGACGCCCGGTGCGGGTCGCGTTCCGCGGCGATCCGGGTGGCGGCGACCGTCGTGGCCGTACCCGAGCCGAACCCGCCGATCACCGCGCCGGCGACGACGGCCGGTACGGCGGTGGTGAGGGCGGCCCCGCCGTAGCCGACGGCGGCCAGCAGCAGGCCCAGCCGGGCCAGGGTCCGTGCCCCGACCCGCTCCACGCGCGAGGCCAGCAGGAACCCGGCGGTCGCGGAGCTCAGCAGCAGCGCGCTGCCGACGGCTCCCGCCTGGGTGGCGGAGAGACCGAGCCCGCGTTCCAGCCGGCCGACGGTGGTCGGCAGCAGGTACGGGGCGAGGTACCCGGCCGTGAAAAGGGCGACGAGGGGCCAGGGGGTGGTGCGGGGGGCGAACACGGGCGTTCCCGGGGCGTGCGGAAGGGACGGTGCGGAGACCGTGGGGGAGGGAGGGGGCGACGACCGTCGACGGACAGGAACGCGCGGGCAATTTGTATCAAGCGAGGGGAGGGCGACGGGAGTGCCCAGGGTGTGATCTGAATCACCCTTGCGTTTGAAGTCCCGGAAGGCCGGGTAAAGGCGTCCGCTACCGCCAGTGAATGGCTCCGCCACCTGCGGGAACCGTCGTCTCCACCTTCGTCCGGATCTCCCGCATCACGGCGACGATCCGCTCCTCCCGCTCCGGCGTCAGCCGGGCCACCGGCACCGAGCAGCTGATGGCGTCCTGCGCGGGGGAGCCGTACCGCAGGGCGAACCCGAAGCCGATGATCCCGGGCACGCCCTCCTCACGGTCCACGGAGTAACCGCGCTCCCGCACCCCGGCCAGGTCGGCGGCCAGTGACTCCCGCGAGGTGTGCGTGTTCGGCGTGGCCGCCTCGTACGGGCCCTCGGGCAGTTCCTCGTCCGGCCGCTCCGCCAGCAGCGCCTTGCCGAGCGCGCCCACGTGCGCCGGCAGCCGCCGCCCCACCCTGCTGATCGTCCGCAGGTACTCGTGCGACTCGCGCGTCGCCAGGTACGCCACGTCGTGGCCGTCCAGCCGTCCCATGTGGATCGTCTCGCCCAGCGCGTCGGACGCCTCGTCCAGATACGGGCGTACGGCCCGCACGCGCGGGTCCGAGTCGAGGTAGCTGGTGCCGGTGAGCAGGGCGCGGATGCCGATGCCGTACAGCGAGCCGGTGACGTCGGTGCGGACCCAGCCGCGCGCGATCAGGGTCTGCAGCAGCGCGTACATCGAGCTGCGCGGCACCTTCAGCGCGTCCGCCAGCTCCTGGAGGCGCGCCGGACGGTCACCGCGCGCGGCGAGCAGTTCCAGTACCTCCATCGTGCGCGCGGCGGACTTGACCTCGCGCACGCCCCCTGTCTCCGACATGCGCCGATCGTAGTCCGGCGGGAGGAGGTACGGGCCGGGCCATTGACGGCTCTCGTTCCCCTACTTAACCTTCATTTTCATACATGGATAACGTCTACATGGGGAGATGGGTGAGGGTGAGTCCCGATACGGACCCGAGCGGTACGGCCGCCGTGGCAAGACGCCTGAAGGACGGAATGGCGAACGGAGTGCTGTCCTTCCCGCTCACCGCCTTCCACGAGGACGGCTCCCTCCACCCGGACGGCTTCCGCGCCCATGTCGCCGAACGGATCGCCACCGCCCCCGGCGCCGTCTTCCCCGCCTGCGGCACCGGCGAGTTCTTCTCCCTGGACGAGGACGAGTACCGGCAGGTCGTCACCATCACCGTCGAGGAGAGCGCGGGCCGGGTACCGGTCGTCGCCGGCATCGGCTACGGCTGGGCGCAGGCCACCCGCTTCGCGCGCATCGCCGAGGACGCCGGCGCCGACGCCCTCCTCGTCCTGCCGCACTACCTCGTCGCCGCCCCGCAGGACGGCCTCGTCGCCCAGCTGGCGGCGGTCTCCGCCCGCACCCGGCTGCCGCTGATCACCTACCAGCGCGGCCAGGTCGCCTACACCCCCGGCTCGCTCAAGCGGATCGCCACCCTGCCGAACGTCATCGGCCTCAAGGACGGCCACAGCGACCTCGACCGGCTGCAGCGCCTCACCCTCGCCGCCCCCGAGGGCTTCCTCTTCTTCAACGGCGCCGCCACCGCCGAGATCCAGGCCCGCGCCTACGCCACCGTCGGCGTCCCCGCCTACTCCTCCGCCGTCCACGCCTTCGCCCCCGAGATCGCGAACGCCTGCTTCACCGCGCTGCGCGACGGCGACCACGGCACCGTCGACAAGCTGCTGCGCGACTTCTACGTGCCGTTCGTCGAACTGCGCGACCGCGTCCCCGGATACGCGGTGTCGCTGGTGAAGGCGGCGGCCCGGCTGCGCGGACGCCCCGTGGGCCCCGTGCGCGCCCCCCTCACCGACCCCGCGCCCGGCGACCTCGCCGACCTCCGGACCCTGCTCACCACCGGACTCGACCTCGTAGGAGCCGCCCTGTGACCACGCCGACCTCCCGCGACCTGACCGTCACCGAGGTCCGGCTGACGCCGATCCTCGTCGCCGACCCGCCCCTGCTCAACACCCAGGGCGTCCACCAGCCCTACACCCCCCGTCTGATCGTCGAGGTGGTCACCGCCGACGGCACCACCGGCCTCGGCGAGACCTACGGCGACACCAAGTACCTGGATCTGGCGGGGCCCCTCGCGGACCGCCTCGTCGGTCACCGGGTCGGCGACCTGAACAGGCTGTTCACCGAGGCCGACGAAGTGGCCGTCGACGCCTCCCAGGTCTCCGGCAAGGTCGACGTCGGCGGGCTGCGCGGCGTGCAGACCGCCGACAAGCTGCGCCTGTCCGTGCTCTCCGCCCTCGAGGTCGCCTGCCTCGACGCCCTCGGCAAGAGCCTCGGCCTGCCCGTGCACACCCTGCTCGGCGGCAAGGTGCGCGACACCGTCGAGTACAGCGCGTACCTCTTCTACAAGTGGGCCGGCCACCCGGAGGGCGTCCCCGCCGAGAAGGACGACTGGGGCGCCGCCGTCGACCCGGCCGGAGTCGTCGAACAGGCCCGGATCTTCACCGAGCGGTACGGCTTCACCTCCTTCAAGCTCAAGGGCGGCGTCTTCCCGCCCGACGAGGAGATCGCGGCCGTACGCGCCCTCGCCGCCGCGTTCCCCGGACACCCCCTGCGCCTCGACCCCAACGGTGCCTGGTCCGTGGAGACCTCGCTGAAGGTGGCCGAGGAACTCGGGGACGTCCTCGAGTACCTGGAGGACCCCGCGCTCGGCACCCCCGCCATGGCCGAGGTCGCCGCCCGCACCGGGGTGCCGCTCGCCACCAACATGTGCGTGACGACGTTCGCCGAGATCAAGGAGGCCTTCACGCGGGACGCCGTCCAGGTCGTCCTCTCCGACCACCACTACTGGGGCGGACTGCGCAACACCCAGCAGCTCGCCGCCGTCTGCCGCACCTTCGGCGTCGGCGTCTCCATGCACTCCAACACCCACCTGGGCATCAGCCTCGCCGCGATGACCCACGTGGCGGCCACCGTGCCCAACCTGCACCACGCCTGCGACTCCCACTACCCCTGGCAGTCGGAGGACGTCCTCACCGAACGCCTCACCTTCGAGAACGGCACCCTGAAGGTCTCCGACGCTCCCGGCCTCGGCGTCGAGCTCGACCGCGACCGGCTGGCGGCCCTCCACCGGCGGTGGCTCGACGACGACGGCTCCCTGCGGGACCGCGACGACGCGGCGGCCATGCGCGTCGCCGACCCGGACTGGACCACACCCGCCGTGCCGCGCTGGTGACCTCCCCGGGAGGCGACATGGGGTGACGGCCGTCACCTTGTCGGTGGCGTGGTGCACACTGGCCTGAACCGCACCATGTCAGGGAGCGCACCGTGACGGCGTCCACCAGGAAGGCACGCATCGAGGGACCGCCCTGCTCGTCCCAGGTCGATCCCCTCGCCGCCCTGCGCACACCGGACGACCCGCCCTGGGACGTCTACCTCACCGGCACCGTCTTCCTCGACATCGTCTTCACCGGCCTCGGCTCCGCCCCGGTGCGCGGGACCGAGTCCTGGGCACGCGGGATGGGGTCGAGCCCCGGCGGCGTCGCCAACATGGCCACCGCCCTGGCCCGCCTCGGCCTGCGCACCTCCCTCGCGGCGGCCTTCGGCGACGACCACTACGGCGAGTACTGCTGGGACACGCTGGAGCAGGGCGAAAGCATCGACCTCTCCCCGTCGCGCACCGTGCCCGGCTGGCACTCACCGGTCACCGTCTCCATGGCCTACGACGGCGAGCGCACGATGGTCTCCCACGGCCACGAACCTCCCCCCGAGGAACCGGCTCCCCACTGCCCGCCCCGCGCGCGTGCCGCCATCGCCTCCCTCACACCCGGCCGCAGCGCTTCCTGGATCGCGCAGGCCGCGCGCGAGGGGGCCCGGATCTTCGGTGACGTCGGCTGGGACGACACCGGGGCGTGGGACCTGGCCGCACTGCCCGACCTGCGGCACTGCGAGGCGTTCCTGCCGAACGCGGCGGAGGCCATGCGGTACACCGGCACGGACTGCCCGCGCGCGGCCGCGCACGCCCTCACCGAGCATGTGCCGGTCGCCGTGGTCACCCTCGGGGCGGAGGGCGCGTACGCGGTGGACCGGCGTACGGGGGAGACCGCGTCGGTGCCGGCGATCGAGGTGGAGGCGCTCGATCCGACCGGGGCGGGGGACGTCTTCGTCGCCGGGTTCGTCACGGGGACGCTGGCGGGGTGGCCGCTGGCCGACCGGCTCGCCTTCGCGGGGCTCACGGCGGCGCTGTCCGTGCAGGAGTTCGGGGGATCGCTGTCGGCGCCGGGGTGGACGGAGATCGGGGCGTGGTGGCGCCGGGTGCGGTCGGTCGAGGGGCAGGACCCCTCGGCGCTGCGGCGGTACGAGTTCCTGACGGGGCTGGTTTCGGGGGAGCTGGTGCGGCCGTGGCCGCTGCGGCGGGCGGTGCCGACCATCGGCTTCCGCCGGTCGGCTTGAAACGGGGGCCCGCTGCACGAGGGCGCCCCCTGCCACACCCCCGTGTCGAGGGCTCCGCCCCTGCACCCCCGCCAGAGGGCTCCCGCCCCCTGGACCCCCGGCCCGTGCCCACCCGCCACCCGACTCGGTGAGCTGAAAAGCGGGCCACGGCCTCAGGCGCCCCGACCCGGTGGGGGCTGGGGTGCGGGTCTGGGTCCGGCGTCGCGCGGGCTCGGTGGGGCTGAAAAGCGGGCCACGGCCTCAGGCGCCCCGGCCCGGTGGGGTTGGGGCGCGGGTCTGGGTCCGGCGTCGCGCGGGCTCGGTGGGGTGGGGATGCGGGCCTGGGACACGGTCCCGACCCGGCGGGCCGGGATGCGGGCCACGGGCCCGGGACACGGTCCCGACCCGGCTGGTCGAGAGGTCCCGTAAAAGTCCTACGGACTTGTCACCCCTGCGTCGTACCCTGGGAGTCGCGAGGCCGCCCTCCGCCGGGCGGCCGTGACGAGGAGGATCCGCAGGCCTTCAGAGCCGGCCCATGACTCAGACACCCACAGCTCACACCCCCGCGCAGGGGCAGGCGAGAGTGCAGTTCACCGTCCCCGCCCAGCACCCCATGGTGACCGTGCTGGGTTCCGGGGACTCCCTCCTGCGCGTGATCGAGAAGGCCTTCCCGGGGGCCGACATCCACGTCCGGGGCAATGAGATCAGCGCGGTCGGCGACCCAGGCGAGGTCGCCCTCATTTCGCGCGTGTTCGACGAGATGATGCTGGTGCTCCGCACCGGGCAGCCGATGACGGAGGACGCAGTGGAACGCTCGATCGCCATGCTCAAGGCGAGCGAGAACGGGGAGAGCGACGGCCAGGAGACCCCGGCCCAGGTGCTCACGCAGAACATCCTGTCCTCGCGCGGCCGCACGATCCGCCCCAAGACGCTCAACCAGAAGCGCTACGTCGACGCGATCGACAAGCACACCATCGTCTTCGGCATCGGCCCGGCGGGCACCGGCAAGACGTACCTCGCCATGGCCAAGGCGGTGCAGGCCCTGCAGTCCAAGCAGGTCAACCGCATCATCCTCACCCGCCCGGCGGTCGAGGCCGGAGAGCGGCTCGGATTCCTCCCGGGCACGCTCTACGAGAAGATCGACCCGTATCTGCGCCCGCTGTACGACGCGCTGCACGACATGCTCGACCCGGACTCGATCCCCCGGCTGATGGCGGCGGGAACCATCGAGGTCGCGCCGCTGGCCTACATGCGAGGCCGTACTCTCAATGATGCTTTCATCATCCTGGACGAGGCCCAGAACACCAGCCCCGAACAGATGAAGATGTTCCTCACCCGCCTCGGCTTCGACTCGAAGATAGTGATCACGGGTGACGTCACGCAGGTCGACCTGCCGAGCGGCACCAAGTCCGGCCTGCGGCAGGTGCAGGACATCCTGGAGGGCCTGGACGACGTCCACTTCTCCCGGCTGTCGTCCCAGGACGTCGTCCGGCACAAGCTGGTGGGCCGTATCGTCGACGCGTACGAGCAGTACGACAGCACGCACGGCACCGAGAACGGCACGCACAAGGGCGGCCGGGGCCGGTCCGGGCACAAGGGGAAGTAGACCGAGCACCAGATGTCGATCGACGTCAACAACGAGTCCGGAACCGAGGTCGACGAGCAGGCGATCCTCGACATCGCCCGCTACGCGCTCGCGCGGATGCGTATCCACCCGCTCTCCGAACTCTCGGTGATCGTCGTGGACGCCGGCGCCATGGAGCAGTTGCACCTCCAGTGGATGGACCTGCCCGGGCCGACGGACGTCATGTCGTTCCCCATGGACGAGTTGCGGCCCCCGTCCAAGGACGACGACGAGCCCCCGCAGGGGCTGCTCGGCGACATCGTGCTCTGCCCCGAGGTCGCCGCCAAGCAGGGCGAGGAAGCGGAGACGCGGCACAGCATGGACGAGGAGCTCCAGCTGCTCACCGTCCACGGTGTGCTGCACCTGCTGGGCTACGACCACGAGGAACCGGACGAGAAGGCCGAGATGTTCGGTCTGCAGGCGGCCATCGTGGACGGCTGGCGCGCGGAGAAGGGCCTCACCGGCCCGTCCCCGGCCCCGACCGTGTCATGAGTCCGACACTCGTCCTCGGCGCGATCGCCCTGGTCGTCGTCGCCTGGCTGGCCGCCTCCGCGGAGGCCGGCCTCGCGCGCGTCTCCAGCTTCCGCGCCGAGGAGGCCGTACGCTCCGGCCGCCGGGGCGGCGCCAAGCTCGCGCAGGTCGCCGGCGACCCCACCCGCTACCTCAACGTGGCGCTGCTGGTCCGCGTCGCCTGCGAGATGGCCGCCGCCTCGCTGATCACCTACGGCTGCCTCAAGGAGTTCGACGGGACCGCCGAGGCCCTGCTGATCGCCATCGCGATCATGGTCCTCGTCTCGTACGTCGCCGTCGGGGTGTCCCCGCGCACCATCGGCCGCCAGCACCCGCTGAACACGGCCACGGCCGCCGCGTACGTCCTGGTGCCGCTCGCGCGGATCATGGGCCCGATCCCGTCGCTCCTCATCCTCATCGGCAACGCGCTCACCCCCGGCAAGGGCTTCCGGCGCGGACCCTTCGCCTCCGAGGCGGAGCTGCGCGCGATGGTGGACCTCGCGGAGAAGGAGTCACTGATCGAGGACGAGGAGCGCCGCATGGTGCACTCGGTCTTCGAACTGGGCGACACGCTCGTGCGCGAGGTCATGGTGCCGCGCACCGACCTGGTGGTGATCGAGCGGTACAAGACCATCCGCCAGGCCCTCACCCTCGCCCTGCGCTCCGGTTTCTCCCGCATCCCGGTGACCGGCGAGAGCGAGGACGACATCGTCGGGATCGTCTACCTCAAGGACCTGGCCCGCAAGACGCACATCAGCCGGGACGCCGAGAGCGAACTGGTGTCCACGGCGATGCGCCCGGCGTTCTTCGTGCCCGACACCAAGAACGCCGGTGATCTGCTGCGTGAGATGCAGAAGGAGCGCAACCACGTCGCCGTCGCCGTCGACGAGTACGGCGGCACGGCCGGCATCGTCACCATCGAGGACATCCTCGAGGAGATCGTCGGCGAGATCACCGACGAGTACGACCGTGAGCTGCCGCCGGTGGAGGAGCTGGGCGAGGACCGCTACCGGGTCACCGCCCGCCTCGACATCACCGACCTGGGCGAGCTGTACGGCCTGGAGGAGTTCGACGACGAGGACGTGGAGACCGTCGGCGGCCTGCTCGCCAAGCACCTGGGCCGGGTGCCGATCGCGGGCGCCTCGTCCGTGGTCGAGCTCCCCGACGCCCGCGAGCTGCGGCTGACCGCCGAGACGGCGGCAGGACGCCGGAACAAGATCGTGACGGTGCTGGTGGAGCCGGTGGGCCCGGCGGACCCGTCCGCCGACGAGGAGGAGGGGCCGGAGTGACCCCGCAGCAGCTGCGGGCCCTGTGCCTGTCCTTCAACGCGGCCGTGGAGGAGTTCCCCTTCAACCCGGAGACCTCCGTCTTCAAGGTCCTGGGCAAGCTCTTCGCCCTGACGAACCTGGACGCCGAGCCCCTCACGGTCAACCTCAAGTGCGGCCCGGAGGACGCGATCAGGCTCCGCGCCGAGCACCCGGACCTGATCGCCCCCGGCTACCACATGAACAAGCGCCACTGGAACACGGTGACGGTGGACGGCACCCTCCCGGACCGCCTGGTCCGGGAGCTGGTCGAGGACTCGTACGACCTGGTCGTGGCCGGTCTGCCGCGAGCCGACCGCCTCCGCCTCGACCGCCCCTGAACCCCCTTTATGCTCGGATCATGACCGACAGCAGCGCGCTCGACCCCGAGGACCGCAAGATCGTCACCCTGGCCCGTTCCGCGCGGGCCCGCAACGGCGTGCCCGAGGGGGCCGCCGTACGCGACGAGACCGGGCGGACGTATGTCGCCGGGACCGTGGCGCTGGACTCCCTGAAGCTCAGCGCCCTGCAGACGGCGGTGGCGATGGCCGTGGCGTCCGGCGCGAAGTCGCTGGAGGCGGCGGCCGTGGTGACCGAGGCGGAGTCGGCGTCGCCCGAGGACCGCGCGGCCGTACGGGACCTCGGCGGCCCCAAGACCCCGGTCCTGGTGGCGGGTACGGACGGCACGGTCCGGGAGACGGTCACCGCGGGCTGAGACCGCGCGGGGCACCCGTCTGTCACCGGCGGTGAGCAGGCCGGATTCCCGCCTGCCGTTCGGACGGGTCGGCTGCTGTCGATGAAGCGGAGACCCCGACCCGCGAGGGCTGGATCCCCCCGCTTCAGCCGGGAGAGACGCCCACACCATCACCCGCACGGCGACCACGCCGCGGGCACCGGGACCGTTCGTCTTCGACCGACTCCACCGGGCGGGCGGCCGGACCGGGCCCTCACGGGTGCCCGGTCCGGCGCCCGTTCCGGACGGTGGTACGGCGCGGTCTCCCGCATCAGGGAGAATGGGCGGCATGAGTGTTCGTACCCAGTCATCCGAGCAGCCCGCCGAAGCTGTCCACCGGGCCGGCTTCGCCTGCTTCGTGGGCCGCCCCAACGCGGGCAAGTCCACCCTCACGAACGCTCTGGTCGGGCAGAAGGTGGCGATCACCTCGAACCGGCCGCAGACCACCCGGCACACCGTGCGCGGGATCGTGCACCGCGAGGACGCGCAGCTGATCCTGGTGGACACCCCCGGCCTGCACAAGCCGCGCACCCTGCTCGGCGAGCGGCTGAACGACGTGGTCCGCGCCACCTGGGCCGAGGTCGACGCGATCGGCTTCTGCATCCCCGCCGACCAGAAGCTCGGCCCCGGCGACCGCTTCATCGCCAAGGAACTGGCCGGGATCAAGAGGACCCCGAAGATCGCGATCATCACCAAGACCGACCTGGTGGACAGCAAGGCGCTGGCCGAGCAGCTGATCGCCGTCGACCAGCTGGGCCAGGAGCTGGGCATCGCCTGGGCCGAGATCATCCCGGTCTCGGCGACCGCGAACAAGCAGGTCGGCCTGGTGGCGGACCTGCTGATCCCCCTGATGCCCGAGGGCCCGGCGCTCTACCCCGAGGGCGACCTCACCGACGAACCCGAGCAGGTCATGGTCGCGGAACTGATCCGCGAGGCGGCCCTGGAAGGCGTCCGCGACGAGCTCCCGCACTCCATCGCCGTGGTCGTCGAGGAAATGCTCCCGCGCGAGGACCGCCCCGCCGACAAGCCCCTCCTCGACATCCACGCCAACCTGTTCATCGAGCGCCCCAGCCAGAAGGGCATCGTCATCGGCCCCAAGGGCAAGCGTCTGAAGGACGTCGGCATCAAGTCCCGCAAGCAGATCGAGGCGCTCCTCGGAACCCCCGTCTTCCTCGATCTGCACGTCAAGGTCGCCAAGGACTGGCAGCGGGACCCGAAGCAGTTGCGCCGCCTGGGCTTCTGATCACGCGCGCTGCTCGCGCAGCAACTCCCTGAACCAGCCGTACGACGCCTTCGGGGTCCGCTCCAGCGTGCGGAAGTCGACATGGACCAGCCCGAAGCGGCGGGCGTAGCCCTCCGCCCACTCGAAGTTGTCCATCAGCGACCACACGAAGTAGCCGCGCACGTCCACGCCCGCCTCCACCGCCCGGTGCAGTGCGCGGATGTGGCCGTCGAGGTAGGTGATGCGGTCCCGGTCGTCCAGACCGTCGTACGCGCAGCCGTTCTCGGTGATGACCACCGGCGGGAGGCGGTCGCCGTACCGGGTGCGGAAGGTGGTGAGGAGTTCCGTGAGGGCCTCCGGGACCACGGGCCAGCCGAAGTCCGTCACCGGGTGTCCCTCGGTCTCCCGTACCGAGAAGGGGAGTTCGGCCGGCATCCGGACCCCGCCGAAGTCGATCTCCGTGCCCTGCGGCGCGCCCACGCTCGTCGGTGCGTAGTAGTTGATCCCGTACCAGTCCAGTGGCTCCGCGACGACCTTCAGGTCCGCCTCGACGTCGCCCGGCATCAGCTCGCCGACGCCCTCCGGGTAGCGGCCCAGCAGCAGCGGGTCGGCGAAGAGGCGGTTGAGCAGCAGGTCGTAGAAGTCGGCCGCCGCCACATCCGCCTCGTCCCGTGACGCCGGCCAGGTCGGACCGTGGGAGTTCGCGATCCCGATGTCACCCGCACCCGACGCCCGCAGCGCCCGTACGGCCAGGCCGTGCGCGAGGAGTTGGTGGTGGGCCACGGGAAGCGCGTCGAAGAGCAGTTTCCGGCCGGGTGCGTGCACGCCCAGCGCGTGTCCCAGCAGGGTGTGCTCGGCGGGCTCGTTGAGGGTGATCCACTTCGTCACCCGGTCGCCGAGCCGCCCGGCGACCTTCGACACGTACTCCGCGAACCGTTCCGCCGTGCTCCGCTCCAGCCAGTCGAGCCCCACCGGCAGATCCCAGTGGAACAGCGTCGGCACCGGCCGTACGCCCGCCGCGCACAGCTCGTCGACCAGCCGGTCGTAGAAGTCCAGGCCGCCTTCCGCCCGCACCCTCGGCCAGGAGACCGAGAAGCGGTACGCGTCCACGCCCAGGCCCGCCAGCAGCGCCACGTCCTCGCGATGGCGGTGCACGTGGTCGCAGGCCACCGCCGCCGTCGAGCCGTCCCGCACCCGCCCCGGCCCGTCCGTGAACACGTCCCACACGGACGCCTCACGCGCGTCCACCGCTCCCTCGATCTGGTGTGCCGAGGTCGACACCCCCCACAGGAAACCGGCCGGGAAACGGGGGAGCGGGTTCGTCGTCGCCATGGACCGGATCATCGGCACCCGAGCCGGGCCAAGTCAACGCCCGTGCCACCGAGGCGGGTTAAGCACCCTCCTTCAGCACCCTCCTGATCAACTCCCGCTGTTCCCCGGTCAATCGGGGATCCGCGCAGTACACCGACCTCCCGTCCACCGTGATCCGGTAGCCGAAGCCGTCCGGAACCCCCACCGGCGGGGTGTCCCGGCCGGTGGCCATGACCCGCTCGGCCAGGGCGTGCCACTCGTGGGCGTCGGCACGGCCCGAGGTGTCCACCTCGGCCTGCCGCTCGATCCCCGCGAACCCGCCCGTGCGCCGCACCTGAATACGCATGGGTCCCTGTCTAGTACGGAACTACAGCGTCCGCACTCCCACCCGCTCCCAGGCCTTCGACACCGCCTGGAGTTCCTCGCCCTCCCCGTACCGGGCACGCGCCGCCTTCACCGTCAGCGTCGCGAAGTCCGTGAACTTCGCGTCCTGTTCCAGCTCACCGCCGGTCAGCACGTCGTACCAGACCTGCCCCGCCCGCTCCCAGGCGTGCCCGCCGAGGGTGGTGGCCGCCAGGTAGAAGGCGTGGTTCGGGATGCCCGAGTTGATGTGCACGCCGCCGTTGTCGCGGCCGGTGCGGACGTAGTCGTCCATCGTCGCGGGCTGCGGGTCCTTTCCGAGGACGTCGTCGTCGTACGCCGTGCCCGGCTCCTTCATGGAGCGCAGCGCCTTGCCCGTGACGCGCGGGGCGAGCAGCCCGGCCCCGATCAGCCAGTCGGCCTCGTCGGCGGTCTGGCCGAGCGTGTACTGCTTGATGAGCGCGCCGAAGACGTCCGACACCGACTCGTTGAGCGCGCCCGGCTGGCCGAAGTAGGTCAGGTTCGCGGTGTACTGCGTGACGCCGTGGGCGAGTTCGTGGCCGATGACGTCGATGGGGAGGGTGAAGTCGAGGAAGATCTCCCCGTCCCCGTCGCCGAACACCATCTGCTCGCCGTTCCAGAAGGCGTTGTTGTAGTCCTCGTCGTAGTGCACGGTCGCGTCCATCGGCAGCCCGTCGCCGTCGATCGAGTCGCGGGCGTACGCCTTCAGGAACAGCTCGAACGTGGCGCCGAGACCGGCGTAGGCGCGGTTGACGGTGGCGTCCTGGCCGGGCGCGTCCTTCTCGCCGCGCACCTTGGTGCCCGGCAGGTCGGTGCCGTGCCGGGCGTCGTACACGGTGCGCCGGGGCTTGCCGGGCTCGGCCTCGGCGAGCGCGGCGACGGCCGGCGCGCCGACGACGGTGGTCAGCCGGCGCTGGGTGCGCTCGTAGGCGTCGCGCCGGAGGGTCCGGCGCGCGGGGCCGTGGAGCACGGGGTCCTCGGCCTGCGCGAGGCGGTCGAGGACGTGCGGCGGGACGATGGTGCAGAAGACGGGCACGAAGCCCCTGTTCGTGGTCATGTCCGGAACCATCGCACTGCGTGACCCGCATGTCACCACCCGCAACCACGATGAGGGAAATCGGGCCGCATCCGGCCTCCCGTGATCCCTTGAAGTGGTATACGGCACTTTTTGTCCCGTTCATCCCTCCGGTCCCGCATACTGATACGGACCTTCGCACGGTGGACGACTCGGTTAAGCTGCGGAGCATCATGCGTTTCGGGCTGCTTCTCCTTAGCTGCCGCGGTGAGGGTCCCCAGTAGAGGCCGACCCCCTCCCCGCGGAGTTTGGCGCTGCGCCGTCGGCCGTCCATCAGGACACACCGAGGAGCCCCCGCATCATGGCGAACCGCCAGCAGCCCAGTTCCATGCCGATCAGCAA
Organism: Streptomyces sp. NPDC020731; assembly: GCF_044334705.1. Lineage (NCBI taxonomy): Bacteria > Bacillati > Actinomycetota > Actinomycetes > Kitasatosporales > Streptomycetaceae > Streptomyces > Streptomyces sp. NPDC020731. Next base: position 151,519 of record NZ_JBIRTN010000001.1, read on the forward strand.
GTACAGCCGCTACGAGCAGGTCGACATCCCCGACCGCACCTGGCCGGAAGCGCGGATCACCACCGCCCCCCGCTGGCTCTCCACCGACCTGCGCGACGGCAACCAGGCCCTGATCGACCCCATGTCGCCCGCCCGCAAGCGCGCGATGTTCGACCTGCTGGTCAGGATGGGCTACAAGGAGATCGAGGTCGGCTTCCCGGCCTCCGGCCAGACCGACTTCGACTTCGTACGCTCGATCATCGAGGACCCGGACGCCATCCCGGACGACGTCACCATCTCCGTACTGACCCAGGCCCGCGAGGACCTGATCGAGCGCACGGTGGAGTCCCTGAAGGGCGCCAGGCGCGCCACCGTCCACCTGTACAACGCCACCGCGCCCGTCTTCCGCCGCGTGGTCTTCCGCGGCTCCAGGGACGACATCAAGCAGATCGCCGTCGACGGCACCCGGCTGGTCATGGAGTACGCCGAGAAGCTGCTGGGCCCGGAGACGGAGTTCGGCTACCAGTACAGCCCCGAGATCTTCACCGACACCGAGCTGGACTTCGCCCTGGAGGTCTGCGAGGCGGTGATGGACACCTACCAGCCCGGTCCGGGCCGCGAGATCATCCTCAACCTGCCCGCCACCGTGGAGCGTTCCACCCCGTCCACGCACGCGGACCGCTTCGAGTGGATGGGCCGCAACCTGTCCCGCCGCGAGTACGTCTGTCTGTCGGTCCACCCGCACAACGACCGCGGTACGGCCGTCGCCGCCGCCGAGCTGGCGCTGATGGCCGGCGCCGACCGCGTCGAGGGCTGCCTGTTCGGGCAGGGCGAGCGCACCGGCAACGTCGACCTGGTCACCCTGGGCATGAACCTGTTCTCCCAGGGCGTCGACCCGCAGATCGACTTCTCCGGCATCGACGAGATCCGTCGTACGTGGGAGTACTGCAACCAGATGGAGGTCCACCCGCGCCACCCGTACGTGGGTGACCTGGTCTACACGTCCTTCTCCGGCTCCCACCAGGACGCCATCAAGAAGGGCTTCGACGCCATGGAGGCCGACGCGAAGGCCAGGGGCGTCACCGTCGACGACATCGAGTGGGCGGTCCCGTACCTGCCCATCGACCCCAAGGACGTCGGCCGCTCCTACGAGGCCGTCATCCGCGTCAACTCGCAGTCCGGCAAGGGCGGCATCGCGTACGTCCTGAAGAACGACCACAAGCTGGACCTGCCGCGCCGGATGCAGATCGAGTTCTCCAAGCTGATCCAGGCGAAGACGGACGCCGAGGGCGGCGAGATCACGCCGACCGCGATCTGGGACGTCTTCCAGGACGAGTACCTGCCCAACCCGGAGAACCCCTGGGGCCGTATCCAGGTCGCCAACGGCCAGTCCACCACCGACCGCGACGGCGTGGACACCCTCACCGTCGAGGCCACGGTCGACGGCACGGAGACCACCCTGGTCGGCAGCGGCAACGGCCCGATCTCGGCGTTCTTCCACGCGCTGCAGGGCGTCGGCATCGACGTACGGCTGCTGGACTACCAGGAGCACACGATGAGCGAGGGCGCCTCCGCGCAGGCCGCCTCCTACATCGAGTGCGCGATCGGCGACAAGGTGCTGTGGGGCATCGGAATCGACGCGAACACCACGCGGGCCTCGCTGAAGGCGGTCGTCTCGGCCGTCAACCGCGCAACGCGCTGACCAGCCGAATCGGCGGTTCGAGGCCCCGCTCGCCGGAAATCGGCGGGCGGGGCCCCGTCGTATACCGGCCATCTCCATGTGCGGGTCACGGAAAGGTCTCGTCCCGGGTACTGACTCCACCTCATGGATGTGGCTAACATCACGCAAGCGCGGCGACGACGCTGTGGCGGTTATGGAGGTGCGACGTGCTGCCAGGACGGGGACCCAACGGCCGTGCCGCTGCCGCCAGACTGTCGCGCCTGCTGGGCACCCGCACCGCGTGGACGGCCGTCGGCGACGGGGAGTTCTTCTGCCCCGGCTGCGGCGGCGACCGCAACTACCAGCGGCTGACCGGACACCGCCGCTTCGCCCTGCTCGGCGTGCCGGTGCTGCCGCGCGGCGAGACCGGGCCGGTCGTCGAATGCGCGGCCTGCCGCCGTCACTTCGGCACCGACGTCCTGGACCACCCCACCACCACCCGCTTCTCCGCGATGCTCCGCGACGCCGTCCACACCGTCGCCCTCGCGGTGCTGGCCGCCGGCGGCACCTGCTCGCGCGCCTCCCTGGAGACGGCCGCGGCCGGGGTGCGCGCCGCCGGCTTCGACGACTGCACGGAGGAGCAGCTGGCCGCGCTCGTCGAGGCGCTGGAGGCGGACACCGGCCGCTTCACCGGGGAGCCCTGCACGGCGGGTCTGGCGATCGAGCTGCACGAGGCCCTGGACCCCCTGGCCCCGCACCTCGCCGCGCCGGGCCGTGAGTCGATCCTCCTGCAGGGCGCTCGCATCGCCCTCGCCGACGGCCCCTACACCCCCGCCGAACGCGACGCCCTGACCACCGTGGGCGCGGCCCTCACCATCTGCTCGGACGACGTGACCCGCCTGCTGGCGGCGGCACGGACGCCGTCCTGACGCGGTGGCGGGCCGGCCGCCGCGGGACAGCGCGAGGCGCGTCACAGCAGGAGGCACATCACCTCCCGGTCCTCACCCGGACCGAAGTAGTCCCGGCGCAGCCCCCCGTCCGGCGGCTCCGGGCAAAAACCCAGGGAACGGTAGAGCAGGATCGCGGCGTCGTTGGCGGGCTCCACGGTCAGCCGGACCCGTTCGGTCCCGCAGTGGCGCAGCCGCGCCAGGATCTCCACCATCAGCTCCCGGCCCAGCCCGTGCCGGCGCCGGTCCTGGGCCACGCACAGGCCGAGGATCCAGCTGTCCCGGCTGATCGCCGTGGTGGCCGCCAGGACGTAGCCGCGCAGCCGGCCGTCGCCGTCGTCGAGGACGAGCAGATGACCGGCGTGACCGGCGTACAGGTCGAAGAGCTGCCGCAGCAGGAACGCCGGATAGGCGACCTCCTGGAAGACCTCCTCGTCGAGCCGCTGCAGTTCGGGCAGATCGGACTCCCGTGCCGTCCGCAGCAGCGGGGGCCGTGGTTCCGGTAGAGGTGTCGGCCGGGTGAGGCGCTCCTCGTGGTCCAGGGCGCGCTCAAGCGGTTCGGCGGTCATGCCACCCCCAGTCGGGACGTGAGACGTCAACGCGGCAGCCGTGGCCGCCGTTCACACGAAGGGGGGAATGCGGACCCCGGTGGCGGCCGGTCGCTGCTTCTGGCTAGAGTGAGCGTCCAACTCGCCGCATGCAAGGGCGAGTTCAGGTGTGACAGGACTGTGCTGGCGTGCGCCTGATGTGCGCCCGGTCACGGAGGACTGGCGTGTTCCTGGCTGTCTCCGCGTGCCGACCGGGCTTACCGTGCGAGCACCGGAGTCGCTTCTTCGTCCGCCGACGTCCACCGGGGACTCGTGCGCCGGGCACACGGTCTTGTCCGACACTGAATGGAACTTGGCAGGGTGATGATGGATCGCAACGCCGACGCGCCATGGGCGCAGTTCGATCCGGAGGTGTACGTCGACCTCAATTACCGCACCCCGCTCGAGGTCGATCTGCTGATCGTAGGGCTCATGCGCGACTATTTCAGCCGCTGCTACGAGCAGGGTGTTCCGGCCTCGGTCCGCGGAGTCGACGTCGGCGCCGGCGCGAACCTCTATCCGGCCCTGGCCATGCTGCCCTGGTGCGAAAAGATCCTCCTTCTGGAATACGCGACTCCGAACGTCGAGTACCTGGAGAAACAGGCGTCCGGCGGAGGGTACGACACGGCGTGGGACGCGTTCTGGGACGTACTGGGTCGGGCTCCCGCCTACCGGGACGTCGAGCCGCGGAGCCGGTTCGGCGAGATCGTCCGGGTGGAACGCGCCAACCTGCTGGACCTCGACGGACAGCGGCGCTGGGACATCGGCACGATGTTCTTCGTCGCCGACTCGATGTCCGAGTGCCCCGACGAGTTCCGGCGGGGAGTGGAGTGCTTCATGGACGCGCTGAACGGGGGAGCCCCCTTCGCCGCGGCATTCATGAAGGAATCGCTCGGATATCAGGTCGGCGCACACAAGTACCCCGCCTACCGGGTGAACGCGGACCGGGTCCGGGAGAGCCTGGAACCCTTCACCGCCGAGCTGGAAATCCACGACATGGACCACATGGTGCGGCCGGGTCACGAGGGAATGATCCTCGCGCTGGGGCGGCGGAATTCGGCGATTGCCACCCCGTAGGAACGGGGACCATGTCTGAACACAGGGCAACGAGATCTGTACGAGGGGTGGGGGGATGCAGATCAAGCCACGGCAGCACATGCTGGACATCTGGCGGGCCATGGCCCGCCATTCGTTCGACGACGGAAAGCTCGTCCGGGAGGACACCGACGGACTGAGCAGCGTCGCCGACGCCGAGCGGCTGCTCTGCCTGCTCTACCCCGCCACCGAGGTCCCCGCGTTCCGCCTCGACCAACCGGACACCACCGAACGGGACGTGCTGCGCGCGCTGGAGGGGGTCGGCAGCCGGCTGGAGATCCCGCCCAACCTGATCACCGCGCTCTCCCAGTTCATGCGCAGCCACACCGGCCCCGACGACAGCCCCACCTTCGCCGGCGGACACTACTTCAGGCCGGCCGAGCCCCAGCAGAAACTCACCCACGAGCAGTACCAGCTGGGTGTGGTCGACTCCTACTCCATGTCCGTCACGCTCTGCCTCGCCACGCTCGGATTCCTCAAGGTCTACGAGACCAGCACCACCCGCCCCGACGTGCGCAAGGCCCTCGGCGAGCTGAGGGAGGCCACGAACACCCGGCTGACCGCCGCGATGATCAGTCTCCTGCGCTCCTTCACCGTCAACGTCTTCGACGCCGAGTCCGAACAGGGCCGACGGCTCATCCAGGTCATCGGCCAGGACAGACAGTCCGACCGGGCCGTCCTCCAGCAGTTCTCCCGCCGGTTCCGCCCGCTGCGCGCCACGATCATCGAAAGCCTCAGCCGCGGCATCCAGGTCGACGAGAGCATCCGCGACGAGAGCCAGCTCTTCGAGTGCGGCTGGGCCTGGGGCGTGGTCAAGGACGCGCCGACCATCACCGACCTGGACGTCCAGGTCCCCGGCCAGCCCGACGGCATCGCCGACCGGCTGCCCTACGTGTACTTCACCGTCATCGCCCTGGACGGCATCCAGGACCTGTTCTCCGACCGCACCCTGACCCTGGGACTGCTCGACGCCGACCAGCAGAAACTCGCCGAGGCGTTACGCCTGCGCTGGGAGCTCAGCCAGCAGTACTGGTCGGCCATCGCCCGCTTCGGCAGCGAGCGCTGGCCCCTGGAGGACCTGCCCTGGCAGACCACCGGACTGCGGCTGGAATCGGAGTACTTCTCCCTCACCGTCGCGGCCATCCTCGTCCACGACCTGGTCCGCCGGAGGGCCACCGACGACGACCTCACCCGCACCGTCGCCATCATGGAGCGCCTCGCCGACCGCGGTCGCGTCACCAGCCGCATGACCAGGAACGATCCCACCATCGAGCTGCACAACCCGGGCGTCACCATGCCACTCGCCGGCTCCGAGCGCTCCGGCGCGCTGCTGCAGTGGCGGATGACCGACTTCTCGGCCCAGCTGCTCAAACGGATCGTCCAGCTCGCGGAACTCTCCCGGAACATCGACGCGCAGGACCGGCTGCTCCGCCTGGGCGAGCAGGCGTTCGAGCACCTGTGGAACCGGCGCATCGAGGACGGCGAGGGAGCAGGCCTCTGGGACAACGCACGGGCCGTCTACCCGGACACACGCGTGGGCCGGCGCCTCTCCTGGAGCATCACCGAACGCGTCACCGAGTGCCTGGTCGCCGCCCGCAACCTCTACGAACAACAGCCCATCCGCAGCCCCGAACTCGCCCAGCTGGCCCGGGACCTGCTCAGCGAGGCCACCCACCTCTTCGGCAGGGAACAACTGGAGGCGTCCACCAGCGCCGACGGCAGCCGGGGCCGGGCCATGCGGAGCATAGAAAGCCGCCTGGACCACGCCCGGAGCCTGGTCGACGACCGGCCCGCGACCGCGTTCGCCCTGGCCCTGCCCGTGCTCCAGGAACTCGACACCCTGGCCCAGGCCCGAGGCGCAGCCGCGCAGGAGGTGTGAGCCGTGCTCGTCTTCGCCGCCTCCGACAAAGGAGGCACCGGCCGCTCGGTGACCAGTGCCAACCTGGCCTACCAGCGCGCCCTCACCGGCGACCACGTGGCCTACGCGGACTTCGACTTCGGCTCGCCCACCGCCGCCGCCGTCTTCGACGTACCCGGCGCGATGCGCGGCACAGAGGAGAGCGGCCTGCACTCCTACCTGGAGGGCACCGTCACCGAACCGGCCAGGATCGACATCTGGCGGCAGACCGAGCACCCCCAACTGCGCGCCCGGCCCAACCAGGCCGGCCGTCTGGTGCTGCTCCCCGGCGACGCCGGCGGCGGCGAGTTCGCCACCGGCGAGGACGCCCTCGAGCGGTGCGTCGACCTCCTGCTGCGGCTGCACGGCGAGTTCGACCTGGTCGTCGTCGACCTCAGCGCCGGCCGCAGCTACGCCGTCGACATGGTCCTCGCCGCGACCGCCCACCCCCGGATGCGCTACGTGCCCTTCCGCTGGCTGGTCTTCCACCGCTGGACCCGGCAGCACGTGATCGCCGCCGCCGGACTCGTCCACAAGGACCACGGCATCATCAGGGGCGGCGTGGAACGCGGCCACGACGAGGAGGCGCTGCAGGGCGCCGTCCGCTTCGTACGGGCCGCCGTACCCGATCCGGACTCACCGCTGTGGTCCCAGGGCTCGCCCGCCCAGGCCGCCTGGATGCAGTCCTGCGACGAGGCGCTGCGCCGGCTCGCCGCGGAACACCGCATCGGCGACAGCGTGGTGCTCGGCACCGTACCCCTGGAACCCATCCTGCAGTGGCGCGAACAGCTCATCACCGAAGAGGACGTCCTCTCCACGCAGATCGCCAACAAGGAGACACTGGAGGCGCTGGAGGAGATCGCGCGACGTCTGACCGACGACGACTGCTGGGGGCGGCCATGACGGAAGCGGTGTTCCGCGAGACGGCCGCCGAACCACGCACCCAGGCGGTGCCCCTGTCCCACCTCTCCCTGGAGCTGGGCCACCTCTACATGGAGGACTTCGAGGCCGGCCCCGGACACCTGCGGCGGCACTTCGAGCGGGTACGCCCCTGGGCGGAGGCGGCACGCGCCACCGCGGCCGCCTCGACCGGCGGCAAACGCCCCCGGATCAGCACCTGCTTCCTGATCGACGACTACTTCACCCGCTTCTCCGGCCCCGCCGAAGTCGTCCCCATGCTGCTCCAGGAGGCCGACCGGGCGGGACTCGTCATCGACTACCTGGCCCGCGAGTCCGGCTGCGCCGTCGCCGGCAAGGTGCCCGTCGCCGAAGCCGTGGCCGGACGGATCGTCGAGGAGCCACCGCCCGGCAGCTACGGCCTGCGCCCCCCGGCCGCGCAGACCGGCTGGCTGGCCAACGGCGAGCGCAGCCCCGTCGCGCGCGCCCCGCAGGCCATGAAGAAGGCCACCGCCTGGCAGCCGCCGAAGGAGACCGCCGCCCGCCGCCACTCCGTCTTCCTGGACGTCGAACTCTGGGACGAGGGACCCGACGGACACCGCGTCTGGTCCTGCCCCTTCCTCGCCGCGGTGTGGCAGCTCGCCCGCCTCGGACTGCTGCGCAACGAGGGCGAGGCCGTCCTCGAACCCCAGCCGCACACCGCGTCCGCCTTCCCCGAGGACTGGGACGAACTGCCCCCGCTGCTCCGGCTCAACCCCCGGGCGGCCCCGTTCGCCGCCTACCGGACCTGCTCGGTGCTGCCCAACCGGTTCTTACCCGTCGAGCACGCCGTCCGCGTGATCCTCGACCAGACCGAGGTCGACCCCGGAGCGCTGGCCCAGGCCGCCGAACGCTCCGCCCGCGAGAACGCGACCGTCCCCGACTCGGCGGCCGACCGCGTCTCCTACGTCTTCTACGCGGGGCGGTGACATGACGCCGGGGGAGACGCAGCCACCCGCCGTGCTCGCCTGCGGCGAGGTCCGCACCTGCCTGCTGCCCGCCCTGCAGGCCCTCGACAGCCGCGCCGCCGCCCAGCTCCTCGGACTGCGCGCCGACGAACGCGTCCTGCTCTCCGAACGCCCCAACCTCTACGGCCGCTCCCCGGACACCCTCACCGGCGTCGACTGTCTCCTGCCCAGCGCCAACGGCGCCAGGATCCGCGCCGTCGGCACCGTCGCCGCCCGGGCCTCACTCACCGAGGGGCGCGTCCTGCAGAGCTCCGCCCACTTCCGGATCCCCGCCGCCGGACCGGACCACCGGCGCCCCTGGGGCCAGTACCTCGTACGGCCCGGAACGGTCGAGCCGTTCGGGAAACTGCCTTGCGAGGCGGTCGCCCAGGGCCTGCTGAACGGCGGACGGCACGGCGAGCTCGACGTCGGGCTGATCGCCGACGGACTGCTCACCCGCCTGCTGCGCAACCCCCTGCTCGACCACCGACCGCCCCTGAAGTCCCGTCCCACCCGGCTGCGCTGGGTGGCCCTGCCCACCGGGCGCGACGAGGGGCCGTCGATCGAGCGGTTCACCCTCGCCGAGGACGAACTGCGCACCGTACGGCTCCGCGTCCCCGAGGGCACACCCGCCGGTGAGATCGCCGGGCTCTGCGACGATCTCGCCCTGCACGACTGGCTGCTCACCACCGTCGTCCGCATCCTGGACGGCATCCGGCTGGGCGCCGCGGAACCGCCCGCCCGGCTGCGGCCCCGGACCGGCGAGGACCGCCCCACCGTCGTCACGGCACTGCGGCCCGCCGTCGACCACCTGCTGCACCTGTGGATGCCACGGGCCCGCGTCGCGCACGGACTCGCCCCCCTCTGGGAGGCGCTGGAGGACCGCCCCGGCTTCACCCGGCAGTGGCGGACCCTGGTGCAGCGCATCCGCGACCAGCTCGCCCTGCACGCGATCCCCCCGCCCCACCGGGAGGTCGAGTTGACTCCCTGACCGCGGGCCCCGGCCCCGCACCACCTCGACGCACATCCCCGCACCCCGATCCGACGCGCATCCCAACGGGGGGAGAAGCGAGATGAGCACGGCACAGTCACCCCAGCCCGAGGACACGGCACCCCTGCCCGGCGCGGGGGGCGCGCCCGGACGCGAGGGCGGTCCGGCGGTCCCCGGCCCGACCCGGCCGCCCGGCGCCCCGGACGACGCGCCCGCACGCCCCTGGACACAGCCGCCCGACCGGACCGAGTGGACGCGCAGACTCCTGACCGGCCTCACCGCCGGCCTCGTCGTCTGGGGCGTCGCCGCACTGCTGAGCCCGGAGGACGGAGCGCTCCGGCAGCTCGCCGCCGCCGCACTCTGCGCCGCCGCCACGGTGGCCGCCCCCTTCCTCCTCGCCCGGGACCGAGGGCCCGACGAACAGGCCCTGCGGACCCAGAGCGCCCTCGCCGAGACCGCCGCCACCGTGCGGGACGGGCTGGAGCGGCACGACGACGACCTGCGGACCGGCCTGGCCCGGCACACCGAGGACATCAGGCAACTCGTCGAGACCCGCCTGGCCCAGCCCATGCCCGGCCCCGAGTCCTACCCACCGCTCGACCGCGTCCGCACCGACGGCGTACCGGAACTCGCCGAGCGCTTCGCCGAGGCCCTCGCGCCCGGACCGTCGATCCTCCACACGTTCGTCCGCCTGGAGATGCAGCGGGTGGTCGGACACATGGCGGCGCTCACCAGCATGAGCGTGGAGTGCCACGGCGAGAACCACGACTGGATGCTCAGCCTCACCCACGCCGCGGAACAGTCCATCTGCGCCATCAGCACCTCCGTCGACCGCGAGTTCTGGAACAGCGAGCCCGCCAGCCGCTACCTCGACGCCCAGCGGGAGGCGATCGAGGAACACGCGGTGCCGGTACGGCGGCTGTTCCTGCTGGCGAGCGCGCGCGAACTCGACGACCGGCTGCTGCGGCTGTGCGACGAGCAGAAGGCGCTGCACATCGAGGTCCGGGTGGCGGTGCTGCCCGAGCTGCCGCCGCACCTCCAGCGCGGCACCACCGACGACTTCATCGTCTACGACGAGGAGGTCTCCTTCGAGATCGAGCAGGACCTGCGCGACGTCAACGTCAGGACCCGGCTCATCGCGCGACGGGACCACGTCCAGGACCGGATGAAGCGCTTCCGGGAACTGTGGGAGGCGGGCATGAGCATCCGCGAACTGGAGGTACGGGTCGACGACGAGGAGGACGGCACCTGGATGGTCGACCGGACCTGACGCCCGCCGGCGCACCCCCGGTTACTCCCCGGGGAGTAGTCCCGCCTCCGTGCCGCCCCACGCAGTACACCGCAACTCGATCCCACGTCCGACGACCCGTGCCCCTTCCGCCGGGTGTCTGGGAACCGACCCAGACACCCGACCGGAGGGGAGCCCCGTCTCATGGGGGACGCAAGGACACACGTACGGCGACGACGCCTCGTGCCCTGGGCGGTGGTCGGGCTGTGGCTGGCCGCGCTCGTGCTCGTCGGGCCGCTCGCCGGCAAGTTCGGCGAGGTCCAGCAGAACCGGGCCGTCGACTACCTGCCCGACGGTGCCGACTCCACCCAGGTCGCCCGCATCCAGGACGAGCTGCCCGGCGGCGAGTCCACCGACCTCGTGCTGGTCTACCACCGGGACGGCGGACTGAGCGCCGCCGACCGGCGGACCGCCGCCGACCAGATCGCCGAGGCCGGGGACGCGTACGACCTGACGGACACCCCCCGGGGCATCCCCTCAGCGGACGGCGACACCCTCATGTACCCGGTCTCCAGCACCCGGCCGGGCCAGGACGAGGAGGCCCGGAACGCGTTCGTCGACGGGGTGCGCGAGATCGCCGACGGCACCGGCGGACTGAGCGTCGAGGTCGGCGGGCCGGGCGCCCTGGGCACCGACATGGGCAAGGTGTTCGAGACCATCGACGGCACCCTGCTGCTCGCCACCCTCGGCGTCGTCACCGTGCTGCTCGTGCTGATCTACCGCAGCCCGTTCCTGTGGCTGGTCCCGCTCACCGTCGCGGGCGTCGCCACCGCCGTGGCGATGGCCGCCGGATACGGCATGCACGAACTCCTCGACGTCACCATCACCGGCCAGAGCGGCGGCATCATGACCGTGCTCGTCCTCGGCGCCGGCACCGACTACGCGCTGCTCCTCGTCTCCCGCTACCGCGAGGAACTCCGCCGCCACGAACGGCCGTACGACGCCATGCGCGCCGCCCTGCGCGGCTGCGGGCCGGCGATCCTCGCCTCCTCCGGCACCGTCGCCGCAGGACTGCTCTGCCTGCTCGCCGCCGACCTCAACAGCAGCAGCGGCATGGGTCCGGTGGGCACGGTCGGGGTACTCGCCGCGCTGGTCGCCATGACGACCCTGCTGCCCGCGGTCCTCGTCCTGCTCGGCCGCCGCGTGTTCTGGCCGCTGATCCCCGCCTTCGGCAGCGCGCCCAAGGCCCGCCGGTCGCTGTTCGCCGTCATGGGCACCTCCGCCGCCCGGCGTCCCGCCGCCGTCCTCGCGGGCGGCACGCTCCTCCTCGGCGCCCTCGCCCTCGGCACCCTCAGCCTCACCGGCGACCTCAAGCAGGAGGACTCCTTCACCGACCGGCCCGAGTCCATCGCCGCGATGCGGACCCTGGCGGAGGAGTACCCCGAGCGCAGCAGCAGCCCCCTCACCGTGACGGCACCCACCGATCGGGCGGACGCCGTCCTGGCGAAGGCCCGTACCACCGAGGGGGTCGCCGACGCCACCGCGGGGCGGAGCGGCGCCGGCTGGACCGAGATCTCCGTGTTCGCCACCGCCGCCCCCGAGACGGCCGGCGAGACCCGCACCATCGAGGCACTGCGCGACGGACTCGACGACCACGGCGCCCACGTCGGCGGCCTCAGCGCCCAGCAGCTCGACCTCGCCCACAGCGAGTCCCGCGACCGCTCGGTGATCGTGCCGCTGGTGCTCGCCGCCGTGTTCGTGATCCTCCTGGTCCTGCTGCGCAGCCTCGTGGCCCCCTTGCTGCTGCTCGCCGCGGTCGTCGCCGTCTGGGGTGCCGCCCTCGGCATCGGCGGACTGGTCTTCGAGCCGCTGCTCGGCTTCGCCGGCACCGACCCCGGACTCGGACTGCTGTCCTTCGTCTTCCTGGTCGCCCTCGGCGTCGACTACGGCATCTTCCTCATGCACCGCATGCGCGAGGAGTCCCTGAACGGCGCCGAACCCGAGGCCGCCGCGCTCACCGCCCTGCGCACCACGGGCGGCGTGATCGCCTCCGCCGGCGTCGTCCTCGCCGCCACCTTCGCCGTGCTCACCACGCTGCCCCTGGTGGCGCTGGTCGAACTCGGCTTCGTCATCGCGGTCGGCGTCCTCCTCGACACGTTCCTCGTCCGCACCTACCTCGTCACCACGGCGAGCGTGCTGCTGCGCCGCCGGATGTGGTGGCCCGGCAGGCTCTCCCGGGCTCCGGAGCCGGCCTCGCGCGAACGGCAGCCGGAACCGGTGTAGCCACCCGCGTGCCGTCCCAGGGCGCCCCTCCCTCCCGGAGGGGCGTCCTCCTCCCGGAGGATGTACCCCGTGCACACGACGACAGTGAGCCCCACGGCGGCGGAACGCCCCCGCATCGGTGAGCGGATCATCGCGGTGGTCAACCGCGACCCCCTGACCGCCCCGCACGCCGTCCGCAACGACGCGATCCTCGCCGCGTGCACCGCCGCGCTCGCCCTCGCCCTCGCCCTGCTCGTCGACCACGGACGCGAACCCGACGCGCTCGGCTGGACGCTGCTGCTCGCCGCCCATGTGCCCCTGGCGTGGCGGCGGCGCCGGCCGCTGCCGGTGCTCCTGCTGGTCCTGGTGCCGGTCGTGCCGTACCACGCCCTCGACAACAACCACAGCGCGCCCGTCGCCGGGTCCCTGGTCGCCCTCTACACCGTCGCGTCGACCAGCACGCCCCGCCGCACCCTCCTCCTCGGCACCGTCGTCATCGGCACGACCCTCACCGTGAACGCCCTCACCAACCCCGACGGCTTCATCGAACTGTTCCGCATCACCGGCTGGGTCGTCGCCGTGCTCGTCTTCGGCGTCGACGTCCGCTTCTACCGCCAGTACGTCGCCTCCATCGTCGAACGCGCCGAGCGCGCCGAACGCACGCGCGAGGAGGAGGCCCGGCGCCGGGTCGCCGAGGAACGCCTGCGCATCGCCCGCGACCTGCACGACCTGCTCGCCCACAGCATCACCCTCATCGGCGTGCAGACCTCCGTCGCCGCGCACGTCCTGGCCGCCGACCCCGAACGCCTCGACCGCGAAACCGTCGCCAAGGCCCTCGACGACATCGCCGACACCTGCCGGACGGCCCGCGGTGAACTCCGTACGACCCTGGAGGTGCTGCGCGACAACGGCGGCCCTTCGGACACCCGCGGCCCGCTGGCCGGCCTCGACGGCCTGCCCGACCTGGTGGAGGCCGCGCGCCTCGCCGGCGCCCGCGTCGAACCGGCCGTCCGGGTGGCGGGCCCCGTACCGCCCGCCGTCGGCGCCGCCGCGTACCGCCTCGTCCAGGAGGCGCTGACCAACGCGGTCCGGCACGCCGGACCCGGACCGGCGGTCCGCGTCGACCTGCGGGAGCAGGACGGCGCCCTGCGCCTGTCCGTCACCGACGACGGCACCGGCCCCACCCCCGGCACCACCCCCGGCTTCGGTCTCGTCGGCATGCGGGAACGGGCCCGCAGCGTGGGTGGCACACTCGACGCCGGACCACGGGAGGGCGGCGGCTTCCGGGTGACGGCGACCCTGCCGCTGACGCCCGCGACGCCCTGGGAAGGAACCGGATGACCATCCGCGTGCTGCTCGCCGACGACCAGACCCTCGTACGGGAGGCGTTCGCGATGCTCGTCGAGTCGGCACCCGACATGGAGGTCGTCGGCCAGGCCGCCACCGGCCGCCAGGCGGCGGAACGGGCCCGCACCGAGCGCGCCGACCTCGTCGTCATGGACATCCGCATGCCCGACCTCGACGGCATCGAGGCGACCCGCCTGATCGCCGCCGACGACGACCTCGCGGGGGTCAAGGTCCTCGTCCTCACCACCTACGACACCGACGAGAACATCGTGGACGCGCTGCGCGCCGGCGCCTCCGGTTTCCTGGTGAAGGACACCCGGCCCGCCGAACTCCTGGACGCCATCCGCACGGTCGCGGCCGGCGAGGCCCTGCTCTCACCGGGTCCCACGGCCCGGCTCATCGAACGGTTCCTGCGCAGTCCGTCGGCGCCGGTCGGCGCCGGCCCCGAGTGCCTCTCCGACCGCGAGCGCGAGGTGCTCACACTGGTCGCGCGCGGCCTGAACAACGCCGAGATCGCCGACTCGCTGGGACTGAGCCCGCTCACCGCGAAGACCCACGTCAGCCGGACCATGGGCAAGCTCGGGGTGCGGGACCGGGCCCAGCTGGTGATCGTGGCGTACGAGTCGGGGCTGGTGGCGCCGGGGAGGGCGTGAGCCCGGCGGCTCACAGGGTGTGGTGCAGCCAGCGCTGGATGGTGCTGTTGACGCTGCCGGACAGGGCGCTCAGGCTCTCGATGGCCTCACGGTCCTCGGGCCGGGGCGGGATACCGGCGGCGGTCAGGGCGGCGTGCAGCTCCAGCCGGCGGCGGTCGCGCGGGTCGATGGCGGTGTGGAGGCGGCCGGCCGGGCGCGGGGGAGGCAGGAGGTAGTCGCCGCCGCCCAGGTCGTCGACGGCGCAGGGGTCGACGAAGGCATGGTTCGGGCCGTACTCGAAAGCGGTCGCGGTCATGGCGGTCTCCTCACCGAAAGGTGTCGGTTCTGCAGGACAGGAGACCGGCCGCACCCACCCCGGTTGCGACGGGGGCGAAACGTCACGCCGACGGCGTCATCGACAGTTCATCGTCCGGTCGGACGAACGTCTCCAGGGGGCGCTCGTCTCCCGGGCTCCGCCACCGTATGCCGTCCATCGGCCGCCGTCGCGTCCACACCGGCGGACGGCCCGACCCGGTCCCCCGCGGCAGCAACGGCTCCGGCCGGTGCGAACCCTCAGCGAGCTGTCTGGAAACGGGATGGTCCGGAGAGACGGCTGATAGCGTTGCGCCAGCGCGACAGACGCGTGATCACGGAACAGGGAGGTTGATGAATATGGCCGCCGTCGGCCCTCATCGGCATGCCCTTGTCCGGCCCGCGACAGCAGAGCGCGGCCCGGTCGTCTCAACGACCAGGAGAAACACGTGTCTTCCTCTTCCTCACCCGCCCACGCCGACCTGATCACCGAGCGTCTCGTCCTTCGGCCCTGGACCATGAACGAGGTCAGCGCGGTCCTCGACGGCACCAGGTCCAGCCACTGGGCAGAGGACTTTCCCGCCGAAGGCGACCGCATCGTCGCCGGCCTCTTCGATCAGCACCCCGCCTGGCTCACCCCGCACGGCCACCGTCTGGTCATCGAGCGTGCGAGTGGCCTGGTGGTGGGATCCATCGGCCTGTTCTGGCCCCCCAGCGAGGGCGTCCTCGAAATCGGATACGGCATCGTGGCCTCCCGCCGCGGCCGCGGCTACGCCACCGAAGCCACCCGGTCCCTGACCGGACTCGCCCTCACCGCGCCGGACGTCCACACCGTGTCCGCCAACGTCGAATCGTCCAACCCGCCCTCGGTCCGCGTCCTGGAGAAGGCGGGCTTCCACCAGTGGGCCACCGAAGAGAACGTGATCCAGTACAGGATCACGAACTCAGGCCACTGACGGCGCCCGCCCCCGTGGCCCCGGAGGCATGCCTCCGGGGCCCACCGCCATGACCGAGCCACAAGGGTGACCAGCCGGACCGGAGAGACAGGACCCGGGCAGAACGCGTCGGCGACGACACCGCCAAGGGCCGGCGGGTCTTCGCTTCGGCTGCGTGGCCCTATCCCCGGCTCCTGGCGCACAGGGCCGCGTCCACCGTTTGCTGGAGATGGCGCAGACTGTCGCCTTCGGCTGCCCAAGTCGTGGTGTAGACGGTTACGGTGCCGCGACCGCCCGTGGCCCTCCCGCCGCCCACCGAATCGCCCGGCAGATCTCCGCCGTGGCCCCAGTAGACGCCGCCGCAGCTGAGCGGGATCGAGGCGACGCCGTAACCGTAACGGCTGCCCGCCGGATAGACGTCGCGGCCGCCGACGTCGGTGGTGTCCCGGGTCATCAGGCGCACTGCCCAGTCGGGCAGCAGACGTCCGCTGAACAGGCCGTCCCAGAACGCGTTGAGGTCCTCGGGCGTGGAGACGAGCCCGCCGGATGCGCCGAACTCGTACCCCGGAAGCTCGGTCACATCCACCCGGCCTGCCTGCGGGTACGCCGGGTGAACACCGTAATTGCGGGCGTGTGGTCCGCGCAGGGAGACCTCACCCGGTGCGGGCCAGTAGGTGTCGTCCAGGTGGAGCGGACGCAGAATCGTGCGTTCGACGTACGTGCGGAAGTCGAGCCCCGACGCCCTGTCGACCACCATGCCCAGCACCAGGTAGTTGGTGTTGGAGTAGTTCCAGTCGGTGCCGGGTTCGAAGACGGGTTCCTCCTCGAGCGCGAGGGCCAGATAGTCCTCGGACGTGCCGGGCCGGCTCCAGTCGACCAGCGCGGAGTACTCCGGCAGACCACTGGTCTGTTTGAGCAACTGCCGTACGGTGACGGTGTGCTCGGCGAGCTGTGGCACGTAGGTCCCCGCGCGGTCGTCCAGTCGTATCCGTCCGTCCACCACCAGGCGCATCACGGCTGCCGCGGTGAATGCCTTGGTGTTGCTGGCCAACCGGAACCGGCCCTTTGAACCGACCATCTCACGGCCCGACTCCAGCTCCGCGACGCCAGCGGTACGCGTCCTCCTGCCGTCGTACGCGAGGGCGCCCGGCACCCCGTCCCTCTCGACGAGCAGATCCAACTGCTGCTGCACCGGGTCGTGCTGGCGGGCCGTCGCCACGGGCGCGAAGGCCCCAGTGAGTGTGGCGGCGAGCAGAACCGCGGCGGCAAGGCGCTTGCGATGCATATGGTCCCCCTGGTCGTGGCCGACTGGCGCGGCCGGATCATTCGCTCACCCACGACCTTGCCAGGACCCCACCCAGAGATCATTGGGGCCAGAACCCGAATCGAATGGAGGTCAACCCCCTTGACACGGCGCGGTGTCCAACGGGCCCTCTCATGACTTCGGCCGAGGACGTGGGAGGCGGCTGGGCTCCGGTGGAGCTGTGTTTCGTCACCCCGGGCCGGAACGCGGCATCGCCGCCCGCTCGGGGCGAGACGGGCGAGCCTCTCAGAAGGTGGTGCAGAAGGCCGTGGGCAGGGCGTTTCCCGTGTGCAGCCGGGGTGCTGAAGGCCAAGCGGACGGGGGAGACGTTCACTTACCAGGGTCGCGGAAGCACGACACCGGTGAAGAAGCGAGAGCCCCGACGGTAGGTACGGACTCCGTCCAGGGAAACGCCCCGGCCGGTGGTCACGCCCCGGCCGGCGTCCAGTACGGTCCCTCGGTCGCCTTCAGTCGCTGCAGGGCTGTCAGCCGTACCGCGAACACCACGGCGGCCCCTGCGGTGGCGGCGTACAGGAGGTCGACCGCGAGGTACAGCGCCACGGCGTCGCTGATCTCGGCGAGCGAGTCGGCCTTGTCGAAGCGCGCGGCGGCGTACCGGCCGAGCAGGGCCGTCCCGGCGAACAGGCCCCACCACAGGTTCACCGGCCACATCGGCACGCGGTGCGACTCCCCCTCGGTCGGCAGTGGCGAGCAGGCCCCCCACATGTCGACCGCGACGCGGTACGGCAGCCACAGGTTGGCCACGGGGATGAACCACGCGCCGATCGCCCACCCGGGCCCCATGCGGAACCGGTCCGGTGCCAGGAGCCCGGTGCGGCGGCGCATCAGGAAGAACCAGGTGACGAAGAGCACCGCGCAGAGCAGGCTCGTGGATACCTGGACCTGTCCCGCCCTCTCGTACAGCGAGTACGCGGAGTCCAGGCTCGACGCGGTCAGGGCGGTCGCGTCGCCATCGACCAGCATGCGGAGCCGGACACCGGTGTACACGGCGAACAGGTCGCCGAGCGCTGCGGCCGCGAACACCGCCACCACGGCGGTGAGGAGGCCGCGTGAGGCGAGCGGCACGCTGCTGGGCAGCGGGGAAGAGGAAGGGGAAGGCGGGCGAAGCCCACCAGTGGATGCGAACATGACGACGGCCCCCCACGGGCGGTAGGACAACGATCACCCGCGGAAGATCGCGCGCGGACGCACGATATGCCGGACGGTGAAAGCCCGTCCAGAACAATTCGTCGTCAGACGCCGCGTATGAACTCCGTCCAGGCGGACGCCCCGACGAGGATCACCGGTCCGTCGGTCACCTTGCTGTCCCGGACGGGTACGACGCCGGGGGGTCCGGAGGCGACTTCGACGCAGGCCTCGCCGCCGTCGCTGTAGGTGCTCTTGTGCCAGCGGGCCGCGCCGGGGAAGTCGTGGGCGACTTCGAGGCAGTTGCCGCCATCACCGTTGCTGTACGTGCTCTTGCGCCAACTGGCGTTGCTCAGGCTGTACCGGTGCATCGTCTGTGGTCCCCAGCCGCCGACTCGATGACGTCCAGGGATGCCTCCGGCGACAGCGCGGCACCCCTGAGCAGATCGTAGGCGTCACGTGCCCTCTGCACCACGGCTGGGTCGTCGACCAGCGTTCCCGAAAACGAAGTCTCTGTATAGGCGACAGGCGGCGCGTCCTCGAACTGCATGAGCCGCAGAGAACCGTTGTTGGCAGGCGCTCCGGCAGAGAACGGGAACACCTGCAACAGGACGCTTCGTCGACGGGCCAATGCAACCAGATGATCCAGTGTCTCCGCGGTGACACCCGGATCGCCCACCGTGGTTCGAAGTGCTGCCTCATGCACGATCGCCCAATACTTGGGCCTTGCAGCGTCCTTGAGAATGCTCGACCGTTCCATGCGGGCGGCTACCCTGTCGTCGATGAACTCGTCCACCGCGAGTGGGTGCGTTGCCACAGTGAGCGCTTTCGCGTAGGCGCGCGTCTGAAGGAGCCCGGGTACGACAGTCGGCTCGAAATCACAGATCGTCGTCGCCAGCCGCTCCAGTTCCAAGACCCCGGCGAAGTAATCCGCATACCGCCGATCGTCAATCAGCTTCCTGCACAACCGCTCGAAAATACCGTCGGTTTGCAGCGCGTCGTCGATCCGCTGGGCCACATCCAATTGTGGCTTACGAATCGCCTGTTCGAACTGGCCGATGTAGCCGCCCGACACGAACACCCTCGTACCCAGCTCCACCTGCGTGAACTCCGCGTCCTCGCGTCGGCGCTTCAGTTCCGCGCCGAAGAACTCCCACGCCGCCTGACGTGAACCGTTGGCCATAACCAACCCCCTTGTGCTGACGCGCACTTGTAGAGCGCGAGCCCCTCCCGAGTGTAGACACGGAATGTCACCCTTGGGGTACGAAGAGTGAAAGCCGAAAAGAAAGGGGAGCACGGTGAAGGCACGACACTCGGCGCTCTGCGTCGAAGAAGCGGAGGAAGTGGTGAAGGAATTGCGGGCGGCACTCGCGAAGGCCGGAATTTCCCTGCCGTCACTGGGGCTGGACCCGGTGAGTCTTGCGCGGGAGGCGCCCTGTCCGCTCATTGAATTGGGGCGGTGCTCCGTGGAGACCGCGCGGCGGATCGCGGCGGCGGTGGTGCGGTGAAGCCGCCCGTCGGCGCGTACGTCGTGGACACCCGGACCGAGCGGATCGGCGTCGTCATGGGGCATGAGGGGCCCTACGTCCAGCTGAGGCCGTACGGCGGCGGCCGGGAGTGGGACGCCGACCCCGGTGCCGTACGGCATGCCACGCCCGCCGAGCGGCTGCGCGTGGCGACGGCGTACGCCAATGCCCGGAGCCGGGGGGAGGTGCCTTGAACGTGGGCGACAATGGATCCCATGAGTCTGTTCCGCGACGACGGCATCGTGCTGCGCACCCAGAAGCTGGGTGAGGCGGACCGGATCATCACACTGCTCACGCGCGGTCACGGGCGGGTACGCGCGGTGGCGAGGGGCGTGCGCCGGACGAAGTCGAAGTTCGGTGCCCGTCTCGAACCGTTCTCGCACGTGGACGTGCAGTTCTTCTCCAAGGGCAGCGAGCTGATCGGCCGCGGCCTGCCCCTGTGTACGCAGAGCGAGACGATAGCGCCGTACGGTGGCGGAATCGTCACCGACTACGCCCGCTACACCTCGGGCACCGCCATGCTGGAGACCGCCGAGCGGTTCACCGACCACGAGGGCGAGCCGGCGGTGCAGCAGTACCTGCTGCTGGTCGGGGCCCTGCGGACGCTGGCGAGGGGCGAGCACGCGCCGCATCTCGTGCTCGACGCGTTCCTGCTGCGCTCCCTCGCCGTCAACGGGTACGCGCCCAGCTTCACCGACTGCGCGAAGTGCGGGATGCCCGGGCCGAACCGGTTCTTCTCGGTCGCGTCGGGCGGTTCCATCTGCGTCGACTGCCGGGTGCCCGGCAGCGTCGTACCCTCACCGCAGGCCCTGGGACTCCTCGGAGCGCTGCTTACGGGAGACTG
This sequence comes from Streptomyces sp. NPDC020731, assembly GCF_044334705.1. Taxonomy (NCBI): domain Bacteria; kingdom Bacillati; phylum Actinomycetota; class Actinomycetes; order Kitasatosporales; family Streptomycetaceae; genus Streptomyces; species Streptomyces sp. NPDC020731. The sequence goes on from NZ_JBIRTN010000001.1 coordinate 172,093, forward strand.
GGAGACCGCGGACGCGTGCGAGGCGCGGTACGTCCGGGAGGGGAGCGGGCTGGTGTCCGCCTACCTGCACTGGCATCTGGAGCGCGGGCTGCGCTCGCTCAGGTACGTCGAGAAGTAGGCACGAGGAGACGAGAGACACATGGTGGTACGCGGGTTCCTGGGGCGTCAGCGCCAGGAGTACAGGACGCCGGAACCGCACCCGTCCGGCGCGCGGCCTCCGAAGCTTCCCGGGGAACTGGTCCCGAAGCACGTGGCGATCGTCATGGACGGCAACGGGCGGTGGGCGAAGGAGCGGGGGCTGCCGCGCACCGAGGGGCACAAGGTCGGCGCCGAGCGGGTGCTGGACGTGCTCCAGGGCGGGGTCGAGATGGGCGTGGGCGCGATCTCCCTGTACGCCTTCTCCACCGAGAACTGGAAGCGGTCGCCGGACGAGGTGCGCTTCCTGATGAACTTCAACCGGGACTTCATCCGCAAGACGCGTGACACGCTCGACGAGCTCGGCATCCGGGTGCGCTGGGTGGGGCGGATGCCCAAGCTGTGGAAGTCGGTGGCCAAGGAGCTGCAGGTCGCCCAGGAGCAGACGAAGGACAACGACCGGCTGACGCTGTACTTCTGCATGAACTACGGCGGGCGCGCGGAGATCGCCGATGCCGCGCAGGCGCTCGCGGAGGACGTGAGGGCCGGGCGGCTCGATCCGTCGAAGGTCAACGAGAAGACCCTCCAGAAGTACATGTACTACCCGGACATGCCGGACGTGGACCTGTTCCTGCGGCCGAGCGGTGAGCAGCGCACGTCCAACTACCTGCTGTGGCAGTCCGCCTACGCCGAGATGGTCTTCCAGGACGTGCTGTGGCCGGACTTCGACCGCCGTGATCTGTGGCGGGCGTGTCTGGAATTCGCCTCCCGGGACCGGCGGTTCGGGGGCGCGATCCCGAACGAGGAGCTGCTGGCCATGGAGGGACGGCCGGAGGCTGCCGAGTAGGCGCTCGGTGCAGGGGCCGGGCGGAGGTGGGTTGCGCTGCCCGGCGCTTGCCGGGTACCTCCCCCACTCTCGGCTGCGCCCGAGCGGGAGGTGCCGCCACCGCCCACCCGTGCGATTGCCCGCAGTCAACCAGCGCACTCCGCGCAGGTGCCGAAGATCTCCACCGTGTGGGCCACGTTGACGTAGCCGTGTTCCGCCGCGATGGCCTCGGCCCATTTCTCCACCGCCGGGCCCTCCACCTCCACCGCCTTGCCGCAGTTGCGGCAGACCAGGTGGTGGTGGTGGTCGCCGGTGGAGCAGCGGCGGTAGACGGACTCGCCGTCGGCGGTGCGCAGGACGTCGACCTCGCCGGCGTCGGCGAGGGACTGGAGCGTGCGGTAGACCGTGGTCAGGCCGACGGAGTCGCCCTTGTGCTTGAGCATGTCGTGGAGGTCCTGCGCGCTGCGGAACTCGTCGACCTCCTGAAGGCAGGCCGCCACAGCGGCACGCTGCCGGGTGGAGCGGCCCTTCACGGGCGGTCCTGCGGTCGTCACCGGATTGCCTCCTCATATCGGGCCCGTCTGCCCGGGCCATTGTGCCAGTCCGGGCAGCGGCGAGTCAGGCGCCGATCTCGTCGGCGGCCTTGCGGCTGGCCGGAATGGCACACTCGGCGGGGTCGCCGCCGGGTTGCGCGGCGGCCAGTGCCCGGGCGCGGCGGCGGGCCAGCGGGGTGGCCAGCGCGGTCAGCGCGATGAACGCGGCGATGGTCAGCAGCACGATCGTCGCGCCGGGCGGCACGTCCTGGTAGTACGAGGTGACCGTGCCGCCGATGGTCACGCTCACGCCGATCGCGACGGCGATGGCGAACGTGGCGGCGAAGCTGCGGGTGAGCTGCTGGGCCGCCGCGACGGGCACCACCATGAGCGCGCTCACCAGCAGCAGGCCGACCACGCGCATCGCGACGGAGACGGTCACCGCCGCGGTGATCGCCGTGAGCAGGTTCAGGAACCGCACCGGCAGGCCCGTCACCCGGGCGAACTCCTCGTCCTGGCTGACCGCGAACAGTTGCCGGCGCAGACCGACGGTGATCACGACCACGAAGGCGGCCAGCAGGCAGATCGCGGTCACGTCGGACTCGGAGACCGTGGACAGGGAGCCGAAGAGGAACGAGGAGAGGTTCGTGGTGGAGCCGCCGGGGGCGAGGTTGATGAACATCACGCCGCCGGCCATACCGCCGTAGAAGAGCATCGCGAGGGCGATGTCGCCGCGGGTCCTGGCGTACCAGCGGACCAGTTCCATGAAGACGGCGCCGAGGACGGAGACGAGTGTCGCCATCCACACCGGGGACCAGCTGAGCAGGAAGCCGAGGCCGACGCCGGTCATGGCGACGTGGCCGATGCCGTCGCCCATGAGGGCCTGGCGGCGCTGGACCAGGTAGATGCCGACGGCGGGGGCGGTGACGCCGACCAGGACGGCGGCGAGCAGCGCCCGCTGCATGAAGGCGTAGTCGAGGATCTCCATCAGCTCAGCAGTCCCGTGCGGATCGGTCCGGCGCCCGCCGGTGCGTGCGGGTGTACGTGGTCGTGGCCGGGCAGCGCGTGCTGGCCGACGGCCTCGGGGGGCGGGCCGTCGTGCAGGACGCAGCCGTCGCGGAGGACGACCGCCCGGTCGATCAGGGGTTCCAGGGGGCCCAGTTCGTGCAGGACGAGGAGGACCGTGGCGCCCTCGGAGACCTGGTGCTTCAGCGTCTCGGCGAGGACCTCCTGGCTGGTCAGGTCGACACCCGCCATCGGCTCGTCCATGATCAGCAGTTCGGGCCCGGCGGCGAGCGCGCGGGCGATCAGGATCCGCTGGTGCTGGCCGCCGGAGAGGGCGTCGACGGAGTCCTTCGCCCGGTCCGCCATGCCGACCAGGTCCAGGGCCTGGCGTACGGCCTCGCGGTCGGCCTTGCGGAAGAGGCCGAAGCGGGTGCGGGCCAGGCGGCCGGAGGAGACCACCTCGGTCACCGTGGCCGGGACGCCGCCCGAGGCGGTGGTGCGCTGCGGGACGTACCCCACGCGCGCCCAGTCGCGGAACCGGTGCCGAGGGGTGCCGAACAGCTCGATCTCCCCGGCGCTGACGGGCACTTGGCCGATGACACTGCGTACGGCCGTCGACTTGCCGGAGCCGTTGGCGCCGAGCAGGGCGACGACCTCGCCGCGGCGCACGGTGAGGTCGATGCCGCGCAGGACGGGGCGCGAGCCCAGCTCGGCGCGGACGCCGCGCAGGGAAATGACGGGCTCGGTCATGCCGTCCTCCGGTGGTTCGTCGGTCACTTGGTTCCCAGGGCCGTCCGCAGGGCCTCGAGGTTGGCTTCCATGACCTGGAAGTAGTCGTCGCCGCGGGAGGCGTCGGTGATGCCCTCGAGCGGGTCGAGGACGTCCGTCTTCAGTCCGGCGTCGCCGGCGAGGGTCTTGGCGGTCCTGTCGCTGACGAGTGTCTCGTAGAAGACGGTGGTGACGCCGTCGGCCTTCGCCATCTCCTGGAGTTCCTTCACGCGCGCCCCGCTGGGCTCGGACTCGGGGTCCAGGCCGCTGATGGCCTCCTCGGTCAGGCCGTAGCGCTCGGCGAGGTAGCCGAAGGCGGCGTGCGTGGTGATGAAGACGCTGTTCTTCTTGTCCGCGAGGCCGGTCTCGAACGTGGTGTCGAGGTCGTTCAGCTTCTTGACCAGGGCCTCGGTGTTCTTCCTGTAGTCGGCGGCGTGGTCCGGGTCGGCCTTCTCGAAGGCCTTGCCGACGCCCTCGGCGACCTCGGCGTACTTGACCGGGTCGAGCCAGACGTGGGGGTCCTTGCCGCCCTCGTGCTCGTGGGCGTGCTCGTGCTCGTGGGCGTGCTCGTCCTCGTGGGCGTGCTCGTCCTCGGCGTGCTCGTCCTCGTGGCCGCCGGCCTCGGTGCCGTGCTCCTTCAGGGTCGTCAGGCCGGCCGCGTCGATCTTCGTGGAGACCGGGGACTGGCCGATGGCCTCGTCGACGGAGGGCTGGAGGCCCTTGAGGTAGAGCGCCGCGTCGGACTCCTCGAGCTGCGCGGTCTGCTTGGCGCTGATCTCCAGGTCGTGCGGCTCCTGGCCGGGCTGGGTGAGACTGGTGACGTGGACGTGCTCGCCGCCGATCTGCTCGGCGAGGAAGGCCATCGGGTAGAACGACGCGACGACGTCGAACTTGTCGGTGTTGCCCGCGGCGGCACTGTCGGAGGAGCAGGCGGTCAGGGTGCCGAGACCGAGGGCGGTGACCGCGGCCAGGGCGGCCGCGGATATGTGGTGTCGTCGTACGTTCATGACAGTCATTTTCAACAAATATGGAAACCGTTGTCAACAAAGCACGTGAGGGCGTTGCAGGGGGCACCGAATTGGTCGAGGGGCAGGCCGCGCCGGTAGCCTGAGGGCTTCGCTGGAAGCATCTCGCTTCGTCGCCCGTCGTCGTAATGAAGAGAGCACCGTGGCCGCCGACAAGATCGACACCATCGTCAGCCTGAGCAAGCGCCGTGGCTTCGTATTCCCCTGCAGTGAGATCTACGGCGGCCAGAAGGCCGCCTGGGACTACGGACCGCTGGGTGTCGAGCTCAAGGAGAACCTCAAGCGCCAGTGGTGGCGCTACATGGTGACGTCGCGCGAGGACGTGGTCGGCATCGACTCGTCCGTGATCCTGGCCCCGGAGGTGTGGGTCGCCTCCGGTCACGTCGCCACCTTCACGGACCCGCTGACCGAGTGCACCTCCTGCCACAAGCGGTTCCGCGCGGACCACCTGGAGGAGGCGTACGAGGAGAAGAAGGGCCACGCCCCGGAGAACGGTCTCGCCGACCTCAACTGCCCCAACTGCGGCAACAAGGGCACCTTCACCGAGCCCAAGCAGTTCTCGGGCCTGCTCTCCACCCACCTCGGCCCGACGCAGGACTCCGGCTCCATCGCCTACCTGCGCCCCGAGACCGCCCAGGGCATCTTCACCAACTTCGGCCAGGTGCGGACCACTTCGCGCCGCAAGCCGCCGTTCGGCATCGCCCAGATGGGCAAGTCCTTCCGCAACGAGATCACGCCCGGCAACTTCATCTTCCGCACCCGCGAGTTCGAGCAGATGGAGATGGAGTTCTTCGTCAAGCCGGGCGAGGACGAGAAGTGGCAGGAGTACTGGATGGAGCAGCGCTGGAACTGGTACACCGGTCTCGGCCTGCGCGAGGAGAACATGCGGTGGTACGACCACCCGAAGGAGAAGCTCTCCCACTACTCCAAGCGCACCGCCGACATCGAGTACCGCTTCCAGTTCGGCGGCAGCGAGTGGGGCGAGCTGGAGGGTGTCGCCAACCGCACCGACTACGACCTCTCCGCCCACTCCAAGGCCTCCGGCCAGGACCTCGCCTACTACGACCAGGAGGCCGGCGAGCGCTGGACGCCGTACGTCATCGAGCCGGCGGCCGGTGTCGGCCGGGCGATGCTCGCCTTCCTGCTCGACGCGTACATCGAGGACGAGGCGCCCAACGCCAAGGGCAAGATGGAGAAGCGGACCGTGCTGCGGCTCGACCACCGCCTCGCGCCGGTGAAGGTCGCGGTGCTTCCGCTGTCCCGGAACCCGGAGCTGTCGCCGAAGGCCAAGGGCCTCGCGCAGTCGCTGCGGCAGAACTGGAACATCGAGTTCGACGACGCCGGTGCCATCGGGCGCCGCTACCGTCGCCAGGACGAGATCGGTACGCCGTTCTGCGTCACCGTCGACTTCGACACGCTGGACGACAACGCGGTGACGGTGCGCGAGCGCGACACCATGAAGCAGGAGCGGGTCTCGCTCGACCAGATCGAGGGGTACCTGGCGGCCCGTCTGATCGGCGCCTAGTCGCTTCGCGGGCTGTACCGAGGCCCCCGGTCCGGATCACTCGGTGGTCCGGACCGGGGGCCTCGTCGTGGACGTCCGTCGGTTCGACGGGTCCACCGTCGCCTGGTGCGCCTCCGTCAGATGCTCCTGTGCCTTGAGCCACGGCAGGAACTGGGCGCCTCTGCGCCAGCCGCAGGTCTCACACCGGATCGTCCGCTGTACGCCGGTGCGTCGGACGCGTACGACGTGTTCGCGGCCGTGCAGGTCCCAGCGGGTGACCTTGCTCGTGTCGATCTGCGGCATGATGCCTCCGGCAATCCGTGTCGGGTGTCGCCGTTCTTGTGCCCCCGTTCGGGGACGACAAGGAGTGTGCAGCAGAAGCGACTTCAACAGGTAGGCCGGTGGAGGTCTGTGCCGGGGTGTTCGCGCAGTCCGGTGCTTGCGGGGTGCCTTCCCCGAAGGGGGTACCCCCAGCCCACCCGTGCCGCCCTGCGGCACGACTGCCCGCGGTCAGCGGTCAGGCGCTGACGCCCGCGTTCCTGCGCATCTCCGCCGACTCCAGCCGCTCCGCCGTCCGCTCGGCGGTCCCCCGCGCCCAGCGGCCCGATGTCAGCGCGCCCACCACCAGCACCGCCAGTCCGCACCCCGCGAGGATCCACCAGCCCGGCCGCGCCGCCGTCACGAACGTGTTCGCGTACGACGACGAGCCCACCCCCGCCGCCAGCACCGCGCCGATCACCGCGACGCCCAGCGCCTGGCCCAGCTGACGGCTGGTGGACGCGGCCGCCGAGGCCACTCCCGCCTGCGCGGTCGGCATGCCGGAGACGGCGGTGTTGGTGATCGGGGCGTTGACGAAGCCGAAGCCGACGCCGAAGAGGACGTACCCGATGAAGAGGGTGACGTCGGACGTCTCGGCCTCGAACAGGGCGAAGAGGAGTCCGCTCACCGTCATCGCGCCGCCGGCGACCAGCAGCGGCAGACGCGGACCCCGGCTGCCGACCAGCCGGCCGGAGAGCGGGGCGCACAGGAAGGTCGGGACGGCCATCGGGAGCATCCACAGGCCCGCGTCCAGGGCGCTCAGGCCCCGTACGTTCTGCAGGTACAGCGTGGACAGGAACAGGAAGCCGCCCAGCGCGGCGAACGCGCTCACGGCTGTCACCGTGGCCCCGCTGAACGGAGCGGAGCGGAAGAAGCGCAGGTCGATGAGGGGTTCGCGGCGGCGGGGTTCGTACCGCAGGAGGGCGATCAGGGCGATCAGGGCGACGGCGGCGAAGGGGGCGGTCACCGGGAGGGAGGCGTGCGGGGCCTCGATGATCGCGTACGTCAGGGAGCCGAACAGGACGATCACCAGGAGCTGGCCGACCGGGTCCGGGCGGCGGGACTCGGGGACGAAGCGCCAGGTGAGCAGCAGCGCGGCCAGGCCCACCGGCAGGTTGACCCAGAAGATGGAGCGCCAGCCGACCGACTCCACCAGCAGGCCGCCGACCAGCGGGCCGGCGGCCATCGAGATGCCGACGACCGCGCCCCACACGCCGATCGCGCGGGCCCGCTCGCGGGGATCGGTGAAGGTGTTGACGATGATCGACATGGCGACCGGGTTGAGCTCCCCCAGTGCCCTAAAGGCCTGGGAGGTACCCCCATCCGCCGCCGATCGCCTGCACCATCCGGAACACGACCAGCCAGGACAGGTCCGGGGCCAGTGAGCACAGCACCGAGCCGAGGGTGAAGATCACCAGGCCCGCCATGAACACCCGTCTGCGGCCGATCCGGTCCGCCGTGGAGCCCGCGAGCATCAGCAGGGAGGCCAGGACGAGCGTGTACGCGTCGATGGTCCACTGCAGGCCCGAGGTGCTCGCGTCGAACTCCCTCTGCAGGGCGGGCAGGGCGACGTTGAGGACCGTGTTGTCCAGGCTCACGATCAGCAGGCTCATGCAGCAGATCGCGAGCACCAGCATGCGACGGCCGTGGCTGAGCTCGGGCATGGGCGCCATCGTACGCGCGATTCGATAGTGCGGTTAACTAATGACCGTTACACGATCTCGGACACCGGCGCACCGGGTACCCCTCGGCATGCGGGACAATGGGGGAATGCCCACGACCACGCCCACCGTGAACACGGCTTTGAACACGGCTTTGAACACGGACCCGAACACGACCCTGCGCATCGGCCCGCACGCGGTTCGGCCGCCCGTGGTGCTCGCCCCCATGGCGGGGATCACCAACGCGCCCTTCCGCACCCTGTGCCGGGAGTTCAGCGGGGGCAAGGGGCTGTTCGTCAGCGAGATGATCACCACCCGGGCGCTGGTCGAACGCAACGACAAGACCATGCAGCTGATCAGGTTCGACGAGAGCGAGAAGCCGCGCTCCATCCAGCTGTACGGCGTCGACCCGGTGACCGTCGGCAAGGCCGTCCGCATGATCGCGGAGGAGGACCTCGCCGACCACATCGACCTCAACTTCGGCTGCCCGGTCCCCAAGGTGACCCGCAAGGGCGGCGGCTCGGCCCTCCCGTACAAGCGGAACCTGCTGCGGTCCATCCTGCGCGAGGCGGTCGGCGGGGCCGGGGACCTGCCGGTGACGATGAAGATGCGCAAGGGCATCGACGACGACCACCTGACCTACCTGGACGCCGGCCGGATCGCCGTCGAGGAGGGCGTGAGCGCCATCGCGCTGCACGGCCGTACGGCCGCCCAGCACTACGGCGGCACCGCCGACTGGGACGCCATCGCCCGGCTGAAGGAGCACGTCCCGGAGATCCCGGTGCTCGGCAACGGCGACATCTGGTCGGCCCGGGACGCGCTGCGGATGGTGCGTGAGACCGGCTGCGACGGGGTGGTCGTGGGCCGCGGCTGTCTGGGGCGGCCGTGGCTGTTCTCGGACCTGGTGGCCGCCTTCGAGGGGCGTGACGAGGACATCGCCCGGCCCACCCTCCGCGAGGCCGCCGACGTCATGGTCCGGCACGCCACGCTGCTGGGGGAGTGGATCGGCGACGAGTCGCGCGGGGTGATCGACTTCCGCAAGCACGTGGCCTGGTACCTGAAGGGTTTCGCGGTCGGCTCCGAGATGCGCAAGCGGCTCGCGATCACCTCCTCGCTGGAGGAGCTGCGGGCCGGGCTCGACGAGCTGGACCTCGACCAGCCCTGGCCGGCCGGCGCCGACGGCCCCCGCGGCCGTACGTCCGGCAACAACCGGGTGGTGCTGCCGGACGGCTGGCTGAAGGACCCGTACGACTGCGCGGGCGTCGGCGAGGAGGCGGAACTGGACACCTCCGGCGGCTGATCAGCCCCCGGTGGGGTGCGGGGTGGAGCCGTAGGCGGTCAGGAAGCGGTCGCGGAACGAGCTCATCCGCCACACGGGCGCGTCCTTCGCGGGCCGGAGCCCTTCCGTCCAGTTCCAGGCGTCGATCTTCTCCAGCACCTTCGGGTCCTTGGCGACGATCGACACCGGCACGTCCCGGCTCGCACGGTCGCCGCTGACCCGGGCGATGGGCTGGTGGTCGCCGAGGAAGACGAGGACGGTGTCGTCGGTGCCGTAGCGCTCCAGCCACTGGGTGAGGGCGGTCACCGAGTACTCGATCGACCTGCCGTACTCCCGCCGGGACTCGGTGGAGTCGGCGACGACGTCGGCGGGCCTCTTCCCCGCCTTCTGGACGGCGTCGAAGACCGAGCCGTCGCCGAGCTCGTCCCAGCCGACCAGCTTCGGGACCGGCGCCCAGGGCTGGTGGCTGGAGGTGAGGACGACCTCCGACATCAGCGGCCGGTCGCGCTTCCTGCCGTGCTCCAGGCGCTGGAACGCCTCCAGCGCGTACTGGTCCGGCATGGTCGACCAGCTGAACTTCGGCCCCCGGTAGCCGAGGTCGAAGGCGTCGTAGACCTTGTCGAGGCCGTACCACTCCGCCTCCGGCCAGGCCTTCTGCACGCCCGGCATGATGCCGACGGTGTCCCAGGCGCCGGTCTTGCGGAACGCCTCGGTGAGGGTGAGGTGGTCGCTCGCGGTGACGGTGCGGTAGCGCTGCTGGTTGTCGATCCACAGACCGGACAGGGCCGTGGAGTGGCCGAGCCAGCTGCTGCCGCCGTACGTCGCCGAGGTGAGCCAGCCGCTGCGGGCGTGGTAGCCGGCCTTCGCGAGCGCGGCGGTGCGGGTGTCGAGGGTGCGGGTGACGCCGGGGGCGATCAGCGGGTCCTCGACGGCGGTGCGGCCGTAGCTCTCGACGAAGGCGAGGACGACGTCCTTGCCGCGCAGGTCCGGGACGAGCTGCCCGGGGGGAGTGGCGCCGAAGGTGTCCGCCCGCGCCTCCTTCGCGAAGGCCGCCTCGTCGCGCAGGGTGTCCACCACGCGCCGGGTCTGTCCCTTCAGGGCGCCCGCGGCGCGGTCGGAGGCGACCGGCATACCGGAGATCTGGACCCCGAGCGCGGCGCAGGTGACCCACACCGTCCCCGCGACCAGCGCGCCCCGGGTGGCGCGGACGCGGTGCCGGGCCAGCAGGTTGCCGAGCCGGACGGTGGCCAGCGCCATGACGGTCACGAGGAGCAGGGCGAGGACGACCGCGCCGACGGCGGCGGCGGTCGCGGCCGTGGAGCCCATCGAGTCCGCGACGTAGGCCTGGGCGTCGTCGAGCAGCCCCCAGTCGAGTACGACGTTGAAGCCGCGGCCCAGATACTCGGTGAACCCGATGTCCAGCAGGTTCAGCACGGTCAGGACGCCGGTTCCCGCCCCGTACAGCGCCGCCACGACGATCCGCGGCCGGCGCGGCAGGGCGAGCAGCAGGACGGCCCCGATGATCGCCTCCGCCGGTATCCGTGTGAACCGGTCGGGCTGGAGCCCCGGGGCGGTGTTCGGCATCAGGAGGGCGCCGACGACGAGGGCGGCGGCGAGGGCGTGCAGCGTCCGGCGGAGGGTGCGAGCGGCGGCGGGGTGCGCGTCGCGCGCGTCGCGCAGGCGTGTGAAGACAGGCAACCCGGAGGTTCCTTCCGTCCGTACCGAGCCCGGTGGGAGGCGGACCCGGCGTGGGGGTCCGGGTCCGCCGTCGTTCCGTACGGGCGGGGCGAACGGTGTGTTCATCCGACCGGGGATTTCGGGTGCCGGAGGTGGTCCGCATGGTGAAATCCGGCTCGCTGTGGCAGCGTGATTCTCGCCACCCTTGATAAGGGTGGCGCTCAGATGAGCGGATCATGGGTGGCTGTACTTCTCAAAGGGTGGCACTCGGTGCCATCTCTTGATCGTTCATCGAGCGAAATCAAACGTGGCGATTGTCGCTCGTATGAGCGCTCAGGAGTTGATGGGAAGGCTGATGCGTTCAAGAGGTGAAAACATTCGGCCGTCGCGGCTTGCCAAGCTTTGACTTTCGATCCGCTGGCAGACGACTGGTTACAGGCGTACGACGCGCAAGTGGACGTATCCAGATGCCTTTGATCTGGGTACATTCCTCGCCGTCAGGGCAGCCACCGCGTCCTCGAGGAGTCGAGACCCGTGTCGGAAAACACAGATCCCCACGTAGTGAAGTTCGTTTACGACTTCACCGAGGGCAACAAGGACCTGAAGGACCTGCTCGGCGGCAAGGGTGCCAACCTCGCCGAGATGACCAACCTGGGCCTTCCCGTCCCGCCCGGCTTCACCATCACCACCGAGGCGTGCAAGACCTACCTCGACAGTGGCGAGGAGCCGGCGGCACTGCGTGACGAGGTGAGTGCACACCTCGACGCCCTCGAAGCGACGATGGGCAAGAAGCTCGGCCAGGCCGACAACCCCCTCCTCGTGTCGGTCCGTTCCGGGGCGAAGTTCTCCATGCCGGGCATGATGGACACCGTCCTCAACATCGGCCTCTCCGACAAGTCCGTGCAGGGTCTGGCCAAGCAGGCCGGCGACGACCGGTTCGCGTGGGACTCCTACCGGCGCCTCATCCAGATGTTCGGCAAGACCGTCCTCGGCGTCGACGGCGAGCTGTTCGAGGACGCGCTGGAGGCGGCGAAGGCGGCCAAGAAGGTCACCGTCGACACCGAGCTGGAGGCCGCCGACCTCAAGAAGCTCGTCACCAGGTTCAAGAAGATCGTCAGGACCGAGGCGGGCCGGGACTTCCCGCAGGACCCGCGCGAGCAGATGGACCTCGCCATCCACGCGGTCTTCGACTCCTGGAACACCGACCGCGCCAAGCTCTACCGCCGCCAGGAGCGCATCCCGCACGACCTCGGCACGGCCGTCAACGTCTGCTCCATGGTCTTCGGCAACCTCGGCCCCGACTCCGGCACCGGCGTCGCCTTCACCCGCGACCCCGCCTCGGGACACCAGGGCGTCTACGGCGACTACCTGCAGAACGCCCAGGGCGAGGACGTGGTCGCGGGCATCCGCAACACCGTGCCGCTCGCCGAGCTGGAGTCGATCGACAAGAAGTCGTACGACCAGCTCATGCAGATCATGGAGACCCTGGAGAACCACTACAAGGATCTCTGCGACATCGAGTTCACCATCGAGCGCGGCCAGCTGTGGATGCTCCAGACCCGCGTCGGCAAGCGCACGGCGGGCGCCGCCTTCCGCATCGCCACCCAGCTGGTGGACCAGGGCCTGATCGACGAGGCCGAGGCGCTCACCCGCGTCAACGGCGCCCAGCTCGCCCAGCTGATGTTCCCGCGCTTCGACGACGACGCGAGGGTCGAGCAGGTCGGACGCGGTATCGCGGCCTCGCCGGGCGCGGCGGTCGGCAAGGCGGTCTTCGACTCGTACACCGCCGTCAAGTGGTCGCGTTCCGGCGAGAAGGTCATCCTGATCCGCCGCGAGACCAACCCCGACGACCTGGACGGCATGATCGCGGCCGAGGGCATCCTCACCTCGCGCGGCGGCAAGACCTCCCACGCGGCCGTGGTCGCGCGCGGCATGGGCAAGACCTGTGTCTGCGGCGCGGAGGAGCTGGAGGTCGACACCAAGCGCCGCCGGATGACCGTCCCCGGCGGGCACGTGGTCGAGGAGGGCGACGTCGTCTCCATCGACGGCTCCTCCGGCAAGGTCTACCTCGGTGAGGTCCCGGTCGTCCCCTCCCCGGTCGTGGAGTACTTCGAGGGCCGGATGCACCCGGGCGCCGACGACGCCGACGAACTGGTCGAGGCCGTGCACCGGATGATGGCCTTCGCCGACCGCAAGCGCCGGCTGCGGGTGCGCGCCAACGCCGACAACGCCGAGGACGCGTTGCGGGCACGGAGGTTCGGCGCCCAGGGCATCGGCCTGTGCCGCACCGAGCACATGTTCCTCGGCGACCGCCGCGAACTGGTGGAGCGGCTGATCCTGGCCGACACCGAGGCCGAGCGCGAGGAGTCCCTGAAGGCCCTGCTCCCGCTCCAGAAGAAGGACTTCGTGGAGCTCTTCGAGGCGATGGACGGCCTCCCGGTCACCGTCCGCCTCCTCGACCCGCCGCTGCACGAGTTCCTGCCCGACATCACCGAGCTGTCGGTCCGCGTCGCCCTCGCCGAGTCCCGGCAGGAGCCGCACGAGAACGAGCTGCGCCTGCTCCAGGCCGTGCACCGGCTGCACGAGCAGAACCCGATGCTGGGTCTGCGCGGTGTCCGTCTCGGCCTCGTCATCCCGGGCCTGTTCACCATGCAGGTGCGGGCCATCGCGGAGGCGGCGGCCGAACGCCGGGCGGCCAAGTGCGACCCGCGCGCGGAGATCATGATCCCGCTGGTCGGCACGGTCCAGGAGCTGGAGATCGTCCGCGAGGAGGCCGACACGGTCATCGCCGAGGTCGAGCAGGCCACCGGCACCTCGCTGAAGCTCGCCATCGGCACGATGATCGAACTGCCGCGCGCCGCGCTGACCGCCGGCCAGATCGCCGAGGCGGCCGAGTTCTTCTCCTTCGGCACCAACGACCTCACCCAGACGGTGTGGGGCTTCTCCCGGGACGACGTGGAGGCCTCGTTCTTCACGGCCTACCTGGAGAAGGGCATCTTCGGGGTGTCGCCGTTCGAGACGATCGACAAGGACGGCGTGGGCTCGCTGGTCGCCGCCGCCGCGAAGGCCGGCCGCGCCACCCGCCCCGACCTGAAGCTCGGCGTCTGCGGCGAGCACGGCGGTGACCCGGAGTCGGTCCACTTCTTCCACGAGGTCGGCCTGGACTACGTCTCCTGCTCCCCGTTCCGCATCCCGGTCGCCCGCCTGGAAGCCGGCCGCGCGGCCGTCACGTCGACGGGCAGCGACCACCGCTAGCCCTCACCGGGCGAGTCGAGCCCCGGAGCCGTTGTCTGTCACCCGACCACCCTCACCGATCGGCAGCGGCTCCGGTTCACGAAGAAGGGCGGGCCCCTGTGCGGGGGGCCCGCCCTTCGGCATGGCACGGCGCCCGAATCCCCTCCGATGTCGCTTATTCCGGTGTGTTCCGGGGCAGTGGCAGGTCAGCTGGTATGCCGGATGCCGCTCAGAGGGAGGGCCCGATGAGCTGGAGCGAGTTCAAGAAGGCGTTGGGGGAAGCGGCGGGCGAGGCGGCGGTCAGCTATCCGTTCGTCTCCGCCATCACCGAGTGGCTGCACATGTTGCCGTCGTCCGCCTGCGCGACGAGCGGCCATACGTCGCGCCACGGGCGCGTGGCGGCCGGGGCGAAGGTCACGGCGTGCGTCCGGCCGCGTCCTTGTTGTGCAGGAAGCCACCTGCCCTTTCGATCTCGCGCGCCACTTCGTCGTACTCGTGCGGAACGGGCGAGATCATCGAGCGCCACGCCGTGAGCACGGCACCGGCCTCGCCGTTCCTGACGCGCTCGACGGCCTGCCTCAGCCCGGCACGCCCCTGCGGCGGCAGCAGACCCGCGCGTTCCTCGATCACGTCCGTGATCTCCCACCCGAACACGTTCGCGTACTCGGTGCACTCCTTGCGAGGGCTCTCGATGTCCGTGTGGAGAGCGCCGCACAGGTAGATCACGCAGCGGAACCGCTCGATCCTCACGGTCCCGGCCGGCGTGTCACCGACCGCCGCGTCCGCCAGTGCCCGACGCCGCCTCAGGTCGCCCTCGGCCCGACGGGGCCGAGCCCGCTCCTGCGGCTGCTCATTCTTGAAACTGACCATGCACCAAGTGTGCTCGTGTGGTCACGCAGAGTGAAGTGATGTGGCGTACGACCGGAGAGGGTTGCCCAATCCGTGCTCCTACGGTCCGTAGGACTTACGCGATCAAGGGCACGCCGATGAGTTCGCTGATGCTGCGCACGCGCGCCGTGGACACCTTCACGAGGCGTTTGCCGATGACACCGGGGAGTGCTTGATGCCTGACCCACTCGGGGGCGTCGAGTCCTACCTCGATCAGGGTATCGGCGGCCCGGTCGTACAGTTTCGCCTCGCACTGAGCGAGGGCGACGTCGAGCTTGTAGCGGTTGCGGGCGAGTTTGGGCATGGAGCGGGGCAGCTCCGTGCGCGCGGCCAGTTGCAGTGCCCTTCCGTGGTTCCCGAGCGCGACAGCGATCCCCACGGCCTCGGTGTTCGCCGAGGTAGGTCCGAAATGTGTGCCGTACAGCGCCTCGTCGCTGCCGAGCCGAGCCGCCGCCGCATGGGCTTGCGACAGGTAGTCGTCGGCGGACGGGGCATCACCCTGGCGTGAGGCGGCCACGGCGGCGGAGATCATCAGCCGTCCGTATGCGAGCAGTTGTGGGCGGGACGCCCTGCTGAACGACGGCTCGATACGCAGGGCCGCCTGCTCGGCAACGGCAACCGCGCGCGGGACTCTGGCACTCCGCAGGTAGATCCACGACAGCGTTGATTCCAGAAGCGCGGTCAGTACGTCGTCGCCGGCACTCTCCGCCAGGTGGCGTGCCGAGGTGAGTGCGCTCAGTGCGAGGTCTCGCTGTCCCAGAAGGACCGCGGCCGAGGATGCGAACTGGTACGTGCTTGCCAGCACCGAGCCCAGTTGTTCGCGTTCGTATCCGGTGGCCTGCGCGTGCCGGACGCGGCCTTCTAGCAGGACCTTGGCGACGAGTTCGCCGAACTCCTCGTAGGCGCCCCGCCAGTAGGTGGCGCACACGCGGTCATGAGCGATCGACAGTTCGGCGAGCGTGCTCGGCTCCTCAACGCTCTCCCACGCGCCGAGGGCGCTGTCGTGGACGGCATCCGAAAGCCGCCGCACAGCGGCTCGGGTGCCCTGGTCCATCCCCCGGCGCGGCGCCTGCTGCCCCAGGATCACCGACACGTCCGTGTTCAGTGCGTGGGCGAGCTTGAGGAGGGAGCCGATGGACAACTCGCCCCGGTCCTGTTCGGCCTTCTGCACCAGGGCCAGGGACAGCCCCGCCGCGTCGGCGAGCCCCTGCTGGGTCAGGTCCGAGCCCCGGAGGTGCTTGATGCGCTTGCCGTTCGTCAGGTCGGCCCAGTTGCTCACGGTCACCCCAGTGCGTTCGCTCAGGCTGCTGTCCCTCGATGGTAGGTCGCGATGTAGTGTCCCGTGCCGGACTCACGGAGCCGCCGTGGCGGGGGAGCACAGGGAGCAGCAGTGCCACTGGGGATACGCAGGAGCGGCATCAGGCCGCTGAGCGCCATGGGCGGGTACGCCGTCGACCCCTGGCGGTCGTTCCGGCGCACGGTCGGGGTGGTGCTCTTCGGGTGGGCCGCCGCGGCCGTCACCGCGGGGGCGTCCTACCTGGCGCTGCGCTGGGTGTGGGTGCCCATCGCCGTGGGGGTTCCGCTGTGTCTGGCGTTCGCCGTGTTCCTGATGCTGCTCCATCGCGCGGGGTGGATCGCCCTGCTGTCCTTCGTGCCGGCGCTGTTCGTCCTCGTCGGGGCCGTCCAGTACGCGCCCGAGGCGGCGTTGGAGGTGCGCGGGGTGCGGGAGAGCGTGGTGATCGTGGCGGACGGCGTGGACGAGACGGGCGGCGACAACCACCGGTTCACGCTGCGCACGGCGGACGGGGAGGAACTGGAGGAGCGGCTCACCTACAACGGTGACGGCTCGGGTCTGGAGGTGGGGGACCGGCTGGATGTCCTCCGCGACCCGGAGGGCGTGGCGCCCATGGAGCAGGCGG
Source organism: Streptomyces sp. NPDC020731 (assembly GCF_044334705.1). Classification (NCBI taxonomy): domain Bacteria; kingdom Bacillati; phylum Actinomycetota; class Actinomycetes; order Kitasatosporales; family Streptomycetaceae; genus Streptomyces; species Streptomyces sp. NPDC020731. Next base: position 188,865 of record NZ_JBIRTN010000001.1, read on the forward strand.
ACGAGGTGGACGCCGCGGGGCGGCTGAACGGGCTGATCGGCGGGCTCGTGGCGTGGACGCTGATGGCGGTCCTCGCCGGGCGGCGCGGGCATGTGCGCCGCCGGCGGGGGAAGACCGACTCCCTGTTGCTGTCCCTGTAGGGCCGGAGAGCCGGTCTTCGCGCGGGGCGGTGTCAGCGGGCGTCGTCGCGGCGCTTGCGGGCCGCGATCATCACGCCGCCGCCCAGGAGGACGACGGCCGCACCGCCGGCCGCGATGTACGGGGTGGCGTTGCTGCCGCCGGTCTCGGCGAGGTCGGTGCCACCGCCCTGTTCCTTGCCGTCGGAGCCGGTGTTCTCCGCGTTCCCGGTGCCGGTGTCGTCGCCCGTGTCGCTCTCGGTCTCCTCGTGGGGCTTGAAGTCCGCCGGCGGCTTGTCGCAGCCGATGCCGTCGCCGTCGCGGTCCAGGTGCTCGCCGTAGTGGTCGCTGGCCGCGGGGATGTTGGCGTGTCCGTTCGCGTACGCCTCGGAACAGTTCTCGAACGGGGTGTTGCCGCCGTGTGCCTCGGCGGTGGCCGGTACGGCGGCCAGGGCGAGCGCGGCGAGGACCGCGGCGGCGGAGGTGCGGAACGGGTGCATGGTGAAGAGTCCCCCAGATCGGACGATTGCGTGTGCTTGGTACGAGAGTGACGAAGCTACTGGGGGGCGCTTGCCGTATGAGGGATATGAGAAGCCTGTGATACGAACGTGACGTGACCGGAAGGTAGCTCTCCGCAACGTGCCCGCGTGGTCGGCCGGCACCGGCCTTCGTGATCTCAGATCTTGATGACGCGGACGCCGGGCTCGCACAGCATGACGAGGTCCTCGGGGTCCGAGGTCAGCAGGGTGACGGGTGCGGGAGAGGCCAGGGCGGTGGCGGCCACGATGGCGTCGAGGGCGTACTTGTGGCCGTGGAGTCCGGCCGCGGCGAGGAGTCTGCCGGCGTGGCGTGCGATGGCCTCGGTCGGCGGGACGATGTTCACCCGGGAGACGGCGTGGTCGAAGCGGGCCTGGTTCGTCCTGGGGTCGCGGGTTTCGACCGGATTCCTCGCACGTGGAGGTCGGTTCCCGGGGCGGGGGCCGTGGTCGCGGGGGACGCCGACGTGCGGGGCTTCCCCGAGGGACGGGTGGGGCCCGGAGCGCGGGCGGAATCGGTGTGACCGGCCGAGTCACCTCCCGTCCGGCGCGCCAGGGCCCCCACCGGCGCCCTACCGGATCACGCCGCCTTCACCTCGTACGCCGTCACCCGTACCGTCTCGTCGTCCAGGCACTGGCCCGACTCCAGGTCGAAGCGCTGCTTCAGGAGCGGGGAGGCGACGAAGGGGCGGCCCTGGTGGGTGCCGGTCAGGCCGCGGGAGAGGACGGCCGCGCCGGTGAAGGGGTCGCGGTTGTCGAGGGCGTAGAGGCGGCCGGTGCGGTCGGCGAAGACGGCGACCTGGTGACCGTCGGGGAGCAGGGCGGCCACTCCGCGGCCGGGGAGCAGCGCGCTCAGGTCGCAGACCGTGAACCAGTCGTCGGTGAGGCGGAGCTGGATCTTCAGATCGGTGGTCTCGAGTGCCAGGGTCATCGCGTGGCGCTTCCTTCCAGGATCTCGTCGGCGGGTCGCAGGCCGATGTTCAGCAGCGGGAGGTCGGGCTTCATCTGGTCGCGCTCGGGAACGAAGGCGACCACCGGGTCGGGGGTGTCGGGGGCGTTCACGAAGGACACGAACCGGGCCAGCTTCTCCGGGTCGTTGATGGTCTCGGCCCACTCGTCGCGGTAGTGCGAGACATGGGCGGCCATCAGGCCCTCCAGTTCGTCGCAGATGCCGAGCGAGTCGTGGACGACGACGTCCCGTACGTGGTCCAGGCCGCCGGGGACGCGGTCCAGCCAGACGCTGGTGCGCTCCAGGCGGTCGGCGGTGCGGATGTAGAACATCAGGAACCGGTCGATCAGGCGGATCAGTTCGGCGTCCGAGAGGTCCTGCGCGAGCAGGTCGGCGTGGCGCGGGGTGGCGCCGCCGTTGCCGCCGACGTAGAGGTTCCAGCCGCCCGCGGTGGCGATGACGCCGAAGTCCTTGGACTGGGCCTCCGCGCACTCGCGCTGGCAGCCGGAGACCGCGGACTTGAGCTTGTGGGGGGAGCGCAGCCCCCGGTAGCGCAGCTCCAGGTCGATCGCCATGCGTACGGAGTCCTGGACGCCGTAGCGGCACCAGGTCTGTCCGACGCAGGACTTCACCGTGCGCAGCGACTTGCCGTAGGCGTGGCCGGACTCGAAGCCGGCGTCGACCAGGCGGGCCCAGATGACGGGCAGTTGCTCCACCCGCGCGCCGAACATGTCGATCCGCTGGCCACCGGTGATCTTCGTGTAGAGGCCGAAGTCGCGGGCGATCTCACCGATCACGATCAGCTTCTCCGGGGCGATCTCACCGCCGGGGATGCGGGGCACGACCGAGTACGAGCCGTTCTTCTGCAGGTTGGCCAGGAAGTGGTCGTTGGTGTCCTGCAGCGCCGCCTGCTCGCCGTCGAGGACGTAGTTGCTGGCGCCGATCGTCGGGGCGAGGGAGGCGATGATCGAGCCGACCGTCGGCTTGCAGACCTCGCAGCCGTCGCCGCCCCGGGCGTCCTGGCGGCCGTGCCGGTCGAGCAGCTCCCGGTAGGAGGTGATGCGCAGGGCGAGGACGATCTCGTACAGCTCCTCGCGGGTCTGGGAGAAGCAGGCGCACAGGCCCTTGTCGACCTCGACGCCGCTCGCCTCCAGCTCGGCGTTGATCAGCTGGCCGAGGACCTTGACGCAACTGCCGCACGTCGTACCGGCCTTGGTGCACTTCTTCACCTCGGGCACGGTGGTGCAGTTGTGCTCGGTGACCGCCTCGCGGATCGTGCCCTTGCGGACGTTGTTGCAGGAGCAGATGATCGCGTCGTCCGGCAGCGCGGACGGGCCGAGCTGGACGGGCGCCCCGGCGCCGGCCGGCAGCACCAGCGACTCGGGCGAGACCGGCGGGACGGAGCCGGTGAAGGCCTTCAGCGTGCCGTACGCGTCCGCGTCGCCGATCAGGATGCCGCCGAGCAGCGTGCCGTCCCGGCCGATGACCAGCTTCTTGTACAGGCCGGCGCGGGAGTCGGAGTAGACGACGTCCAGGCAGTCGTCGGCGGTGCCGTGCGCGTCGCCGAAGGACGCCACGTCCACGCCGAGCAGCTTGAGCTTGGTGGACAGGTCGGCGCCGGTGAACTCCGCCTCGTCCTCGGCGATCGTCGCCGCGACCGTCTCGGCCTGCTCGTAACCCGGTGCCACCAGGCCGTACACCCGGCCGTCGGCGGCCAGCGCGCACTCGCCGATCGCGAACACGTGCGGGTCGGTGACCGTACGGCACTGCTCGTCGACCGCGATGCCGCCGCGCTCGCCGACGGTGAGGCCCGCGTCGCGGGCCAGCTGGTCGCGGGGGCGGACGCCGGCCGAGAACACCACCAGGTCGGTGGCGAGTTCGGATCCGTCCGACAGCTTCATGCCGGTGACCGCGCCGTCCTCGCCGACCACGATCTCCTGCGTGCCGACGCCGGTGTGGACGGACAGGCCCATGTCCTCGATGGTGCGCAGCAGCGCCGCGCCGCCGCCCTCGTCGACCTGGACGGGCATCAGCCGGGGCGCGAACTCCACGATGTGGGAGGTGAGTCCGAGGCCCTTGAGCGCGCCCGCCGCCTCCAGGCCGAGCAGACCGCCGCCGACCACGGCACCGGTCGTCGACTTCTTCGCGTACTCCTCGATCGCGAGCAGGTCCTCGATCGTGCGGTAGACGAAACAGCCCTCGGCGTCCTTGTTCGGCACCGGCGGCACGAACGGGTAGGAGCCGGTGGCCAGGACCAGGACGTCGTAGTCGACGACCAGCCCGGAGCGGGCCGTCACCGTGCGCGCCGCACGGTCGACCGTCTCCGCCGGGTCACCGGTGTGCAGCTCGATGCCGTGCTCCTCGAGGAACGCCGGGTCCGTCATGGACAGGTCCTCGGGCGTCTTCCCGGAGAAGTACGAGGTGAGCTGGACCCGGTCGTACGCCGGGCGCGGCTCCTCGCACAGCACGACCACGCGGTGCGTGGCGGTCAGGCCGCGCCCGGCGAGCGCCTCGAGGAAGCGCTGGCCGACCATGCCGTGGCCGACGAGCACGATGGTCGGTGTGTCCGTGGACATCAGGAGCCTCCGTCATTGGTGAGCAGGTGGAGCAGGGGCCCGCCGGCGGAGGGGAGCGGCTCTGCTCCCTCCCAGGCGCGCGCCAGGGCGCCGACGGTGCCGAGTTCGCCGACGAGGACCCCGCCGACCAGGCGGTCGTCGCGGACGACGACCTTGCGGTAGGTGCCCCGGGTGGCATCGGTGAGCTGGACGACGTCGTCGCCCGGCAGCGCCTCGGTCTCGCCGAAGGCGGCCAGGTCGAAGGGGCTGTCCTGCCCGGTGAGGGTGAGCCGGGTCAGGGAGCGGGTGCCGGTGTAGCGGGAGCCGGTGTCCCCGGCGAGCAGCGCGGCGAGCGCGTCGGCCTGTTCCAGCGCCGGGGCGGCGAGCCCGTACACCGTGCCGGCGTGCTGGACGCAGTCGCCGACGGCGTGGACGTACGGGTCGGAGGTGCGCAGCTCGTCGTCGACGACGACGCCCTTGCGGACCTCGAGACCCGCCGCCTGCGCGAGCCCGACCCGCGGGTGCACCCCGCAGGCCAGGACCACGAGGTCGGCGTCGAGGGCGTAGCCGTCGGCCATCTCCACCGAGCGGACCGCGCCGCCGACGCAGCGCACGTCCCGCACCCGGCACTCGGTGTGCACCTCCACGCCGAGGTCGGTCAGATGCCGCTCGACGAGCTTCGAGGCGGCCGGGTCCAGCTGGCGTTCCATGAGCCGCTCGGACTGCTGGGCGAGGACGACCTGAGCGCCGCGCACGGCGAGCGCGCGGGCCGCGGACACCCCGAGCAGCCCGCCGCCGATCACCACCGCCCGCACCCCTGGCCGTACCGCCTTGGCCAGGCCCAGGCAGTCGTCCAGGGTGCGGAACGCGTGCACGCCCTCGGGCAGCTCGTGGTCCGCGGTGCCCGAGGTGAACAGGCCGCGCAGCGGCGGCAGTACGGGGTTGGAGCCGGTGGCAAGGACGAGCCTGTCGTAGGCGATCACCGAGCCGTCCGCGCAGGCGACGGTCCGCCCGGCGCGGTCGATGCCGGTGACCCGGGCGCGGGTCAGCTCCGCGGGCGCCGGCAGGGCGATCACCTCGGGGCTGTAGCGTCCGGCCAGCACCTCGGCGAGCAGCACCCTGTTGTACGGGCGGTGCTCCTCCTCGCCGATCAGCGTCACGGGCGTGCCGAGCTCGCCGAGCCGCCGGGCGAGTCGTACGCCCGCGAGGCCGGAGCCGATCACCACCACACGATCGTTCGAGGTCATGTCCTTGAGCGTGCGGTGCGGGTGTTACCCGGTGGCATCACCTCTGTTTCCCGCGCGGAACGCTGCCCTCAGCAAGGGAGCGGCGCGGGTGTGAGGTGGCCGGCCCCGGCGGCAACCTCAACAAACGCTCATCTTGATGGACGCACCATCTATCTCCTCCTTAGGCTCACGGCCATGCCCGACATCTCCCTGACCACGGTCGTCCTGCTCTGTCTGGCCGCCCTCGCCGCCGGCTGGATCGACGCCGTGGTGGGCGGCGGCGGGCTGCTGCTCCTGCCCGCCCTGCTGCTCGGCCTGCCCTCCGGCACCCCCGCCGCGCACGCGCTCGGCACCAACAAGGCGGTCGCGATCGTGGGCACCACGGGCGCGGCGATCACCTACGCCCGCAAAGCACCGGTCGACGTGGGGACCGCCGTACGCATCGGCCTCGCGGCCCTCGCCGGATCGTCGGCCGGGGCCTTCTTCGCGGCCGGGATGAGCACCGAGGTCCTCAAGCCGGTGATCATGGTGGTGCTGCTCGCCGTGGCCGCCTTCGTGATCCTGCGTCCCGCCTTCGGCACGGCCCCCGCCACCGGCCCGGCCACCCGCCGCCAGATCCTCGCCGCGATCGGCCTGGCCGGCCTCGGCATCGGCTTCTACGACGGTCTCATCGGCCCCGGCACCGGCACGTTCCTCGTCCTGGCGCTCACCGCCCTGCTCCACCTCGACCTGGTCACCGCCTCCGCCACCGCGAAGATCGTCAACTGCTGCACCAACGCCGGCGCGCTCGCGATGTTCGCCTGGCAGGGCGCGGTGCTGTGGCAACTGGCGGCGCTGATGGCGGTGTTCAACCTGGCGGGCGGGACGCTCGGCGCGCACACCGCCCTGAAGAAGGGCAGCGGCTTCGTCCGCGTCGTCCTGCTGACGGTCGTCTTCGCCCTGGTGGCGAACCTGGCGTACGAGCAGTGGCTGGCCTGAGCGACACGCCGGGTGATCAAGGCGACCGACGCACATCCGTACGGGTTAGGCTCCAGCGCCGCTCCATGACGCGGGCGGCCGGTGCTGGGGAGCGCCGCAGAACAGAACAAGGGTGGGGAAGAAGATGGTCGAGGACGGCAGACCGTCCGGGACGCGGCCGCTGGGGAAGGCCGCGCTGGTGGTCGGAGCGGGCGCGCTGATCGGGCTCGCGGTGGAGTTCCACTGGCTGGGCTGGTCGTCCATTCCCGGCAACAGTTGTGGCGGCGGGCACCGGCCCTGCCCCGAGGGCACGACGCCGACCCTCATCCTGGCGTTCCTGTTCACCTTCGCGGGCGCCGTCGGGCTCATCGCCGCCCTCGCCGCGTTCACACAGGCCCGCCCGGGGAAGGCCGTACCCGGCGCGCTCGCCGCGGCGGGCGTGCTGATCGCGCTGTGGCCCGGCTGGCAGGCCTACCTCTGGATGCGCGGGCCGGTGCTCGACCACGTCTGGCAGGCCGGCCCGGACCGGCCCGCCAGCGTGCGCGGCGTCGGGGCCTGGACGGTGGGCGAGGACGGCGGCACCGTCGTACGCGCCCGGACCGACGCGCTGGTCGCGTACGACTCCGGCAGCGGGGACCGCGGATGGGTGCTGCGGGCGCCCGTGCGGGAGTCGGTGTGCGCGATGAGCGAGCGGATCGTCGACGGCGTGGGCCTGGTCGCCTTCGCACGGGACGAGAAGCCCTGCGACACCGTGTGGGGCGTCGACGTACGCAGCGGACGCAAGGTGTGGGAGCGGAACATCAGCGGCAGGACCGTGCTGTACGGCCGGGGCGGCGGCGGGCTGCTCACCGCCGACGCGGGCGTGGCCGTGGCGTCGGCCGAGCACTCGGTCCACGGGTACGGGCTCGCCGACGGCGCGGTGCGCTGGACCGCGAAACTCGTTCCCGCCGCCGGGACCGGGAGCGAGGACCACGTCGAGTGCGAGCCGGTGACGGCGTCCGCGGCCGGCGCCACCACCACGGTCGCCGTGACCTGCGGCAGTTACAAAGGCTTCCACTCGGCGTATCTCCTCACCCTCGACACCGCCACGGGCAAGGAACTGAGCCGGCGGGAACTCCCGGTCGAGAGCTACCTGAGTTCGGCCGCGGTGCTCTCCGCCGAGCCGTTCACCCTGCTGGTGCGGGAGGAGGACGAGCGCGGACTCGCCGCCGTGCTGTCCTACGGCGACCCGGGCGACCCGAAGCGGGAGCCGGTGACGATCCCGCTCACCGCCGACGAGGAGGACCTGGCCGTCACCGCGTCCGACCCCGTCTTCGCCGCCCGGCCGGTGTTCCGGGCCATGGTCGCCGACGGCACCCTGATCGTGGCAGCCGCGAAGCCGGAGGGCGACTACCCCGAGCAGGTCTCGGCCTACTCGCTGGACGACGGCCGGCGCCGCTGGCACACGGACCTGGGCACCACGGTCGTCGCCCTCGCCCCGGCGGGCCGGGACAGGGTGGCCGTACTCGGCGAGTCCCAGCGCCTGTGGACGCTCACCACCGATGACGGCACCCGGGTGGGCGAGGAGGACGGCACCACGGTGCGCGACATCTCGTTCAAGCTCGACAGCGGCCCGCAGCTGGTCCGGGCGGGCGACGGCTGGGTGATCGTCAACGCCGACGGCGACAACCGTCCCCCGGTGCTCGCGGTCGGTCCCTAGGGGGGTGTCGTTCGGATCAGGCCGGCTTCGGGCGACGGCGCCTCACAGCCGAGCCGGGCGGGGTCCGGTGCGTGCGGCCGCAAGGCGCAGGAGGGAGTCGACGCGGAGCGTCGAGGACCGACGGCAACGCCGCGATGTGCGTGCCGGACCCCGCGACCCCGGCAAGATCCAAACGACATCTCCTAGCCCCGCGGGCCGGGTCGGCGGCTGTCCGTCAGATGGGCGTACACCACGACGTTCCCCCGGTACCCGGTCGTCCGTGAGTAGCCGCCGCCGCAGGTGATGACCCGTAGCTCGGGGCGGGGCGCCGGGCCGTAGACCTTCCCGTCGGGGAAGTCCCGCGCGTCGTACACCTCGACGGCGTCCACCGTGAACACGGCGACGGTGCCGTCGCGGCGGTCCACCTCGACGGTGCCGCCCTTGCGCAGGGCGCCGAGGGAGTAGAAGACGGCGGGGCCGTCGGTGTTGTCGACATGGCCCGCGACGATCGCGGTGCCCCTCTCGCCGGGGGTGGTGCCGGCCTCGTACCAGCCGGCCAGGTTCTTCCGGTCGGCCGGGGGGACGTCGAGGCTGCCGGTGCTCGTCAGGCCGAGGCCGGTCAGGGGCGCGTCCACGTCGATCGCGGGGATGCGGATGCGGTCGGGAGGGGAGGGCGGCAGGGCAGGGGCCGAGGTCCGGCCCGCGCTGCGGTCGTCGTCCCTCGTGTGCGCCTGGGCGGCGGACGGCTGTGGCGGCGCCTGCGTCCCGGTCCCGTCGTGCAGCAGCCACATCCCCGAACAGAGGGCGGACACCGTGACGGCGGCTATCGCTGCGTTGCCCGGACCCCCGGTCCGGCGGAACCTGCGGCGCATGACGGACTGACCTCATCTCGAGTCGGCCCCCGTGCCCCCTCCGGGCCGCGAGGGGCGTCGGACCCGGAGGGGGAGGGGACATGCGGTACCGGCGGGACGGGCAGCGGAGGGTGCCCGTCAGATCCCGTCGCCTCTCGCCCGGCGATGCAGGAGCCAGGTACCGCCCGCGGCGGCGACGGCGAGAGCCGTCACACCGGCCGCGGTCTGCACGGGGTCGGGGCCCAGCGCGCCCCCGACCCCCGTCTTCACACTTCCCCGGGGAACCACCTGCTGAGCGTCGGGCGTCAGCGTGACCACCAGGTCACCGGCCGCCCGCCGGCCGCTCCCGTCACACGTCGCGACGATCTCGTACGTCCCCGGCTGCGCGCTCGGCGGCACCCTGAACTGTCCGATCACGTCCCGTTCGTGCGCGCTCGGCGCCAGCGTGAACCGGCCGGCGCCCACGGCGGTGGCGTCGCCCGCCGCCGTCCCGCCGTCGCCGCACGCCGCCGTGTTCACCGTGACGTGCGATCCCGGCGCGACCGAGGACGGGTACACCTCCAGGCTCCCCGTCGACGTGCCGGCGGCCTCCCCGGCGTACGCGGGCGCGCCGAGCAGCCCCGCGGTGGCCACGGCGAGCGCGGTACCGGTCACGCCGGTCAGCAGCCGGGCGGTACGTCGCATCGATGCTCCCTCGAGTGGGCCGCGGCCCGCGGCACCCCCATGTGCCGCCGTCGGACGCGTCCCTGCCCCTCCGAGGTAAGTGCCACCGGGGCCGTACCGCTTCCTGAGGAAGCGTCAGGACGCGGGCCGAACGGGTGTCGGACCGCACCCGGACGGCCGTTCCCTGCGTCGCGTTTCAGCAGGTCACCGCCGCCGCGCCGATCCGGTCGCGGTGAAGCACCCGAAGGTGCGGCGCACGGGGGTGAACGGGTGACCGGCGCGTTCGCGGGCATCGCCCGCAGGGGGCCGCGTCCAGGACACGCCCCCGCCGCTCCCCGCCCTCGACCGGCTTCCCCCGCGCCCGCAGCCGTGCGGCGACGGCGGGTGCGGCGACGTACACCCACGTCCGGACCGCCGTGCCGTCGCCGGCCCGGACGACGTCCCGCGCCACCCGCTCGTGGAGATGGCGCGGATCGCCCGGCACGTACTCCTCCAGCCGGTCCAGCTCGGCGAGCAGCCCCGTGTACGCCTCCGGCGGCGCGGTCACCGGCTCCCCGCTCACCGCGCCGCCCGACTCCTCGACGGCGTACGGATGTCCGGGCCCCTCGTACAGCACCGCGCCCCGGAGCCGGCCGGGTTCCTCGCGCAGGGTGCGGCCGCGCGGGAAGAGGTCGTGGTCGCGCTCGCCGGGGCGGAGGGCGCCGTGGACGAAGAAGGGGAGGATCACTCGTTCACCTGCGCGGACGGTCGGCGGAGCCCCTCTGCACGGAAGTGCCACCGGAGCCCTGCGGGAACGGTTCCCACCCCTCACACACCCTCACATTCGCGCTATGGACATGACAGACCTGGCGCCACTTGAATCGCGGTCGACACCAGCGCCGCCCCACCCCCCCCACCTGTGCCGGGGCGCCCGTTCCAGGAGACCGCTTGAGCCCGATACGGCAAGCCCGAGGTTCCCGACTCGTCACCGCCTGCGTGACCGTCACCAGCGCCGCACTGCTGGCCGCCGCACTCTCCCCCACCACCGCCGGTGCGGCCGGCCGCCCGGCCCGCACCACCGCCGCCGACCATGCCGCGGCCGTCCTCGCGGACCACGCCGCCGCCCTGGGGATCACCGCGGCCCAGCAGACGAAGGTCAAGGACGTCGTCGTCGACGAGGACGGCACCCGGCACGTCCGCTACGACCGCACCTACCACCGACTCCCGGTGCTGGGCGGCGACTTCGTACTGCACCTCGCCCCTGACGGCAGCTACCGCGGCGCCACCCGCGCCACCCGTGCCGCCGTCGACCTCCCCACCGTCACCCCGAAGCTCGCCGCACCCGGGGCCGCCGACCTCGCGGCGAACGCCCTGCGCGCCGCCCACCTCGGCGAGACCCTCAAGAGCCTCACCGCGAAACCCGAGTTGGTGGTCGACGCCCTGCACGGCACCCCCAGGCTGGCCTGGCGCACCGACGCGGTCGCCCAGGACTCCCTCGGCAACCCGGTCGCCCGCACCGTGCTGACCGACGCGCACACCGGCACCCGCATCGACGCCTGGGACAGCCTCGAGAACGCCTCCGGCGACGGCGAGTCCCTGTACGGCGGCACGGTCCCGCTGAAGACGACACCCACGGCGTCCGGATACGAGCTGAAGGACCCCACCCGCGGCGGAACCCACACCGGTGACGCGGGCAACAGGACCGACCTGTGCGTCCTCGTCGTCTGCCTCGACCGCGCCGCCGCCCCCGTCCTCACCGACGCCGACAACCACTGGGGCACGGGCGCCGCGTCCGACCGCGCCACGGTCGCGGTGGACGCGCAGTACGGCACCGATGTCACCTGGGACTACTACGAGGACGTCCACGGCCGCCGGGGCATCGCGGGCGACGGCAAGGGCTCGTACAACCGGGTGCACTACGGCAACGGCTACAACAACGCCTTCTGGGACGACCGTTGCTTCTGCATGACGTACGGCGACGGTGACGGCACGCAGATGGGCCCGCTGGTGTCGCTGGACGTGGCCGGGCACGAGATGACCCACGGGGTGACCTCGAAGACGGCCGGCCTGACCTACTCGGGCGAGTCCGGCGGCCTGAACGAGGCGACCTCCGACATCTTCGGCACGCTGGTGGAGTTCCACGCGGCGAACGCCGAGGACGCCGGTGACTGGCTGATCGGTGAGGAGATCGTCCGGGACGGCTTCGGCCGGGACGCCCTGCGGTACATGGACGAGCCGTCGAAGGACGGCCGGTCGGCGGACTGCTGGGACACCTCCGTCAAGGACCTCGACGTCCACTACTCGTCCGGAGTCGCCAACCACTTCGCCTATCTGCTCGCCGAGGGCAGCGGCACGAAGACCGTGGGCGGTGTCGCCCACAACTCGCCCACCTGCGACGGCTCCACGGTCACCGGCATCGGCCGCGCCAAGCTCGGCGAGATCTGGTATCGCGCCCTGACCGTCCACATGACCTCGTCGACCGACTACGCGGCCGCCCGCACGGCGACCCTGAACGCGGCCGAGGACCTCTACGGCGAGGGCGGCGCGGAGTACGCGGCGGTCGCGGCGGCGTGGAGCGCGGTCGGCGTGGGCTGACCGGCGCTCACGGCCTCCAGCCGTACCGCGCAGACCTTGAACTCCGGCATCCGGGAGGTCGGGTCGAGGGCCGGGTTGGTGAGGGTGTTGGCGCGGCCCTCACCGGCCCAGTGGAACGGCATGAAGACCGTGTCCGGGCGGATCGCGGTCGTGATCCTGGCCGGCGCCACCGCCCGTCCCCGCCGGGACACCACCGCCACCGGATCGCCCTCGGCCGCGCCGAGCCGCTCCGCCAGCCGGGGGTGCAGCTCCACGAACGGGCCGGGCGCGGCGGCGTTCAGCTCGTCCACGCGCCGGGTCTGGGCACCGGACTGGTACTGCGCCACGACCCGCCCGGTGGTCAGCAGCACGGGGTACTCGTCGTCGGGCTCCTCGGCGCTCGCCCGGTGCGACACCGGCGCGAACCGCGCCCGCCCGTCCTCGGTGGCGAACCGGTCGAGGAAGAGGCGGGGGGTGCCGGGGTGGACACCGGCCGCCGAGCCCTCGTCCGCCGGGCACGGCCAGAACACGCCGCTCTCGTCCGCCAGCCTGCGATAGGTGATCCCGGAGTAGTCCGCGGGCCCGCCCGCGCTGGCCCGGCGCAGCTCCTCGAAGACCTCCTCGGGGTCGGTCGGGAACCGCTTCTCCGGGTTCCCCTCCCCGCCCAGCCGCGCGGCCAGCTCGTGCATGACCTCCAGGTCGCTGCGGACGCCCTCCGGCGGCGTGATCGCACGCCGCCGCAGCAGCACCCTGCCCTCCAGGTTCGTCGTCGTCCCCGTCTCCTCCGCCCACTGCGTCACCGGCAGGACGACATCGGCGAGCGCGGCCGTCTCCGACAGCACGACGTCGCACACCGCCAGGAAGTCCAGCGAGCGGATCCGCCCCTCGATGTGCGCGGCGCGCGGCGCCGACACCACCGGGTTGGACCCCATCAGCAGCAGTGAGCGGATGTCCGTACCGAGCGCGTCGAGCAGTTCGTACGCGCTGCGCCCCGGCCCCGGCAGCGAGTCGGGGTCCACGCCCCACACCTCCGCCACATGGGCCCGCGCCGCCGGGTCGGTCAGCTTGCGGTAGCCGGGCAACTGGTCGGCCTTCTGGCCGTGTTCGCGCCCGCCCTGCCCGTTGCCCTGCCCGGTCAGACACCCGTACCCGGACAGCGGGCGGCCCGCCCGCCCCGTCGCCAGGCACAGGTCGATCCACGCGCCCACCGTGTCCGTGCCCTTGGACTGCTGCTCGGGCCCGCGCGCGGTGAGCACCATCGCGGCCTCGGGCCCGCAGAACAGCCGCACCGCCTCCCGCAGCCGGGGAACGGGCACACCGGTGATGCGCTCCACGTACTCCGGCCAGTGCGCCATCGCGGCGGCCCGGGTCTCCTCCCAGCCGCCGGTGCGCTCCTGGATGTACGCCTCGTCGGTGCGCCCCTCGGCGACGATCAGGTGCAGCAGACCCAGCGCCAGCGCGAGATCGGTGCCGGGACGCGGCGCCAGGTGCAGATCGGCCTGCTCGGCGGTCTTCGTGCGGCGCGGATCGACGACGATCAGCGTGCCGCCGTTCTCCCTCAGCTCGGTGAAGTACCGCATCGACGGCGGCATGGTCTCCGCCGGGTTCGACCCGACGAGAATCACGCACCCGGTCCGCGGAATGTCCTCCAGCGGGAACGGCAGCCCACGGTCGAGCCCGAACGCCTTGCCGCCCGCGGCCGCCGCCGACGACATGCAGAACCGCCCGTTGTAGTCGATCTGGGAGGTCCCCAGCACCACCCGCGCGAACTTCCCGAGCGAGTAGGCCTTCTCATTGGTCAGCCCGCCCCCGCCGAACACCCCGACCGCGTCCGCCCCGTACTCCGCACGCGTCCGCCCGAGCCCCTCGGCGACCCGCTCCAGCGCCTCCTCCCAGGAGGCCGGCACCAGCGCGCCCCCCTCGGACCGCACCAGCGGCGAGGTCAGCCGCACGCTCGACGACAGCACGGCGGGCGCCGTACGCCCCTTCCCGCACAGCGCCCCCCGGTTCACCGGGAAGTCCGCACGCTCACTCACCTCGACGGTCGTCCCGTCCGGGGTCGGCGTCAGGTTCATCCCGCACTGCAGGGCGCAGTAGGGGCAGTGCGTGGGCGTCACGGTGTCTCGCATACGGCCCAGGTTGCGCCGCCGGTGTTACGCACCGCGCCGGCCGCTGTTACACCCCGGGTACGGCGACCTCCCCGGCGTCCCCGGCCCGCCGTGAGGCGTCGGCGGGCTCCCCGCTCAGACGCCGACGAGCCGGATACGGTCACCGCACAGCCGGGACATGCCATCGATGTCGGACGTCAGTATGACCACCGGGCCGGGCTGGCGCAGTGCCATCTCGGCCACCGTCGCGTCGATCGCGTACTTGTGCCCGTGCAGGCCGGCGGCCTTGAGCAGCTCCGCCGCCGCTTTCGCCGCCTGCTCGGTCACCGGCTCGACCTTGACGCGGGACAGTGCCCACCGCAGCCGGGCCGTGTTCACCCGCGCGTGACTCACTTCCACGATGGTGTTGGCTCCGACAACGAAATCGGCACCCATCGCGTGGAACACCTGGAACATCGCGGCGATCTTGTGATCCTGGGCGATCCAGGCGGAGAGGCCCTCGGAGTCCAGGACGACGGTCTCGACATGCCCGCTCATGCCGCGCTCGCCGCCCCATCGGCATCGGTGTTCCCGAAGATCCGGGAGCGGGCCTCCGCCAGTTCCTCCTCGGTGAACGCTCCGTACTCCTCCCGATGGTGCAACAGGTCGGCCCCGAGCAGTTGGTGCCGCAGCTGACGCGCCACCGCTTCGGCGACGTAGCCGGAGACGTTGTCGGTGAGCTTCTTCAGTTCGGCGACCTGCTCCGTCGGGAGCGTCACCGTGATCCGCGTCGTGTCCGCCACGGACGTGAGCATACTGGAGTATGCGCGGTTCGTCAGTCCGACGTCCCCGGACGGTGGACGTCAGCCAGCGCCCGCTCCACCCCCGGCTCCCTCGGCCCGAGGAAGCGCGGGTCCGGGCGGAAGACGGCGTCCAGTGCCGCCTTCCCCGCCGCGAAGATCTCCCTGACGCCCCCGTAGTACCAAGTCACGTCGTGACGGTCGTCGACGCCGATGCCGTGCGAGGTGACTCCGGCCGCCTCGCACAGGGCCACCGCGCGGCGGATGTGGAAGCCCTGGCTGATCAGCACCGCACGGTCCACGCCGAAGATCCTCTTCGCGCGGACGCAGGAGTCCCAGGTGTCGAAGCCCGCATGGTCGCTGACGATCCGCGTGTCGGGGACACCGTGCTGGGTGAGGTAGGCACGCATCGCGTCCGGCTCGTCGTACTCCTCGCGGCTGTTGTCGCCGGTGACCAGGACCACCTCGATCCGCCCCGCGCGGTACAGCTCCGCCGCCGCGTCCAGCCGGTGCGCGAGATACGGCGACGGCTCCCCGTCCCACAGACCCGCGCCGAAGACCACGGCGACGTCGGTGCGCGGCACGTCGGTGGTGGTGCGCAGCCGGTCGTCCGTCGTCACGCGCAGCCAGGTCGCCGGCAGCAGCGCCAGCACGCACACCGCCACCGCCGCCCGCACCAGTCGCCGCTGCCCCGTACGGGTACGCGGCAGGCGCGGACGGTGAACACTGAAACGGAGCATCGGACGGGCCCTCCCCGGTCGGTCCTCGACCGTGAGAGACGCCCCGCCGAGCCCTCCGGTTCGCATCACGCACTGTGAGCAGCTTCACGGATCGGGGTGAAACGGCAGGTCACGCCGGCTCACATCCGCCGCTGTCCACATGGTGAACCGCTGGAAAACACTCGTCACGCCTGCGCAACGGGAAGGCAACGTCCCGCATCCACGATCGGTGCATGACGGCGTACCCCATGAACGACCGCGACACCCGGCCCGCCCTCGTCGTCGTGGCCCACGGCAGCCGCGACCCGCGCGCGCTGAGCACCGTACGGCAGCTCCTGGACCGCGTCCGCGCACTACGGCCGGGCCTGCCCGTGCACCTCGGCCACATCGAGCTGAACGCGCCCCTGCTCCCCGACACCCTCGCCGGGCTGGACGCGCGCGGCACCGGGGCCGCCGTCCTCGTACCGCTGCTGCTGAGCCGGGGCTACCACGTCAAGCGGGACATCCCCGAGATGGCCGCCGAGGCACGGCTGCACACGCGCGTGGCCGCCCCGCTCGGCCCGCACCCCCTGCTCGTGGACGCCCTGCACGCCCGCCTCACCGAGGCCGGCTGGCGCACCCCGGCGGACGCGGCGACCCGCCGCGCGAGCGGAGTCGTACTCGCCGCCGCGGGCTCCCGCGACCCCGGGGCGAGGATGGACACGGACCGCACCGCGCGGCTGCTCGCCGAACGGCTCGGCGTTCCCGTCGTCCCCGCCTACGCCTCCGCGGCGGCCCCCACCGTCCCCGACGCCGTACGGGCCCTGGCCGCCCGGGGCCGCCACCGCGTGGCCGTGGCCTCCTACTTCACGGCCCCCGGCCGCTTCGCCACGGAATGCGCGGCAGCGGCACCGTGGATCGCCTCCGCCCCCCTGGGCACCCACCCGGCGATGGCCCACCTGGTTCTCCACCGCTACGACCGGACCGTGAGGACTCCGTCCGCCACACCGTTGGAACTGGCGTCAGCCGTCTGAAGGGGCGCGGGATCGTGCCGGCATGCGGCTCCGCCGCGTGGGCGCGAAAAGAAGGGGGGCTGGGGGCGCAGCCCCGGGAACGGGAAGGGAAGGGGCGGCGGGGGCGAGGAAAACCGGATGCGTAAGGCCCCCGCTGTCACACCTCCCCCTTACTGTTCAGAACATGGAAGGCACCACACCCCCCACCGCATACGACCCGACGTCAGTCGCCCGCTGGGCCCTCGAACCCGACAAACGCCCCGGCCGCACCGCCTTCCAGCGCGACCGCGCCCGCGTCCTGCACTCCGCCTCCCTCCGCCGCCTCGCAGGAAAAACGCAGGTCGTCACCCCGGGAGAGCAGAGCCAGGTCTGGGACGCCAGTCCCCGCACCCGCCTCACCCACTCCCTCGAATGCGCCCAGGTCGGCCGCGAACTCGGCGCCGCCCTCGGCTGCGACCCCGACCTCGTGGAGGCCGCCTGCCTCTCCCACGACCTGGGGCACCCGCCTTTCGGCCACAACGGCGAACAGGCGCTGAACGAGTTCGCCGAGGACTGCGGCGGCTTCGAGGGCAACGCCCAGTCCCTCCGCCTCCTCACCCGCATCGAACCCAAACGCTTCACCCCCGAGGGCTCCGTCGGCCTCAACCTCACCCGCGCCGCCCTCGACGCCGCCACCAAGTACCCCTGGCCCCGCGGTGCCTACCCCACCGACCCGGCCTCCCCGAAATTCGGGGTCTACGACGACGACCGCCCCGTCTTCGACTGGCTCCGCGAGGGCGCCCCCGGCACCCGTACCTGCTTCGAGGCCCAGGTCATGGACTGGTCCGACGACGTGGCCTACTCGGTGCACGACGTGGAGGACGGCCTGCACGCCGGTCACATCGACCCGAACTGCCTGCACGCCGAGCCCGAACGCCGGGCGGTCCTCGCCGTCGCCGTCGGACGGTACGTCCCCGCCGACACCGACCCGGAAGAACTGGCGGAGGCCCTCGACCGCCTCCTCGACCAGGAGTGGTGGCCGCACGGCTACGACGGCACCGCCGTCGCCCAGGCCCGCCTCAAGGACGCCACCAGCCAGCTCATCGGCCGCTTCTGCCTCGCCGCCGAGGGCGCCACCCGCCAGGCCCACGGGGACGGGCGCCTCACCCGGTACGACGCCGAGCTGGTCGTACCGAGAAGCACCCGCATGGAGTGCGCGGTCCTCAAGGCGGTCGCAGACCGGTACGTCATGCAGCGTGCCGAACAGGAGCTGCTCCGCGCCGACCAGCGGATCGTCGTCCTCGAACTGGCCGAGGCGCTCACCTGCCGCGCCCCCGACGGCCTGGACCCCCAGTTCCGCGCCCTGTTCGACCGGGCCCCGGACGACCGCGCCCGCAAGCGCGTGATCGTCGACCAGATCGCGTCGCTCACCGACGCCTCGGCCCGCTCGCTTCACGCCCGTCTCCTGGGGCAGGCATGAGCTGTATGGCCTGATCGGGTCACTCCCCTTTCCGGCAACACCCTGCGTGCGGGACGCTCGCAGGTGGCGACACCCTTACGAGGAGGCATCGACGTGGTCGACGCGGATCAGACATTCGTCATCGTCGGAGGCGGACTGGCCGGCGCGAAAGCGGCCGAGACGCTGAGAGCGGAGGGCTTCACCGGCCGCGTGATACTGATCTGCGACGAACGCGACCACCCCTACGAGCGTCCGCCCCTGTCCAAGGGCTACCTCCTCGGCAAGGACGAACGCGACAGCGTCTTCGTCCACGAGCCCGCCTGGTACGCGCGCCACGACATCGAACTGCACCTCGGCCAGACCGTCGACGCCGTCGACCGCGGCGCGAAGACCGTCCGCTTCGGCGAGGACGGCACCGTCGTCCGCTACGACAAACTGCTGCTCGCCACCGGCGCCGAACCCCGCCGCCTCGACATCCCGGGCACGGACCTCGTGGGCGTCCACCACCTGCGCCGCCTCGCCCACGCCGAACGCCTCAAGGGCGTCCTGACCTCCCTCGGCCGGGACAACGGCCACCTGGTGATCGCCGGCGCCGGCTGGATCGGCCTGGAGATCGCGGCGGCGGCCCGCCGGTACGGCGCGGAGGTCACCGTCGTCCACCGGGGGCAGACCCCGCTGCACTCGGTCCTCGGCCCCGAGCTCGGCCAGCTCTTCGCCGACCTGCACCGCGAGCACGGGGTGCGCTTCCACTTCGGTGCCACGCTCACCGAGATCACCGGCCAGGACGGCATGGTCCTCGCCGCCCGCACCGACGACGGCGAGGAACACCCCGCGCACGCCGTCCTCGCGGCGATCGGCGCGGCCCCGCGGGTCTCCCTCGCGGAGGCGGCGGGTCTGGAGCTCGCCGACCGCGCGGCCGGCGGGGGCGTCCTCGTCGACGAACGGCTGCGTACCTCCGACCCGGACATCTACGCGGCCGGCGACGTCGCCTCCTTCCCGCACGCCCTCTTCGACACGCGGCTGCGGGTGGAGCACTGGGCCAACGCGCTGAACGGCGGCCCGGCGGCGGCCCGCTCCATGCTGGGCCGGGAGGAGATCTACGATCGCGTTCCCTACTTCTTCACCGACCAGTACGACCTGGGGATGGAGTACTCCGGGTGGGCGCCGCCGGGATCGTACGACCAGGTGGTCATCCGGGGCGATGCGGGGAAGCGGGAGTTCATCGCGTTCTGGGTGCGGGAGGGGCGCGTGCTCGCGGGGATGAATGTGAATGTGTGGGATGTCACGGAGCCGATCCAGGGGTTGATCCGGTCCCAGGACCCGGTGGACACGGAGGCTCTGGCGGACCCGCGCGTGCCGTTGGAGGGTCTTGTCGCCTAGGGGGTGTCGTTTGGATCAGGCCGGCTTCAGGCGACGGCGCCTCACAGCCGAGCCGGACCCCGCGACCCCGGCAAGATCCAAACGGCATCTCCTGGACGCCTGCCGGGTTCCGTCCTGTCGCGGGTGCGGGCGGTCCGTGGCCGGCCGCGCCCACGCGGCGGAGCCGCGTATGTCACAGCCCCGCGCCCCTTGCGGGGCGCCGCACGTCCCGGAGATGTCACAGCGTCCCCGTAGAATTCACGCGTGGCTGGGCGGATCAATGATGAGGACGTGAAGGCGGTTCGGGACGCGGTTCCGATCGACGCCGTGGTGTCCGAGTACCTCCAGTTGCGGAACGCGGGCGGCGGGAACCTCAAGGGGCTCTGCCCCTTCCACGACGAGAAGTCGCCGTCCTTCCAGGTCAGCCCGAGCAAGGGACTCTTCCACTGCTTCGGCTGCCAGGAGGGCGGCGACACCATCACGTTCGTGATGAAGATCGACCACCTCTCCTTCTCGGAGGTGGTCGAGCGCCTCGCCGGACAGGCCGGCATCACCCTGCGCTACGAGGAGGGCGGGTACAACCCCAGCCACCAGCGCGGCGAGCGCATCCGCCTGGTCGAGGCCCACAAGATCGCCGCCGAGTGGTACGCGGAACAGCTCGCGAGCTCCGCCGAGGCGGAGACCGGCCGGGCCTTCCTCGCCGACCGCGGCTTCGACCAGGCCGCCGCCCTGCACTTCGGCGTCGGCTACAGCCCGCAGGGCTGGGACCACCTCACCCGCTTCCTGCGCGGCAAGGGCTTCAGCGACAAGGAGCTGATCCTCTCCGGCCTCTCCCAGGAGGGCCGCCGCGGCCCCATCGACCGCTTCCGCGGCCGGCTGATGTGGCCCATCCGCGACATCGGCGGGGAGGTCGTCGGCTTCGGCGCCCGCAAGCTCCACGAGGCGGACACCGGCCCCAAGTACCTCAACACCCCCGAGACCGCGATCTACAAGAAGTCCCAGGTCCTCTACGGCATCGACCTGGCGAAGAAGGACATCGCGAAGGCCTCCCGCGCGGTCGTCGTCGAGGGCTACACCGATGTCATGGCCTGCCACCTCGCCGGGGTGACGACCGCCATCGCCACCTGCGGCACCGCCTTCGGCGGCGACCACATCAAGATCCTGCGCCGGCTGCTCATGGACAACGGCAGCGCGCGCGTGATCTTCACCTTCGACGGTGACGCGGCCGGCCAGAAGGCGGCCCTGCGCGCCTTCGAGGACGACCAGAAGTTCGCCGCCGAGACCTACATCGCCATCGCCCCCGACGGCATGGACCCCTGCGACCTGCGCCTGGCCAAGGGCGACGAGGCCGTCGCCGACCTGACCGAACCCCGCACCCCGCTCTTCGAGTTCGCCCTCCGCCAGATCGTCAGCCGCTACGACCTCGACACCCCGGCCGGCCGTGCCGCCGCCCTCGACGAGGCCGCCCCGATCGTCGCCCGTATCAAGAACAGCGGTGCCCAGCACGAGGTCGCGGTGCAGCTCGCCGGCATGCTCGGCATCCTCGACACCCAGTTCGTCGTCAAGCGGGTCGCCCAGCTCGCCCGCTGGGCCCGCGACCGCGGCGGCAAGGGCCCGGCGCCGGACCGCCGGCAGCGCGGCGGCGACCCCCAGCAGTACGCCCCCGACCGGGCCGCCCCGCGCGGCCCCGCCCTCAACCTCCGCAACCCGGTCTTCGCCACCGAACGCGAACTGCTCAAGCTCGCCCTCCAACGCCCGGAGCTGGTCTCCCCGGCCTTCGACGCGTACGGCGTCGACGAGTTCACCGCCCCGCCCTACGCGGCCGTACGCCAGGCCGTCCTCGACGCGGGCGGCGCGGAGTACGGCACCCAGGACCCGCAGGAGTACCTCATCCGGGTCCGCGAGGCCGCCCCCGACGACGCCGTCCGCGCCATGGTCACCGAACTCGCCGTCGAGGCGATCATGCTGCACCGGGGTGTCAAGGGGGTCGACGAGACCTACGCGGGCGCCCAGCTGGTCACCGTCCGGCGTCGCGCGGTCGAGCGCCGCATCCGTGACGTCGCCAGCCGCCTCACCCGCCTCAGCGCCCACGGCGACCCGAGCGAACTGGCCGCCGTGCAGAACGAGTTGTGGGTGCTCCAGCAGTACGACCAGGCCCTGCGGGAGCACGGCGCGGCCGCGCTGTGAGGGCGGCCGGGGGTGGGCCCGGGTAATCGTCCGGTCACCGACCGGACGCAAAAAGTCATCGCACGCCCCTCGTGGGGACGATGTGTCGTACCCCACACTGGACCCGGTGCCTGAGTCCTCGGAGCGCGGCCGATCCGTCACCGACGGGTCCCGGACATCCGCGGCTGCGCTCATCGCGTACGGGACGGACAGCGGCGAGGCCGCCGACTCCGTCCCCGAAGTACCGCTGCCCCACCCCCCGGCAGCGATCATCCTGGAGGTCGCCCCCGTGCAGACCCGGACCCAGATCCAGACCCTCACCCAGCCCGACGCCGACGTTCTCGTCGCCGTGCCCGCGCAGAGCCGCGTCGCGCACCACCCCGAGACACCGCCCGAGCCGGCCGAACCCGTCGAGCCGGCCGCGCCCGTCCGCGCCGAGACCGGGGGTCCCTCCTCGGATCTGTTCCGGCAGTACCTGCGCGAGATCGGGCGCATCCCGTTGCTGACCGCCGCCGAGGAGGTCGAACTCGCCCGCCGTGTCGAGGCGGGGCTGTTCGCCGAGGAGAGACTGCGGCTGGCTCCCGACCTGGACAGCCGGCTCGCCGTCGATCTGGACCGGCTCGTGGTCATGGGCCGGCTGGCCAAGCGGCGGCTGATCGAGGCGAATCTGCGGCTCGTCGTGTCCGTCGCCAAGCGGTACGTGGGCCGGGGGCTGACCATGCTGGACCTGGTCCAGGAGGGGAACCTCGGGCTGATCCGGGCGGTGGAGAAGTTCGACTACGCGCGGGGGTACAAGTTCTCCACGTACGCCACGTGGTGGATCCGCCAGGCCATGTCGCGTGCGCTGGCCGACCAGGCCCGTACCATTCGCGTGCCCGTGCACGTGGTGGAGCTCATCAACCGGGTGGTGCGGGTGCAGCGGCGGATGCTGCAGGAGCGTGGGTACGAGCCGACGCCGGACGAGGTCGCCGCGCACCTCGACCTGCCGGCCGAACGGGTGGGGGAGGTGTTGCGGCTCGCGCAGGAGCCGGTCTCCCTCCACGCGCCGGTGGGCGAGGAGGAGGACGTGGCGCTCGGTGACCTCATCGAGGACGGCGACGCGGCGAGTCCGGTGGAGTCGGCGGCGTTCCTGCTGTTGCGGGAGCATCTGGAGGCGGTGCTGTCGACGCTGGGGGAGCGGGAGCGGAAGGTCGTCCAGCTCCGCTATGGGCTGGCCGACGGCCGCCCTCGCACCCTGGAGGAGATAGGCCGTATCTTCGGCGTCACCCGCGAACGGATACGCCAGATCGAGTCCAAGACGCTGAACAAGCTTCGCGACCACGCTTTCGCCGACCAGCTGCGCGGCTACCTGGACTGATACCCGGACTGACGGCACCCCGCGCCGCGCGGCCGCCGCGACGGAACGGCTCAGCTCTTCAACGGACCGCATGCGTAGGGGTTCTACGTATTTTCACTGACGTCGCACCCGTTGTGTTCTGCCACTGTCTTTCCAGATGTGGCCTCGGTACCGATGTGCCGGGCACAGGTGTCTGAGGAGTGAGCATGCGAGTGGACGGACTGCGGCGGGTTCCGGCGGCCGTGGCGATGCTGGCGGCAGCGGCCCTGCTGGCCGGCTGCGGAGGCGGCGACGAAGGGTCCGCGGACGGCGGCAGTGGTGCCGCGGCCGAGGGCTCGTCGAAGGAGACACCGGCCGGGCAGGCGGGCGGCGGTCCGCTGGACGCGGCCGGTCTGGAGAGCGCGGCGGTCACCGAGGCGGACCTGCCCGACTACACCTTCACCGTCTTCAAGCAGGGCACCGTCATCGGCGCCAAGGGTAAACCGGCCGACCCGGCGGCCTGCCAGCCCATCGAGGACATCCGCCTGCGCTCCCCCGAACCGGCACCGGCCGCGGCGGCGGCCCGCTCCGTCCACCCGAACACGGACATCCAGGCCACCGAGATCACGCTGTACTCGTACGACAAGGCGGCCGACGCCGAGGAACTCCTCACCCGCGTCCGCGAGGCGGCGAAGAACTGCCCCGCCGGCTACGAGGACGACACCGGCCTGAACCCGACCGTCACCGCCCTCGCCGACCCCGACCCCGGCCCGGGCGACGAGGCGCTCGCCTACCAGCGCGAGCTGTCCGGCACGGCGCACTGGTACCGGGTGGTGCGCAGCGGCCCCCACGTCGCCGTCTTCGGCTGGAAGAGCCCGGTCGCGAACAAGAAGGCGGGCGAGGCCCCGGACGAGGTGATCACCGCCCAGCTGAAGAAGCTGACGGAGACGGCGGGCACGGGCTGATCCGGGGACGCGCGCGTCCCCGGACCGGCCCGGGACGCGCGCGTCAGTCGACCTCCGCCACCGCCTGGGCGAACTGCGCCTTGTACAGGCGGGCGTACGCCCCGTCCGCCGCCAGCAGCTTCTCGTGCGCGCCCTGTTCGACGATCGAGCCGTTCTCCATGACCAGGATCGTGTCCGCGTCCCGGATCGTCGACAACCGGTGCGCGATCACGAACGACGTCCGCCCGTGAGCCAGTCGCGCCATCGCCTTCTGGATCAACACCTCCGTGCGCGTGTCCACGGAACTCGTGGCCTCGTCCAGCACCAGGATCACCGGGTCCGACAAGAACGCCCGAGCGATCGTGATCAGCTGCTTCTCACCCGCGCTGACCCCCGACCCCTCGTCGTCGATCACCGTGTCGTACCCGTCGGGCAGCGTCCGGACGAACCGATCGGCGTGCGCCGCCCGCGCGGCCTCCTCGATCTCCTCCCGGGTGACCTCACGGGACGTCCCGTACGCGATGTTCTCCGCGATCGTGCCGCCGAACAGCCAGGTGTCCTGCAGCACCATGCCGATGCCGGACCGCAGCTCGTCCCGGGACATCCGGGCGATGTCCACCCCGTCGAGCGTGATCCGCCCGCCGGACACCTCGTAGAACCGCATCAGCAGGTTCACCAGAGTCGTCTTGCCGGCGCCCGTCGGGCCGACGATGGCCACGGTGTGGCCCGGCTCGACCTTCAGCGACAGGTCCTCGATCAGCGGCCTCTCGGGGTCGTACCGGAACGACACGTGCTCCAGCGCCACCCGCCCGCGCAGCCGCTCCGGCCTCTCGGCCGGTGAGACGTCGGCCTTCTGCTCCTCGGCGTCGAGGAGTTCGAAGACCCGCTCCGCCGAGGCGACACCCGACTGCACCAGGTTCGCCATCGAGGCGACCTGCGTCAGCGGCATCGAGAACTGCCGCGAGTACTGGATGAACGCCTGCACGTCACCGATGGACAGCGTGCCCGACGCGACCCGCAGACCGCCGACGACCGCCACCAGCACATAGTTGATGTTCGACACGAAGAACATCAGCGGCTGCATGATGCCGCTGTTGAACTGCGCCTTGAACCCGGCCTCGTACAGCGCCTCGTTCTCCTCGGCGAACTGCTTCGCCGACTCCTCCTGCCGCCCGAACACCTTCACCAGGGTGTGCCCGGTGTACATCTCCTCGATGTGCGCGTTGAGGGTGCCGGTGCTGCGCCACTGCTGCACGAAGTGCGGCTGCGACCGCTTGCCGACGCGCGTGGCGACGACGAACGACAGCGGCACCGTCACCAGCGCGACCAGCGCGAGGATCCAGGAGACGTAGAACATCATCGCGAGCACACCGATGATGGTGAGCAGCGAGTTGATCAGCTGGCCCATCGACTGCTGGAGCGTCTGTCCGATGTTGTCGATGTCGTTGGTGGCGCGGCTCAGCACCTCACCGCGCTGCCGCTTGTCGAAGTACGACAGCGGCAGCCGCGACAGCTTCGTCTGCACGTCCTCGCGCATCCGGAACATGGTGTGGTTGACCGCCCGGTTCACCAGCCGGGTCGCGACCGCCATCAGCAGACCGGCGACCAGGAACACCACCAGCGCGAACAGCAGGATGTTCCCCACCGCCGTGAAGTCGATGCCCTCGCCGGGGGTGAAGTCGGTGCTGCGGAGCATGTCGGCGACATCGCCCTCGCCCCGCTCCCGCATCGAGTCGAGCACCTGTTCCTTGGTGGCGCCCTCCGGCATCTCGCGTCCGACGATGCCCGCGAAGACCAGGTCGGTCGCCTCGCCGAGGATCTTCGGTCCGATCACGCTGAGGCCCACGCTGAGCACGACACAGGCCAGCAGCCCGTAGATCGTCAGGCGCTCCGGCCTGAACCGGGTGATCAGCCGTTTGCTCGACCCCTTGAAGTCGATCGTCCGCTGGTCGGGGCCGCCCCCGGCCATCATCCGTCCTCCGGGCCCCGCCATCAGGCAGCCTCCGCTTCCGTCAGCTGGGAGAGCACGATCTCCCGGTAGGTCTCGTTGTCCGCCATCAGTTCGTGGTGCCGGCCGGTGCCGACGACCCGGCCCTCGTCCAGGACCACGATCCGGTCGGCGTCACGGATGGTCGCCACCCGCTGGGCGACGATCACCACGGTCGCCTCGGCCGTCTCCCGTCCGAGCGCCGCCCGCAGGGCCGCGTCGGTGGCGTAGTCGAGCGCGGAGAAGGAGTCGTCGAAGAGGTAGATCTCCGGGCGCTGCACCAGCGTCCGGGCGATCGCGAGCCGCTGGCGCTGACCGCCGGAGACGTTCGTCCCGCCCTGCGCGATCGGCGCGTCGAGGCCGCCCTCGAGCCGCTTCACGAAGTCCTTGCCCTGTGCCACCTCCAGCGCGTGCCACAGCTCCTCGTCCGTGGCGTCCGGATTGCCGTAGCGCAGGTTCGTCGCCACCGTGCCCGCGAAGAGATACGGCTTCTGCGGTACGAGTCCGACCGTCCTCGCCAGCAGCGCCGGCTCGACGTCCGCCACGGGCACGCCGTCCACCAGCACCTCCCCGTCGGTCGCGTCGAACAGCCGGGGGACGAGACCGAGCAGCGTGGACTTGCCGCTGCCGGTGGAACCGATCACGGCGGTGACCTCACCGGGCCGCGCCACCAGGTCGACGGCCTTCAGCACCGGCTCCTCGGCGCCCGGGTAGCGGAAGCCCGCGCCCCGGACCTCCAGATGCCCGTGCCGGCGCAGCTCGGTGACGGGCACGACGGGCGGCACCACGCTCGAGGAGGTGTCCAGCACCTCCTGGATGCGCTCGGCGCACACCTCGGCGCGCGGCACCATCATGAACATGAAGGTGGCCATCATCACGGACATGACGATCTGCATCAGATAGGCGAGGAACGCGGTCAGGTCACCGATCTGCATCCCGCCGCTGTCGATGCGGTGCGCGCCGAACCACACCACCGCGATCGACGACAGGTTCACCACCGTCATGACCACCGGGAACATCAGCGCGAGCAGATTGCCCGTGCGCAGCGACATGTCGGTCAGTTCGGTGTTGGACTTCCTGAACCGCCCCTGCTCGTACTCGTCCCGCACGAAGGCGCGGATCACCCGGTTGCCGGTGATCTGCTCGCGCAGCACCCGGTTCACCGTGTCGAGCCGCTCCTGCATGGTCCGGAACAGCGGACGCAGCCGCCGTACGATCAGCGTCACGCAGATGCCCAGCACCGGCACCACGGCGACCAGCACCCCGGACAGCGGAACGTCCAGGCCGAGCGCCATCACGATGCCGCCCACGCACATGATGGGCGCCGACACCATGAGGGTGAACGTCATCAGGGCCAGCATCTGTACCTGCTGGACGTCGTTCGTCGTACGGGTGATCAGCGAGGGCGCGCCGAAGTGGCCCACCTCACGCGCCGAGAACGACTGCACCCGGTCGAACACGGCGGCGCGTACGTCCCGTCCCAGTGCCGACGCGGTCCGGGCGCCGTAGTACACGGCACCGATGTTGCACACGACCTGAGCCAGCGAGATGCCGATCATCAGGACGCCGTAGCCCAGGATGTGACCGCTGTCGCCCTCGACGACACCCTGGTCGATGATGTCCGCGTTGAGCGTGGGCAGGTAGAGCGAGGCGCAGGTCTGCAGGAACTGCAGCAGCACCAGCAGGGCGATGGGTCTCTTGTAGGGCTCGAGGTGGGTCCGCAGGAGTCGTATGAGCACGCTGAGTCTCTCGGAGTGGTCGGCGAGGGCGTTGGTTGCCCCTGGCCCCTATCGTCGAACACTCCACCTGTGTTACCTCAACCGAATTAATCCACCGGCTCGTGCTACAGGTGGAACGCCCCCGGATGCGTCTGCTCGCGCACCGACACGTACTGCTGACGCACCGCCTGCCCCACCGCCAGGTCCTCCCCGGGATCCAGCACCTGCGCCACCGCGCCCTGCCAGACCGGCGGAGTGCGCGGATCGAGTGCGCCCTGTGACACGCCGAGCGCCCAGGCCGCCTGCCGGGCCGCGCCGATCGCCGCGTAGTCCGCGGGCTGTGGCACCACCACCTGCGCCCCGAACAGCGCGGGTGCCGCCGACTGCACGGCCGGCAGTTCCGCGGCGGGACCCAGCAGGAAGACCCGCCGCACCTCCACGCCCCGTCCGCGCAGCACGTCCAGCGCGTCGGCGAGCCCGCACAGCATCCCCTCGAACGCGGCCCGCGCCAGATGCTCCGGCTTCATCGACTCGCGACGCAGCCCGGCCAGCGTCCCGGCGGTGTGCGGCAGGTTCGGGGTGCGCTCGCCCTCCAGGTACGGCAGCAGCACCAGCCCGTGCGACCCCGGCGTCGACTTCATCGCCAGGTCGGACAGGCTCTCCAGATCGGGCAGCCCGAGCAGCTCGGCGGTCCCGCGCAGGGCGCGTACGGCGTTCAGGGTGGTGACGACGGGCAGGTGCATGCCGGTCGCGTCCGCCAGAGAGGTGATCATCCCGTGCTGGTCGACGAGCGCCTCGGGGTGCACGGCCATCACGGAACCGGACGCGCCCAGCGACACCACCGCGTCGCCCAGTCCGATGCCGAGCCCGAACGCCGCCGCCATCGTCTCGCCCGTACCGGCGGAGATCAGCAGCCCCTCCGGCGTCGTGCCGGCCGCGTCCGACGGGCCGATCACCTCGGGCAGCATCGCCTGGTGCCCCAGCGCCAGCTCGACCAGATCGGGCCGGTAGCCGCCGGTGGCCGCCGCCCAGTACCCGGTGCCGGAAGCCCCGCCCCGGTCGGTGGTGCGCCGCACCGGCCGGCCGAGGAGCTGCCACACCAGCCAGTCGTGCGCCTGCAGCAGCACGGCGGTGCGCGCCGCGTTCTCCGGCTCGCTGCGGGCCATCCAGCGCAGTTTGGTCACCGGCTGCGCGGCCCCCGGCACACAGCCCACGGCCTGCGCCCAGGCCTCGCGCCCGCCGAACGCGTCGAGCAGATCGGCCGCCGCGACCTGCGCCCGTTTGTCACCGCCGGTCATCGCCGGCCGCACGGTGTTGCCCTGCGCGTCCAACGGCACCAGCGCGTTCTGCTGCGCGGAGACGCCGATGGCCTGCACGCCCTCCAGCAGGCCGCCGCCCGCGGCCTCGCCCAAGGACAGCAGCCAGGCCTGCGGGTCGACGTCGGAGGCGCGAGGGCCACCGTCGGTGCTCTGTACCGGATGCTGGGCATACCCCTGCCTGAGCACGGCTCCGGTGTCCGTGTCACAGACGACGATGCGAGTGAAATCCGGCGCGCTGTCCAGTCCGGCGACTATCCCCATACGGCGATTTTGCCGCATGGGGAGGGGTGAGTGGGGCGGGGGTGAGTGCGGGAGGCGTTCTTACGTGTTGCTGGTGCCCCAGCCGTCCTCCGACGGGCCGTGGGCCGTGCGCTCGCGGAGGGCGTGAACCCGCTGGGCGACCGAGTCGGGCATGCGGTCGCCGACCTTGTCGCTGACCGCGTGGTACGCCTTGTCCGCGAACTCGCGGCCCTGCTGCGCGGCACTCTCCGCGGTGTTGCGGACGGCGGGGTTCTTCGTGAACTGCTGCGCGGACCTCTTCATCTGCTCGTAGCGCTCGCGTCCGGCTTTCGTGCCCAGCACGTAACCCAGGACGACTCCGGCGACGAACGTGAGCCGGTAACGCATGGCGGCCACCCTTCCCGTTGTTCCAGTCTGCGTAGGTATCCGGTGCGGCGACAGCGCCGAGGAGTACCGATTGGCGGAGCACCCCCCTGCTTGCGCTAATGTATGTGTCGCAGCGAGCGCGCGCCCTCTGGCGGATACCCAGGTGGATGCGTTCGATGCAACGAGACATTCCTCGGTAGCTCAATTGGCAGAGCAGCCGGCTGTTAACCGGCAGGTTACTGGTTCGAGTCCAGTCCGAGGAGCTCGGTCCCCTGTAGCTCAATTGGCAGAGCAGCCGGCTGTTAACCGGCAGGTTACTGGTTCGAGTCCAGTCGGGGGAGCATGTTGAACGAGGACCCCGTAGGGGTCCTTTTTCATGTCCGGGGGAACCGTGCGAGGCTCGGCGCAGTCTCCATGGTCACCAAGACCGTACGCAGCCGACCAGCCGAAGCAGGAGATCGTATGAGCGGCTATGCTGCGGCAGACGGCGCGCACACATGTACGCGACACGCCGTTATGGGGCGGTAGCTCAGCCGGTTAGAGCAGCGGACTCATAATCCGTCGGCCGTGGGTTCGAGTCCCACCCGCCCCACCCCGCGCCCCTCGCGGCACCCCCCGGACGACACGGCGAAGCCGCTGTCCGGCGGTCCCGTCGCCGGAGACGGGGGCGTCCGAAGGGTCGCGTTCGCCCTCCGCCCGGGACGGGGTCGAGTGCGGTATCTCGGGGTGCTCCACTCGTCGTCGTCCCGGTGGAAGTGCGCTTCAGGCGGGTCTGCCCTGGCCTCTTGTGGCGATCCACCCGAGAGGGCGTCGTGGAAGGCTCCCACGACCGCTGAGGCAGCGGTCCTGCCTCACCGCATCGAGGCGCCGGGTCGACACCGCGCAGTACAAGCTCACCCAGCGAGGGCGGCACCGTGCCGCCGGAGCCATCGACCTCCTGGTGTGCGCGACGGCGGTCCATCACGGTCACACGGTGCTTCACGGGGACACCGACTTCGCCACGGTGGGGGCGGTCCTGAAGGAAGTGCAGCAACGGGACGTACGACCGCACTGACCGAGGCGGACCGTTGTGCTGCTCGTCCGGGGCCCGGCGCAGATGGGATGAACGGCTGCCTCGCGAGAGGTTCACCTGTGGTCCCTGTCCCACCGGAACGCCCCGGCTCGATCACCTACGGAGGACGATCGGTCAGCCGAGGAAGTCCAGCACGCGGCGCCAGGTCAGCTCGGCAGCAGCCGGGTCATGGCCGGGATGCCCAAGGTCGGTGTAGAAGTGACTGGCGCCCGCATAACGGAAGATCTCCAGATGGATGCGCTTCTCCGTTGCCGCTCGACGGAGTGCGGCAACGTCCTCGGGCGGTGCGAAATCGTCCGGTTCAGCCGCATGCAACTGCATCCTGAGACCTGGGCGCACGGATGCGGGCAGGGCGGTAGTGGCGTGCAGGAGCAGGACGCCGAGGGTGTCCGGGCGCTCGGGCCACAGCTCGGCAACGACGCCTGCGCCCATTGACACGCCGGCGAGGACGGCCCCGCCCGGCATGTCCCCGAGGGCTTGTCGGGCGCGGTCGACCACTGTTCGCCAGCCGATCCGTTCGACCAGCTGGTATCCCTCGTCGATAGTGGCCGCGGTCTCGTGGCCGAAAAGGTCGGGGGCGGAAACCTCATGCCCGGCGCGTCGCAGTCGCTCGGCTGCGAGGAGCTCGACCGGGCGCAGACCGAGGACCGAGTGGAACAACGCGATGTGCATGATGGCTTCCCGCGGGGGCATCGAGACGGAGGGCGACCCTAGGCAGTACGCGTGGTGAGATCCTCGTCCGTGACGGGGCGGACCACACGGCAGGGCGTCCCGAGCGCGACGCTCATCGGGGGAATGCTGCGGCTGACGACGCTGCCGGCGCCGATGACCGACCCGTAGCCGATCCGGACGCCGGGCAGGACCACGACGTTGCTGCCGATCCACACCTTGTCCTCGATCACGATCGGCTCGGAGAACCGCCCGAAGTCGGCTCGGCGCGCGGGATGCACCGGGTGTCCCGTCGTGGTCAGCGTCACACTGGGCGCGATCATGACTCCGTCGCCTATACGAATGTCCACGTCATCGACGAACGTCAGGTTCACGTTCCCGAAGAAGTCGTCGCCGATGTGGACGTTGCTGCCGAACCCGGCGTGGAACGGTGGCAGCAGCACCGTGCGTTCGCCGACGGAGCCGAAGATCGCAACGAGCAGCGACCGACGCCTCCCACATTCGCTCGGGGGCGTTCGGTTGTACTCGAAAATCTGGTCCGCGCGACGGCGGGGCGCCTGGAAGGCCGCTTCGGACTCCGTGTAGACGAGCCCCTTGGCGATCCGGTCGAGGACTTCTTCGTGGTGAGTATCGGCCACAGCGGGACGCTCCCTTCATCTGATTCTCCGGATCGGCCCGGAAGGTGCCGGCCACCGATTGCGGCTGCTGGTGTCGCTACGCTGTCTCGCGAGACCCGAGTGTCTCCGTCAGGTCCCGCGCTGTCACTCCCTTCCTGGTTGACGAACCCGCTCGCGTGTCTGTCTCCACCCCTGGTCCCAACTCGGCCAGACGCTTGGCGAATTCCTGGACGATCGTGTCGTTCGGGGCGGCGCTCTTCGCCGCCCGGTACGCCTCCGCTGCCTCGCGGATCCGACCGAGGCGGCCCAGCGCGTCCGCGCGGACGGCGGGCAGGGCGTGGTGGCCGGTCAGTTCCTTGGGCGTTCCCAGGGCATCGACGGCGTCCAACTGCGCCTGTGGACCGTCGCGCATCCCGAGGGCGACCGCGCGGTTGAGAGCCACGACCGGGTTCACGCGCAGGGTGAGGAGACGGTCGTACAACGCCACGACGGCCGCCCAGTCGGTCGCGGCGGCGACCGGGGCGAGGGCGTGTTGCGCGGCGATCGCCGCCTGGAGCGCGTAGGGGCCACCCGACGCGACCGTCTCGCGGGCGAGGCGCACGCCCTCGGATATGAGCGAGCGGTCCCAGCACCTGCGGTTCTGGTGCTCCAGCGTGATCAGGCTGCCGTCCACGTCGAGCCGGGCGGCGCGCCTCGAGTGCTGGAGCAGCAGCAGCGCGAGCAACCCCCGTGCCTCCGGCTCGTGCGGTGCCTCGGCGGCGACGAGCCGGGCGAGCCGGATGGCCTCCTCAGCGAGCGGGTCGCGGACGGTGCTCCCGTCGCTGGGCGCGTATCCCTCGGTGAACACGAGGTATATGACGGCGAGAACTCCGTCCAGCCGCTCGGCGCGTGCCCCGGGCAGCGGCACCCGGTAGGGGATTCCGGCGGCCGCGATCTTGCGCTTGGCGCGCAGGATCCGCTGCGACACGGTGTCCTCACTGACCAGGAAGGCACGGGCGATCTCGCGCGTGGTGAGGCCGCCGACCGCCCGGAGGGTCAGCGCCACCCGGGATTCGAGGGGGAGCGCCGGGTGGCAGCAGGTGAACACCAGTCGCAGCCTCTCGTCTCCGGGCGGCGGCGGTTCGCGGACCGCCTCGATCGCGGCGACCTCGACAAGCTTGCCGCGCTCGGTCGTCCGGCGGCGCAGCACGTCCAGGGCACGGTGCCGGGCGGCGGTCACCAGCCACGCTCCGGGTCTGCGCGGCACCCCGTCACGCTTCCAGGCCGGCAGGGCGCGGGCGAACGCCTCCTGCGCACAGTCCTCGGCCAACTCCCAGTCGCCGGTGAGGCGCACGATCGTGCCGAAGACAACGCCCCACTCGCCGCGGTACGCCTCGGCGAGCGCCGCCCGCACCTCCGCCGGCCCGGTTCTCACGAGAAGTCCGTCCAGAACTCACGCAGCTCGGCGATCCCGGACCGCGCCATGGGACAGCGGGAGAGGTAGTCGATCGCTTCCTCCCACTCACCGTCGATGAACACGATTCCGGTCACCCACTCCGCCATGTCCGTGTACGCGCCGTCGGTGATCAGCAGTTCCCCTCCGCGGCGGCGCACGAGAGTGGCGTCCTGGACAGGACGCAGGTGCTCGCCGCCGAGGTAACGGCCGGAGGCGAGACCCTCACGGACCCACTCGGCCACCGAGGCGGGATCAGGTTCGAAGGCCGGCGCGCTCGGGTCCGTCCTGAGGATCCCGAGGAAGCGGGAGGCGGGCGCGTCGCCCTCGTGCGGGACGTTCCCGGTACCCGGACCGAGATCGAGCGGTTCGACCGGCCGGATCTCGATGCGTCCGCCGGTCGCCATCGGGTGCGAGGCGGCGACCTCGATCGCCTCGTCGAGGTCGGCGGCCTCGACGAGGTCGTACCCGGCGATCCACTCGGTCGTCTCGGCGAACGGGCCGTCGGTGACCAGCACCCGGTCTTCGCGGACGCGGACCGTCCTGGTCTCGGCGACCGGCTTGAGCGGCATCCCCTCCACACGGACGCCGCGCTCACTCCACTTCTCGACCCATGCCTCCGGGTTCTCGTCGGCCGACTCTCCGGCGGGGTCGGTGGCGACGAACAACACGTACTTCATGACCGTTCTCCTTCCGAACGTTTCACGAGGACGACGAAGGGCCTTTGCCCAATCCGACAGAACGGCGAGGATTCCGTCGACGACAACTGCCTCTCGGCTCCGGCCGAGGAGTTGAGCTGCCTGGGGCGTGCCGCGCCCGCGCCCGTGCTCGCCGCTGGGCGACCGTGCCGGAAAGCATATGTCCGGTGCGTGAAGCGGATTTCGCGAGCTGGACGGCGCTGTTCGAGGAGCCGGAAGCCGTGGAACCCGACGGGCGCGAGGCCGGTGACCCGCCTGCCGGACGGCCGGGCCGGCAGAGTGGACCAGGAGTGGAAAACCGTTCGACAGGCCGGGACCCGGCCGTCATGATGCGCACGGTGACGACTCCTGAGCGGTTCCTGACGATGGCCGCCGCCCGCAACAACGCCGAGTGGTGTGCAGCGATGAGCCGATCGCACGGCCTGGAGTCCGAGTTCGGATCGCAGGCCTGGGCCGCTCCGGTGCGGACCCCTCTCTTCTACCCCGACGCGGTGACCCTGGCGCCCGGCGCGGACGGGACCGCACTGGTGGCCCGGATCGACACCGCGGCAGCCGGCGCCTCGGTCAAGGACAGTTTTGCCGACCTCGACCTGACCGGGGCCGGCTTCGAGGTGCTCTTCGAGGCGCGGTGGATCCACCGCCCGGCAGGGACGCCCGCCCCCGCCCCCGCCCCCGAGCTCCGCTGGGACGTGGTGGGGGACCGGGAAAGGCTCAGGGCCTGGGCACTCGCCTGGGACGACGGGGACGGCAACGCGCATCTCTTCCGTCCCGGACTGCTCGACGACCCCGAGACGTTCGTGCTCGCCGGACGGTCCGCCGACGGCCGCGTGGTCGCCGGCGCGGTGGCGAGCCGCAGCGAGCAGGTGGTCGGCCTCTCCAACGTCTTCGCACGGGAGGGGGGCGGCCCCGACAGCGCATGGCCGGTCGTGCTGCAGGCGGTGAGCCGGCTGTTCCCCGACCTTCCCGTGGTCGGGTACGAACAGGGCGATGAACTCGCGGCGGCCGTCCGGGCCGGGTTCAAATCGGTCGGCCCGCTGCGGATCTGGATCCACCACGGTGAGTGACCGGACCTCACCCGTGGCAGTCGCTCCCCGGAGTCGGACCCGCCTGCCACGACGCCCGGGGATGTCCGGGAAGCCCCGTCTCCGGGGCGCTGCCCTTCCGGTGTGATGCAGCAGAAGCATGATCGTGGTCGGATGGATCGCGTTTCCCGGCTCGTGGCGAGGTACTTCCGGTCCTGGACCGCAGGTGGCGGCCCAGTCGGGCGAAGCCCCCTCACCTGGCGACGCGGGAGCCCCGCGGACATGGGGACATCGCGTGGCGGCGCGTCAACGTCGGTCTTGGCCCAGGAGCTGCGGTTGCCGCCGTCCTTGTATGGAAACGGGTGGCTGTGCCCGTTGTTCCGGCATCGTCGCAGGTGAGAGGCGTCACTCTTATGGGTTCGTGTCCCACCCGCCCCACCCCGCGCCCCTCGCGGCACCCCCGGACGACACGGCGAAGCCGCTATCCGGCGGTCCCGTCGCCGGAGGCGGGGGCGTCCGAAGGGTCGCGTTCGCCCTCCGCCTGGGACGGGGTCGAGTGCGGTATCTCGGGGGTGGTCCACTCGTCGTCGTCCCGGTCGCCCTCGGCCTGGGACGGAGTGTGTTCGCTCAGCTCGCTCATGGTGCTGCCTCCCGATCGCGGGGCCGGTGGTCGTCCGTCGCCGGGTACCCCGCGTGGGCCGGTGTCACCGTGCCGAGCGGCGGGCCAGGGCCCGCGACAGGGCGGTACGGACCTCCTCGGGCGGAGGAGCGCCCTCCGCCTCCGCGCCTGCGGTGAGCGCCTCCGCGACCGCGCGGAGCTTGGTGTTGGACAGCTGGGACGCCTCCCGCAGAATGTGCCAGGCCTCGTCCGAGGTGCATCCGTACGTGGCCATCAGGATGCCGCGGGCCTGGTCGATCACCGGGCGGGAGGCGATCGCCTGCCGCAGCTGCTCGACCTCCTCCTGGAGCAGGTGCAGCCGCTCCTCCCGCTCCAGCGCCACCGCCGACACGCTCCGCGGCGGCACACCCTCCGGCACCGGGGAGCGCAGCGGGTCCGTGGTGTCGAGGCCGGCGAGTTCCAGGATGCGGCGCGGCTGGCCGTTCCAGCGGGTGGCCGTGACCGGCATCGACCGCCGCCGGCCGTGGTCGCGCAGCACCTCCAGGAACTCCAGTCCCGCCGTGTCCATGAAGTACACGCCGCTCATGTCCACGTCGACCCGGGCCGTGCCGGCGGGCAGCCGCGCCAGCTTCTCGGCCAGGGCCCGGGCGCACCCGCGGACCAGTTCGCCGCGCGGGGTGAGCAGCGCCCGGTCCGCGTCCATGCGACCGCCGATGACCAAGGTGTTCAGCCCCCCCGGGGGAGGGGGTGATGCCGCAGAGGTCATGTCACCGCCTTGTCGGTGCTCGTGGGTGGTCGGGGCGTTCGGGGCGGGTTCGGCCGCCGCCGGCACCGGAGCGGTAGGCTGCGCACGGTCCCGGCTGCGCTGTGGGTGCGCCTGCCCGTCCTGCGGCGTGCTACACACCGGGCCGGGGAATGGCCGGGAACCGACAGGGCACGTAGAGACCCGGGAGTGTGGGGAGACGGGTGTTGGGCAATCGTCACCGGACGCCGTACGGGCCCGGGACTCCGGCGCCGTGTCTGACGGTGCGCCCGCTGGAGGGCGGCCGCGGTGTCCGCGCGGCCGGGGAGATCGCCCTGGCCACGCGTACGATCTGGGAGCGCGCGCTGGAGCAGGCGGTGCGTGAGGGTGAGGCCGTGTACTACCTGGAACTGTCCGAGGTGACGTTCGTCGACGTCGCGGGTGCCGGAGCGCTCGCGGCGGCGGCCGGGCGTCTCGGGGACGGCCGCCGGTTCGTGGTGCACCGCCCGCCGCCCGCCCTGCGCCGGGTGCTGGACGTGTTCTGGCCCGACCTGTCGACGATCGAGGTGTCGGTGTCATGAGTGCCGCGGCCGAACCCCTGGAAGCCCCCTCCGGTCCCTTCGTCCACCCCGCCCTCTTCTACCGGGACGACGAGGAGTACCTGGAGGGCACCGTCTCCTTCGTGCGCGAGGGACTCGCGGCCGGCGAGCCCGTGGCGGTCGCCGTGCCCGGTGACCGGCTGCGGCTGATCCGGGACGCGCTCGGCGACGACGCGGACACCGTCCGCCTCCTCGACATGCGCGAGGCCGGACGCAACCCCGGCCGGATCATCCCCGGCGTGCTGCGCGCCTTCGCCGACAGCCGGCCGGACGGGAAGCGGGTGCGGATCATCGGCGAGCCCATCTGGGCCGGCCGCTCCGCGAGCGAGTACCCCGCCTGCGTCCAGCACGAGGCCCTGATCAACGCCGCCTTCCGGGGCCGCGCGGCGACGATCCTGTGCCCCTACGACGCCGTACGCCTGCCCGCGCACGTCCTCGCCGACGCCCACGCCACCCACCCCACCGTCATTCCGGCCGGCGCCCGCCCGGTGCGGGACAGCGAGGCGTACGCCCCCGACGCGGTCGTCGCCCGCTACAACGAGCCGCTGCCGCTCGCGACGGACGCGATGACCTTCCCGTTCGCCGCCGAGTCGCTGAACTCGGCCCGGCACGCCGCGTCCGACGAGGGACGGCGGCTCGGCCTCACCGGCGTCACCCTGGGCGACCTGGCCATCGCCACGGCCGAGCTGACCACCAACAGCGTGGTGCACGGCGGCGGTTCGGGGGAGCTGCGGATCTGGGCCGAGAACGGCCACGTGCTGTGCGAGGTGCGCGACAAGGGCCGGATGACCGACCCCCTCGCGGGGCGCCGCCCCGCCTCCCGCGATCAGCGCGGCGGGCGCGGCCTGCTGATGGTCAATCTGATCGCCGACCTGGTGCGCGTGCACACCGGGGACGAGGGCACGACGATCAGATGCTGGTTCCCCCGCTGACGGCTCTCTCGGCCGTCCGTGCCCGCGGGGGTGTACGGGGTGGGGGTATGCCGACCGGCCTGCCGGCGGCCCTCCTGATCGCCCGTGCCCGCGGGTGCGCGCCGGGACGGGGGTGTGCCGGTTCGTCCGCCGGCGCCCGCCCGGTTCAGGCCCGCAGCGGGTCCAGCACGATCGGTGCGATCCTGCCCTCCAGCATCTCGCCCAGCCCCTGTACGGCGCAGAGCTCCGGCCGCTCGGCGATGTGCACCGGCATGCCCGTCGCCTGACGCAGCATCTGGTCCAGGCCCGGCAGCAGGGCGCTCCCGCCGACCATCATGATCCCCCGGTCGACCAGGTCGGCGACCAGGTCCGGCGGGCACTCCCGCAGCACCTTGCCGATGCCGTCGAGGACGGCGGTGAGCGGCGTCTGGATGGCCCGCCGCACGGCGGCCGTGTCGACCCGCACGGAACGCGCCAGACCGGTGGCCACGTCCCGCCCGTGGATCTCCGTCGACTCCGGGCCCTGCGGGGTGAGTCCGTTGCCGTGCAGGGCGAGCTGCAGGGGCCGTACGGACTGGCTCGGCAGCATCAGCTCGTGCTGGTGGCGCAGGTGCTGCACGATCGCGTTGTCCACGGCCTCACCGCCGACGGGTACGCGCTCCGCCGTCACGATCGCCCCGAGGGAGAGCACGGCCACCTGCGTGGCCGCCGCACCGCACACCATGATCATGGTGGCCTCGGGCCGTTCCACCGGCAGACCGCAGCCGACGGCGGCGGCGATGAGCGTGTCGACCAGCTCCACCCGGCGGGCGCCGAGACCGACCAGGGTCTCGATCGTGGCGCGCTGGGCGAGCGGATCGGCGTCGTGCGGGACACAGGCCGCGGCCCGCAGCCGGGGCCTGCGGCGCAGCGTGCGGCGCGTCTTGTCGCCGATCAGCTGCCGCAGCATGCGCTGGGCCATCTCGATGTCGACGACCGTGCCGCCGGAGACGGGACGTACGACGCGGATGTAGTCCGGCGTACGGCCCGTCATCTTCTCCGCGAACTCACCGACCGCCATCAGCGCTCCGGTACGGGTGTTCACGGCGGCGGTGGACGGCTGGTCGACGACGAGCCCGGCGCCCTTGACGTACACCCGGGTGCGGGCCGCCCCCAGATCGACGGCGAAGTGGCAGCGGCGCAACTGCTCCAGACTGGCGGTCACGGCGGATCCTCCCGAGTGCGCACCCAGCGGCCCGCCGGGTGGCGGACCTCTCAGGCATCGTGCGCGGCGGGCGGGGGCGGGCGCCTTTCCTGGGGGGCCGGGTGGGGGGCCGCCGAACGGGGGGTGGGGTCAGGAGTCACCGAGCGACGGCAGGGAGCGGACCGCTTCGAGCAGCGGGCGCAGGCCCGGCACGGTGAGACTCGCCGGACCGGACCGGCGGGGGACGCCGTCGGTGTGCCGGCAGCCGATGAAGGGCACACCCGCGGCTCCGGCGGCGGCGCTCTCGACGGCGGTCGACCCGATCATCACGCAGCGGGCCGGTGCGGTGCCGAGCCGGTCGAGGGCGCGGTGCAGGACGTCCGGGTGCGGCATCAGCCGGGCGAGGTCGGCGGACCGGCCGTGCACTCCGCCCGCCAGGTGCGGCGTGAGGCCCGACCGGTCCGCGAAGGTCTCGGCCGCACCGGCCGCGTGATCGGTGACCACGGCCAGGCGCAGCCCCCGGGAGGACAACGCGCGGACCAGCTCCATGGACAGCGGTGCGGGCCGGGCGGTGCGGGCGGCTCGTGTCTCGTGGCGGTTCAGTTCCACGCGCAGCTCCTCCACCGAAGGGTTGGCCGCGAGCGCGCGCAGCAGTTCGAGGGGGGTGACGTCGTTCCCCGCGAGTGCCACCGGGCGGCCCTGCGGTACCAGTGGCCGCCCGCCGGACAGGGCGTCCTTCGGATCCCGCCCCTCGACGGCGATGCGGGCGAGGTCCCGTACGATCTCGGCCGCCCGTTCGTCGTCGAACAGCCTGGTGAGCGTGGTGTCGAAACCGAGGATCACGGCGTCGGCGGAGAGGAGCACCTCGGTGGGGCCGATCGCCGTGTGCCGGGCGGGGGGCGACGCGGGGCCGGCGCCGACCAGGAGATCCCAGCGCACGGTGCAGCCGGGTACGTCGTGCGGTCCGAGCCGGTCCAGGAGCGCCTGCTGCAGCCGCCGCGGACCGGCGAAGGGAAGGCGGTCGAACGCCGCACGCAGGAGCGTCACGACGTGACGACGGATGCGGCCTTCCACGTCGTGCGGGCCTTCCGCCACCAGAGCGACCGGGTCGGACACCTGCCACGTCGCCTCGCCCCCGACCACGGCGACGGACCCGTTCGGCAGCTCCGGGCCCCTCTCCTCCAGCGCCGTGCGGTGCTTGGTCAGGTCGACTTCGTAGTAGTGGTCGGCACCGGGGACGCGGCTGGTGCTCAGCCGGCCGCCGGGCAAGGTGTAGACGACCGTCCTCGTCAGGCCCTGCGACGGCGGGAGGTGTGCGGCGGGCAGGGGATAGGGACCCAGCACGGGGCGCGGAGGGCCGGTGTCGCGGGGGACGGGACGGTGCCAGCCCTCCGTCGGGTCGCCGCCCAGGGGCTGGAGCGGCCCGGTGACGTCGGGGTCCGCCGTCAGTTCGTCCCGCAGGGAGGACGCGAGGGCGACAACGCCGTGCGCCTCGGACGATTCCAGCGCTTCTCGGACTGCCGCCTCGTCGGGCGCCTCGGCTCGTCCTTCGTCCCCCATGCGCCGGACGGTCACGATCAGCCGGGGTCGGCCCACCCCCCTGAGCAGATCCGGGAACCCCTCCATGAGGGCGAGCAGCAGTGGCCCCGGCCCCACGCCGGCCGGGGCGAGGAGCGTGTAGCCCTGGGCGAGTGCGGACAACCGGCACTCCTGGGCCGGCACCCCGCTGTCCATCAGCAGCCGGGTGACCGCCCGTCCCAGGGCCGCCACGGTGTCGGGGTGCTCGGGGCCGTCCGCCCAGGTGAAGAAGAAGCCGGTGCGGGCCTCGGACGGGTCCGCGGGACCTGGGCCGGTGGGTGCCTCGGCGCCCTCCTCCTCCGAGGCGGACGGGCGCGCTTCGGGCGGGATTGCGATCGGCCGGGAGGCGTACGCGGGCGGGTCGCTCAGCGGGTCCGGGGACGCAGCCGATGTCGGGTCCCAGGCGGGGTACGTGCCCTCCGGCAGCTCGTCCGGTGCGGCGAGCGGGTCGTACCCCGGGTCGTCGGACGGGGTTTCGGACGCCGGGTCCGGCGCGTCGTCGCCGAGCTCCGCGCGCAGTTCGTGTCCCAGGGCCAGCAGCTCCGGGTGACGGCCGCCGGCCAGTTCGTACTCCTCGTACGCCGCCAGGGCTTCCTCGGCCCGGCCCTGGCGTTGCAGGGCGATGAGGTGGAGGCGGCGGAAGTCCTCACGGGAGGGGTGGGCGCGGACCAGGGCCTCGAGGTCCGTCGACGCGCGCGCCGGCTCCCCCAGGTCCAGGGCGAGTTCTGCGCGTTGGCGGTGGAGGTTCAGGCGGAGCTGGGCCAGGCGGGTGCGGGCGGTCCGGGCGGCGGGGCCGGGGACGTCCGCGAGGGGATCGCCGCTGTGCCAGAGCCCCAGCGCCTCGGTGATCAGCGCGTGCGCCTCGGCGAGGGCGTTCCGCCGGCGTGCTTCGTCGGCCCGGCGGACCAGATCCTCGCAGTGCACCAGGTCCACGTAGTCGGCACTGGTGTGCAGCGCGAAGCCGTGGGAGAGCGTCGCCAGCACGCCCCGTCCCAGGGCACCGCGCAGCCGGGACGCCGTCGCGCCCAGCACCGCCATGGCGTCGTCCGGTTCGTCGCGCGTGCTCCACAGCCCCCGCCTGAGCTCGTCGTGCGTCACGGTACGGCCGTGCTTGAGCAGCAGCATGGCCAGCACGGCACGCTCGTGCGGTCCCAGATCGGCGGAGTGGCCGGCGAGTTCGACGCCGAACGGGCCGAGGGCGTGGTAGTAACGCCGTTCGTACGTCGCTTCGGCCCGGCGCGGCAGTTCCGGATCGAGGAGCAGGTCTCTGCCCTGGGCCTGCACCCCGAGGGAAGGAGACATCAGTAGTTCGAACGTGTGCGCGTACTTCTCCCTCAGGTCCTGCGGGAGATGGCCGAGGTTGCGCGGGTCGATGGGAACCGTCAGCCGTGAGGTGCCCCACGCCAGCATCAGCAGCACCTCGCACAGCGCCCGCAGATCCTCCGACCGCCCTTTGCGGCTCGAGGCCCGGCCGGGTTCGAAGAGGCTGAGTTTCACCGTTCCGTCGGGCATGAGCACCACCCGGGACAGACCGAGCCCGCCGTGGGCCAGGCCCGCCGAGTGCACCGCGGTGAGCGCCCGCGCGAGCTGGGCTCCGACCGACACCAGCAGGGGCGTGGGCAGATGGTAACCGTTCGGTGCGGTAAGGGAGTTCAGGGCCACGCCGTTCAGATGCTCCATGACGACATACGGAACGTCGCCGTTGATACCGACGTCGTGGATCCGGACCACGTTCGGGTGATCGAGCTCTCCGAGCAGCCGCGCGTCGCGCAGGAACGCCGCGTGCCGGGCCGGGTCGGCGAGCGTCTCGTGCAGCCGGAGGACGACCGTACGGTTCGCCTCCGTGTCCTCGGCCTGCCACGTCGTCCCGCTCGGTCCGAGCCGTCGCACCAGCCGGTAACGGCCGCCCACCGTACGCGGGACCGGGGGCCGGTCGAGGCCGGGCGGTGTCACGTCCGCACCGGTGAGCCGCCGTGCGCTCTCGATGCTGACCGCCGCGATCGCCTCGCCGTCCACGGCGGTCGCGGTGCCGGACCGGGCGGGCACCGACGCCCGGAAGTCTCCCGGTGCCCGGCCCGCCCGGTCGTCGATCAGGGCGCCGACACGATGCAGCAGGGCGGTGGTGTCGTGCCGGGCCGAGCGGGGCAGGCCGCGCAGCAGCAAGTCCCGTACACCGGGACGGAAGGCGTAGGAACCAGGTGGCCCGGGAGCGGCGGTGAGCATGCCGCTGAGGATCACCTCGGCGAGGTGCTGGGGGCGCGGGTCCGGGTCGATGGCGGCCTGCACCAGACGCATGACCGGCAGATCGGGACGGCCCAGGGCCAGACGGCCGGCCAGGCGGAAGGCCTCCGGGGAAGCGGTGCCGCGGAAGCGGAGGACCAGGTCTTCGGGGGCGAGACGGCCGAGGTCCGTATGACCGTCGACGTCCGCCGGGAAGGGCCGGCGCAGGTCGGCCACCGCAGCAGGGAACCCCGTGCCGCCCGGGGACGCGATCAGCTGCGCCCAGTTCGCCAGCCAGTCCGGAGCCGGTTCCAGCACGGGAAGCGGCAGAATCCCGTCCGATGCGTGCCGCACCGTCGTGCCGGGGGTGTCGTAGGGCGTGAACGTGAGCGCGGTGGCGGGCGCGGCGGGGCGCGGGGCCGAGAGCCGGCCCGGGGTGCTGGGCAGGGCCGTGTCCCGCCACAGGTGTTCCGGGAGCGGCTGGACCACGGCCAGGGGCATGCGGTGGGCCCAGCGGCGGAGGATGCCGTACCACAGGACGCCGGCGCGTCCCCGGCGCCACTGCGGACCCATGCAGTCGCTGATCACCAGAGTGACACCGCGGCCGTCGGCCGGGGCGTGCGCGCCGGGACCGCGCACCGCACCGTCGGGGCCGACGGACAGCAGGGTCACCGTGCGGAAGACGCCGGACTGGGCGAGTGCCGTGTGCAGTTCGCGGATCAGGGGGCGCCACACGGGCATCGTGGGGCCGGTGTCGTGCACCAGGTTCAGCCGCAGCCAGCGTTCCCGGGCGGGCCGCATGACGGGCAGCCACCCGTCGGGAGCGGCGTCGAGACGGGCGATGCGGTCGGCGGTCGCCCGCTCGTCCA
The DNA here is from genome assembly GCF_044334705.1 of Streptomyces sp. NPDC020731. Lineage (NCBI taxonomy): Bacteria > Bacillati > Actinomycetota > Actinomycetes > Kitasatosporales > Streptomycetaceae > Streptomyces > Streptomyces sp. NPDC020731. Next base: position 232,630 of record NZ_JBIRTN010000001.1, read on the forward strand.
GTTCCCTGCCCACGGGAGCGTCAACCCGGCGTTTGAGCGGGCGCAGGGACCGCTGCAGTGCCAGAGACCGGCGCAGCATCGGGGGCGCCGGGGCCAGGAGGGCGGCGTGGGGTTCGCCCGGCAGGCCGTGGGAGGAGCCCGGGGAGGGCAGATGGAGGGGAGCGCGCGCGGGATCGGAGGGAGGGGCGTGCGGAGCGGGTGGGGGCGGGTGCGGTGCGGACGGTGGAGTCCCGGTGGGCTGCTCGGGGGTGGTGGGCCCGGGCGGCGGCGGGTGAGGCGGGTGCGGGCCGGTGCCGGGTTCCTGGTCCATGGTCCGCGCCAGCCAGAGCAGTTCGGCCAGTTCGAGTGGAGCCGGGCGCACGCCCCCGGCCGTCTCGGCCAGTACGTCGGCCAGGCGGGCCAGGGCCTCCGGAGAGCCGGCAGCCTCCAAAGGCCGCTCAGAAGGCATCGGTCTGCGGGGTCTGCCCCAGGTACGGCATCAGCTGCTCCGCCAGGTCGTCGAGGGACTCCGCGTCGAGTCCGGAGGCGTCGGCCAGATAGATCGCGTTGAGGAGCTGGTCGGTGGCCAGGTCCCCGGCGCCCGCTCGGGTCAGGAAGCGCTCGATCAGGCCCTGCGCGTACGCGTCGGGTTCTCCGAGGTGTGCGCGGACGATGCCGGCGAGTTGCCGGTCGTCCGGCTGCCGCAGGCGCAGCGTGACACAGCGGCGCAGGAAGGCGGGCGGGAACTCGCGTTCGCCGTTGCTGGTGAGGACGACGAAGGGGAAGGAACGGCAACGGACGCGGCCGTGCTCGACCGGCACTCGTTCTCCGGTGCCGTCGACCATGACCTCGGCCCTTCCCCGGGGGCGGTGCCGGGCTGTGCGCAGCAGTTCGGGAATCTCGTACTGGCCCTCCTCCAGCACGTTCAGCAGGTCGTTGGGCAGGTCGAGGTCGCTCTTGTCGATCTCGTCGATGAGCAGGGCGCGGGGGCGGGTGTAGGGGAGGAGCGCGGTGCCGAGAGGACCGAGGCGCAGGTGGTCCTCGACGCCCGATCCGTCAGCGGACGGGTCACCGGTGACGCCGGCGGACGAGTCGCCCGGTGGCTTGCCGTACCGCTCGACGGGGAGTCCGGCCGTCCGTCGTGCCGCGTACAGACGGGAGAGCGGGTCGTAGTGATAGAGGCCGTCGTTCAGCGTGCTGCGGCTGGTGATGTTCCACCGCAGCACCGGGCCGAGGCGCAGCTCGCGGGCGACCGCGTAGGCGAGCGAGGACTTGCCGGTGCCGGGCGGGCCGGTGACCAGCAGTGGGCGGCGCAGGTACAGGGCCGCGTTGACGAGCTGGACCGTTCGCGGTGTCGCCCGGTAGGTCGTGGCGCGGTGGCTGCGGTCGGGGGAGACGGCGGAGGCGTCGGCACCCGCGTCGGGCGGGTCGAGTGCGGGGCCGCCGTCGAAGGCCCGCCAGGGCGGGGGCGGCGGCAACTGCGCGATGCCGTCGTGCGGCTCCTCGGTGCCGGTGTAGACGGGCCACAGGGGCATGGGCTCTTCTCCGTGAGGGCTCGGCGGGCGGTTCAGGCGACGGGGGAGTGGAGGGGCGCGGCGGACTCGGGGAAGCAGCGCGGGTCGTCCCACAGCAGCTGCACGTCCCTCGCCCAGTGCCGGTCCGCCTCGTCGGCGGCGTCCGCGGTCAGGCGCAACGACAGGACGTGGCGCGGAAGGTCGGCGGGCGGGACACCGGTGACGGACTCGGTGAGCTCGTCGAGGAAGGCACCGCCTGAGCAGGGACCCTCGTGGCCGGCCTCCGGGCAGCCCGTGCGGGACCACAGCAGCACGGGAACGGGGACGGTCAGGCCGACCTCGAAGTGCTGCCGCGCGGCCGCGGGGGACGAGGCGAAGCCGATCAGGTCCGCGCCGTCGTCCCACAGCCGCTTGCGGAGACTTTGCGGCCGCTCCGGCGTGCCGCACTCGATGCGGTGCACGGCCGCCGCCGGCCCTCCGTCCAGCTTCTGCCACTTCTTGTGGAGCTGGTGGCGCAGCCGGCCACTGCGATGGCGGGTGCGGTCCGCCACCACCAGCGGATAGGCGCAGCCGAGCGGAGTGGAGTCGTCCGCGCCGCATTCCCAGCGCGCCACCGGTTCGTTCAGCCGGCCGCGCGGCAGCACGAAGGCGAGCAGCTCGTCGGCCCCCGGGGCCAGCTGGGTGACGGCCTCGTCGATGTGCTCCTGCACGTAGGCTCGTACCCCGGACCACGGCAGCCTGCGGGCGCCCACCGAGCGGCGCTGTCCGTCGCGGTACGCGGACACCTCGACGGTGACCTGGTCGGGCCCGGCCCCGCTGTGATCGATGTCCACGACGATGGGCGACCAGGTGGCGGCCGGTCCGGGCGATCCGTTCGGGACCGCGTCCCCCGGCTCTCCCCGGCCGTCCAGCAGCTCACGCACCCGGGCGGCGAACCGGGACACCGCTTCCGGCGCGGACACCTCCCACTGCACGTACGCCGCCGCCGACGCCAGGGAGCCGAATCCGCCCTTCGGCAGGGCGGGGCCGAAGGCACCCACGGCGTCGACGTACAGACGGTCGTGATCGAACGTTCGCCCGTCCCGCTCGGCCCGCCGCACGAGGGCGTACAGCTCTCTCAGCTCGTCCGGGGTGTGGCCCGGAGTCGGCACCAGTTCGCCCAGACCGCTCCAGTAGCGGGCCATGACCTCGGTGGGCAGCATGCGGCCCGCGCGCACGTCCCGGCCACCCGCGACGGCCGTGACCATGCCGACCACCGAACCGTCGGCCAGCGTCACCGCTGCCCCGCTGAATCCGTCGGCCAGCGGCTGTCCGTGTCCGGAGGCGGCCTCCAACTGCACCCACTCGCCGGCGATCAGGGGACCGGGCACCGCCCGGTACAGCGCGAGGGCACCCTCGTCGTAGCCCCGGGGGAAGCCGTACGCGATCAGGTCGGGCGAGGGGATGTCGCGTTCCGCGCCGGGTGACGCGAAGACGGCCGGGTCGAGCGGAACCTCTTGCTCCAGCTCCAGTACGGCCACGTCGCCGGGGTCGGTGTCACCGCCGCGCCAGCCGCCGTCGACCACCACCACCGCGGCGACCGCACCCAGTTCGGCGCGGTTGGGGAAGCTCACGGACACCGTCGACGTGCCGCTCGCCGCTATGACATGGGCGCAGGTGAGCACCTGACGCGCCGAGACGAGAAAGCCCGCGCCGACCGCTTTCCCGCACTCGATCCGGGCGTGCCAGGCAGCGCTGTTCATCGGCGGTCGGCGACCTCGCGGTCCGGCCCGGGCACCGGCTCGGGTGCCCAGCTGAGCTTGACGACCAGATGCCCCTCCGCTGAACCCTTGGCGATGACGGCACCGGCTTCCGCGGTCAGTTTCACCCCGAACTCCAGCTCCACCGCGTCCGGTTTGAGGGAGCCGTCGCGGAACACCCGCAGCGCGGACTCGGCCGCCGCCCGTACGCCCTCCAGGGAGCCCTCGAAGGTGCGCGCCGCCTGGGCAGGGCCGTTGCCGCGCGAAACCAGCCGGGCCCCGGACTCGTCCTCCACGCCCTCCACCACGACCATCGCGCCGCTCTCGGTCGTGAACTGCGTCAACCCGTCCATGGCGCGACGTGCCCCCCGTGGTGTGTGCCTGCGGTGAACTCCTATGTTACGCGCGGTGTTTGCCGTGTCACGGGGTCATCCGGCCGGGCGCTCCTCCGCGCGGCCCTCCACTCCCACCACCCCCCGGACCACCCCCAGCTCCACCAGGTCCTGCGGGCGGACGCGGAGCCGGTCCGCCGTGCTCTCCACCTCCTCCGGGGGCCGTTTGAGGATGGCCGCCGCGAGCTCGGGGGCGATCACCGAGAAGTAGCTGTCCGGGGTGACCCAGGTGTTGCCGGGGGCGGCCAGGGCCAGCGCGCCGCCGGAGCCGCCCTCGCCGACGACCAGCGTGGTGACCGGCGTACGGGCGGCGGCCACGGCGCCGAACAGATCGGCGATGGCGGCCCCCGCGCCCTGCCGCTCCGCCTCCGCGTCGTTCGCCGCGCCCGGCGTGTCCACCAGCGTCAGCACCGGGATGCCGAGCCGGTCCGCGAGCCGGACCAGCCGGGCGGCGGTGCGGTACCCGGCGGGACGGGTGGCCGCCCCGGTCTGCGCCGCGTAGGCGACGGTACGGCCCTCCTGCTCACCGAAGCCGCACAGCATGCCGTCCGGGTCCGTGCCGCCGCAGCGGTCGCCGCTGATGCCGACGCGGGAGGTGAGGCAGGCGTCCAGGTAGGCGGTGGCGCGCGGACGTTCGGGGGAGCGGGCGCGGCGGACGGCGTCCCAGCCGGTGGCCGGAAGGTCCCCCGCGCCCAGCGGGAGCGGCGGCGGGACCGGCGCGGTGGAGGGACGGGTCAGCAGCCGCAGCCAGCGGCCCAGCGTCCCCCGCAGCTCCTCGGGCCGTACCAGTGCGTCCGCCGCGCCCGCCGCCACCTGCGCCTCGGCCGTGTACGCCGCCGGGTCCGCGTCCGCGGGCCGCACCCGCGAGCCGGCGAAGCCGACCTGCGCGCCGGGCAGGGCGAGGACGACATCGGCGCCCGCGCCCAGGGTGGCCCACCCGCCGCCGGTCGTCGGGTCCCGCACCACCGCGATCTGCGGCAGCCCGGCCGCACGGGTGAGCGCCGACTCGCGGGCCACCCGCTGGAGCTGGGTGAGGGCGAGCATGCCCTCCTGCATCCTGCTGCCCCCGGTGGCGACCAGCGGCACCACCGGCAGCCGGTGCGTGCGCGCATGGGTGTACGCCGCCACCAGCCGGTCACCGGTGCGCTCGCCGAGCGAGCCGCCGAGGAAGCCGAACTCGAACGCGACGACGACCGCCCGGGTGCCCCCGACGCTCGCGGTGCCGCAGACCACGGACTCCTGCTCGCCGGTGCGCTCGGCGGCACGGGCGCGGGCGGCGCCGTAACCGGGCCAGCCGAGCGGTCCGTCGGGGGACGACTCCCCCGACGGAGAGGGGATTTCCGCGAAGGTGCCGGAGTCCGCGAGGAGGGCGACGGCCTCCCGCGCGGACAGCCGGTCAGCCATGCCGCAGCGCCCGCTTCATGATCTTCCCCATGTCGTTGCGGGGAAGGGCGTCGAGATGGTGGACCACGCGCGGGCGCTTGTGCGGGGCGAGGCGCCCGGCGACATGACCGGCCAGCTCGTCGAGCGCGGGCGGGGACTGCGGATCCACCGGCACCACCCACGCCACGATCCGCTCGCCCAGATCGGCGTCCGGCTCCCCGGTGACCGCGGCCTCCCGCACCCCCGGATGCTCCAGCAGCGCGTTCTCGATCTCACCCGCGCCGATCTTGTACCCCCCGCTCTTGATCAGGTCCGTGGCCTTGCGGCCGACGATCCGGACGCAGCCGTCGGCGTCGCGCACCGCCACGTCCCCGGTGCGGAACCAGCCGTCGGCCGTGAACGCGGCGGCCGTCGCGTCGGGCCGGTTCAGGTACTCCGTGAACAGGTTCGGCCCGCGCACCTGGATCTCCCCGACCGTCTCACCGTCGTAGGACGTCACCGGCGACCCGTCCTCCTCCACCAGCCGCAGCTCCACGCCCGGCAGCGGCACGCCCACCGTGCCGGGGCGGGCCTCGCCGTCCGCGCGGACGGCGGGCCGGGGGTCCGGGGGTGTCCACCGGGACGAGCACAGCATCAGCGTCTCCGTCATGCCGTACCGCTCGACGACCCGGCGTCCGGTCGCCGCCGCGATCCGCTCGTGGTCGTGCACGGGCAGCGCGGCGGACCCCGACACCAGCAACCGCGCCCCGGCCAGCGCCTTCACCAGCTCCGGCTCGGCGGGCAGCGCCTCCGCGAGGCGGTGGTACATCGTCGGCACGCCGAACAGCATCGTCGCGCCGTCGTTCAGCTCGCGCGCCACGCCCTCGGTGGTGAACCTGCCGAGATGGCGCACGGAGCCGCCGCGGCGCAGCGGGCCGAGGGTGCCGAGGACGAGGCCGTGCACATGGAACAGCGGCAGCCCGTGCACCAGCACGTCGTCGCCGGTCCACCGCCAGGCGTCGGCGAGGGCGTCCAGGGTGGTGGCGATCGCGCGGCGGGGGATGACGGCGCCCTTGGGCGGTCCTGTGGTGCCGGAGGTGTAGACGACGAGGGCGGGGTCCTCCGCGTTCCGCGCGCGGTCGTCGGGGAGGGCGCCCGGGGCTCGGAGGGACGGGTCGACGTCGAGTCGGGGCAGGTCGTCCAGGGGGGCGGGGAGCTTTTCGCCGGGCGCGGTGAGCACCAGGTCCGGGGCGCTGTCGGTCAGGATGTGGCCGAGTTCCTTATCGCCCGACTTCGGGTTGAGCGGCACCACGGTCACCCCGGCGACCAGCGCCGCGGTGACCGCGACCGCGGTCGCCGGCGTCGGCGTGGCCCATACGGCGACCCGGCGCGCCTCCGTCAGGTCCCCGGCCACCGCTCCGGCCGCCGAGGCGAGTTCCCCGTACGTCAGTGAGCGCTCGCCGAAGCGCAGGGCGGGCCGGTCGGCCGGGCCGTCGGTCAGGGCCGGGAAGAGAGAGGACACGTGTCGTACTCCTTGACTAGCTGTTGTTCGAAGGCTGCCAGGTGCTCGTGCCGCCCGGGACCTACCCCCAGCCGGGCACGACCATCACCAGCCACACCACCGCCGGGACCGCCGCGACCACGATCCCGCCGTACGCCATCAACTGCCGGAAGAAACGCTCGCGGTCGACGTCCGGCGCGGCGGCCAGGACCAGCGCGCCGTTGGTGGAGAACGGGCTCACGTCCACGACCGTCGCCGACACGGCGAGCGCGGCCACCATGCCGACGGCCCCGATCTCGCCCTGCGCGAGGAACGGCACGGCCAGCGGGATCAGCGCGCCCATGATGCCGACGGAGGAGGCGAACGCCGACACGATCGCGCCGATGTAGCAGAGCAGCACCGCGGCGAGCAGCGGGACGCCGATGCCGCCGACGCCCTCACCGGCCCAGGTGATGGTGCCCATCTCGTCCAGGACACCGACGTAGGTGAGCACACCGCAGATCAGCAGGACCGTGGGCCAGGCGATCTCGGAGACCGCCTTGCGGCTGTCGTCCGGCCAGGCGGTGCTCAGCACGACGGCGAGGGTGATCGCGGTCAGTCCGGCGTCCAGGTCGAAGCCGAGGACGGCGACGACGAGGGCGGCCAGCGAGACGAGGGTGGCGATGACGGGGGCGGTGAGCGGGACGGCGGGGGCGTCGGGGCGGGTGGCCACGGCGGTGGGGGCGGGGGCGGTACGGGTTCCGCCGTTCCCCTTGCCTGCGGCACCGGAGCCGCCGCCGCTGCCCGCGTGGCCCGCGTCGGCCCCGGTGTCGGGCATGGTGTCGGACACGGCCCCCTGGCTCCACAGCCTCAGCCCGCCGCAGACGACGAACACCACCGCGGCGATGACGAGGTTCACCAGCAGTGAGGCCAGGAACAGGGTGATCTCGCTGCCGGGGAGCTTCTCGCGCTCGACGATGCCGTTGACGATCGAGCCGTAGATGCTGATCGGGGAGAAACCGCCGGCCTGCGCGCCGTGCACCACCATCGCGCCCATCAGCAGGGGGCTGATCCGGTACCGGGCGGCGAAGCTCAGCGCGATCGGCGCGACGATCGCGACCGCGGCCGGGCTGACCGCGCCGATCGCGGTGAGCGCGCCGGTGAGGGCGAACATCACCCAGGGGATCAGCGCCACCCGTCCCCGCACCAGCCGGACGGCGGCCTGCACCAGCCAGTCGGTGGTGCCGTTGGCACGGGCGATGGCGAAGAGATACGTGACGCCGACCAGGACGACGAACAGATCGCCGGGGAAGCCGGCGAAGACGCCGTCCGCGTCGAGGTCGGCGACGAGCGTGCCGACCCCGAAGGCGGCGGCGAAGGCCAGCGCGCCCATGTTGACGGAGCGGGTGGTGGCGATGACGAACACCACCGCCAGGACGAGGATCGAGATGAGTTCGGGGGACATGCGAGGGCTCCCGAGTGGCTGAGTGGCTGAACCACTTGTCCGCTGGAGTGGTGTGGTCCGTTTGGCTGGACAGCGTGGGCCCCGGCGGGAGGGCCGTCAAGGGGGCGCGCATGAATTGGCTCAGCCACTCGTCCACTGTGAGGGCCCCGGTGCTAATCTCGCGACGAGAGGGGGGACCCGTGACCGACGCCCTGCGCCCCATGACGAAACAGCGCCTGTACGAGCAGGTGCTGGACCGGTTGCGCCAGTACGTCACGGAGGGCGGCCTGCGGGCCGGCGACCGCCTCCCGCCCGAACGGGACCTGGCCCAGCGGCTCGGTGTCAGCCGCGCCTCGGTGAAGCAGGCGATCGTGGTCCTGGAGGTCCAGGGCCTGGTGGAGGCCCGGCACGGCGGCGGCACCTATCTCGTACGGGACAGCCTGGACGTCGAGCCGGTCGAACGGATGGTGGAACGCCGCCGGCGCCTGCCCGACGTACTGGAGGCCAGGGAGGCGCTGGAGACGAAGCTCGCCGAACTGGCCGCCGAGCGCCGCACGGACGACGACCTGGCCGCGATGCGGTCCGCGCTCGCGCACATGGCCGGGGAGATCGAGGCGGGCGGCGGCGGAGTGGAGGGCGACCGCCTGTTCCACGCGGCGGTGACGGCGGCCGCCCACAGCGGCCTGCTCGCGGAGTTCATGCGCTCCATCGCCGAGCAGATCGCCGAGAGCCGCACGGAGTCCCTCCGCCAGCCCGGCCGCCCGAACCGCTCCCTGGCCCAGCACCGGGCCATCCTCGACGCCATCGCCGAGGGCCGCCCCCGCCAGGCGGCCACCGCCATGCGCCGCCACGTCCGCACGGTCGCCAAGGTCCGCCTCCTGGACTGGGACCCGGAGGAGGACCGCTGACCGCCTCCTGACCGTCGAGCGGCCTGCCACGGTTGTTAGCCTGCTCGTCGATCAGCTGTTCGTACGAGGAGGGAATCGCCGTGCCCCGTATCGCGCTCGTGACCTGCCGGCCCGGCCCCGACGTCGCCGAGGACCGGGATCTTCCGGTACTGGTGCGGGCGCTGGAGGAGGCCGGGGCCGAGGCGTCCGCCGAGGTGTGGGACGACGGCGAGGTGGACTGGGCCCGCTTCGATCTCGCCGTGATCCGCTCCACCTGGGACTACAGCTGGCGGTCGGCGGAGTTCACCGCGTGGGCCGAGCGGTGCGGCAGGCTCACGCGGCTGGCCAATCCGGCGGACGTGGTGCGCTGGAACACCGACAAGCGGTACCTCGGGGAGCTCGCCGGGGCCGGGGTGCCGGTGGTGGACACCCGGTACATCTCGGCGGGCGACCCGCTCGACCTCCCGGACGACCACGAGTACGTCGTCAAGCCCACCTCCGGCGCGGGCGCCCGGTTCGCCGCCCGCTACACGCCCGGCGAGCACGCCGCGGCCGTACGGCACCTCCGGCGCATGCACGCCGAGGGGTTCACCGCGATGGTGCAGCCCTATGTGCGCGGCATCGACACCACCGGTGAGCGGGCGCTGCAGTTCTTCGGGGGGAGCCTGCTGCACGTGAGCCGCAAGGGGCCCGTCCTCGCCCCCGGTACGCCCTACGACCGGCGCAAGGTGGCCCACCCCGGGCTGACCGACTGGACCCCGACCCTCGAAGAAGCCGCCGTCGCCAGGAAGGCGCTGGCCTCCGTGCCGGGCAGGCCCGAGCTGCTGTACGCACGGGTCGACCTCGTGGACGGGGAGGACGGCCGGCCCCGCGTGATGGAGCTGGAGCTGGTCGAACCGAACCTGTTCCTGTGGCTGCACCCGGAGTCGGTACCGCGCGTCGTGGAGGAACTCCTCAAGGCGGCGGCACGCTGACGGCCACGACCGTGCGGCGGAGGACTCACGCGGCGTGGAAACCGTCCCCGTACCCCGATACGCAGACCGGGCGGAAGCCCAGCGCGGTCAGTTCGTCGAAGGTCTGCTGGTAGGCGGCCGCGTCCAGGCCGTGCCGCGCGTGCCAGTGCCCTCCCTCGGCCCGGTGCCAGAGGGCCGCGTAGCGGGCGATGCCGGTGTCGCTGTATCCGCCGACCCAGGCGAGCCGGTGCCCGGCGTCCACCAGTTGGTCGAAGGTCTTCTGGTACTCGCTGCCGGTGAGCCCGTGCCGCGCCTCGAAGGCGACGCCGTCCCGCTTCTCCCAGATGGCGGCGAACCGCACCTCCACGTTGACCCGGTAGCCGCTGACCTGACGCAGGACGAATCCCTGTGCGGTGAGTTCGTCGAACGTCTGCTGGTACTGCACCCGGGACAGACCGTGCCGGGCCTGCCACTCGGGGCCCTCGCGCTGTTCCCAGATCGCCGCGTACCGGGCCTGGCCGTCGATCGCGTAGCCGCTCACGGTCCGCAGCCGGAAGCCGCGCGCCGTGAGGTCGTCGAACGTGGCCTGGTACTGGTCGGAGGTCAGGCCGTGCCGGGCCTCCCAGGCCGGGCCGTCGGTCTGCTCCCAGACCGCGTTGTACCGGGCGTCGCGGCCCTCGCTGTACCCGTTGAGCGAGGTGAGGCGGAAGCCCTGGGCGGTGAGCTCGTCGAAGGTGCGCTGGTACGTCTCGCCGTCGATCCCGTGCCGGGCCTGCCAGGAGCCCTGGCCGTCGTTGTGCTCGAACAGTGCGGCGAACCGGGTCCGGAAGCGCGACATGGTGACCGGAGTACCGCCTGCGAGCGACCCGGTGGCGTTGTAGATGTCGGAGAAGTCGAGGTGGACGTCGATCTGGGTGCCGCTGGTGGTGCCGGGCGGGATCGGCGCCGTCCCCTGTGCCACGAAGAGGCGCAGGTGGCCGCCGCCGTCGAGGAACATGCCGTTCACGTCATGGCGCCCGTCGGACAGATAGGCCGAGCCGAGGCGGGTCGGAGCCCCCGGCGAGAGGAAGTCCTCGCTGCGGCGCAGCAGTATCCGGAAGGTGTTGCCCTGGACGTCCATCCACCAGTTCCCCAGCCAGCACGCCTCGTTCTGTACGAACGTCGGGTCGACGACGTCCGTCATGTACCAGGCGGAGTCGATCCTCCAGTCGGGGTCGTTCTCGTACCTGATCTCGATGAAGCGGTTCTCGCCCCAGTGATTCTTGGCGGAGAACACCCGGCGGGTGCGGTCGTAGCCGATCAGCAGCAGGACGTGGCCGCCCTGTGGCGGCGTGAGGTGGGCGACGTCGCACACGACTTCGTGGCCGGCCGCGAGCGTGTTCTCCAGAGCCTCGATGGTGGTATTGGTGTTGAACCAACCGGCGGCCCGGTACCTGGCGTTCACCCGGGCGAGCAGCGGAATGTGCTGTTCGCAGAACTCCACCGCGTCGAAGTCCTCCTGGCTGACCAGCGCCTGTGCGTTGGGGAGGCCGAGCACGGGGAGGATGTCGAGCAGCGCCTGCTGGCTGGGCAGGTACGGCGCGGCACCTTCCGGCGGAGCGGCGTTCTCCGACAGCTTCTTGACGATGTCGCCGCTTCCCTGGAACCCGTTCAGCGAGGAGTTGTTCTCCACGGGCTGGAAAACGTTCCCCTGGGCGTCGCGGTTGAGCGCGAACGCCTTGCCCATGTGGAAGACGTACTCCTCGGACACGTCGACGAGGGTGTTGAACTTCCGCCGGTAGGCGGCCTCGAGGGCGGCGGCTCCCGCGAAGGCCCAACAGGTACCGCGGTCGTTCTGCTGTTTGAACGGGGACTGGAACTGTGCCAGGGAGAAGACGTCCGGGGTGGGGGCGGGCGGGGCGGGACCAAGGGGCTTGACCCTGTTGAGACTCACCGCCATGTCCCGGGTCCTCGTCACCAGGGCGGCGTGGGCGTCGAGGGGGAGAACGGGTGACCTCAGCAGTGGCGACCGCGGCGGTGCGCCGGCCAGCGTGACTTCATCGATACGAGGCATGGGAACTCCTCGTCGGAATGAGGGAGGTGGCGAATGCCGGCGACGCGCATGGACCGCCGGACGAGTGCGCAGGCGACGCGCATGGTCCGCCGTCCGCGGAGGTGTGCGTGAAGGTATGCCTTCATCGTCGCACCGGGTGCGGTGCGCCGCCACTTGGCCCACCGGGCCGTCCCACCGCGGTCCGTTGCAACAGCCCCCAGGTGAACTCCGCGACCACCTCGCGCGGTGCGCCGCTCGCGTCCGGGGCCGTGAAGGCCAGCGCCCACCGGGTGGGGGCCGTGCCCTCCAGGGGGCGGGCCGGGGCGAAGGCACGGGCCGCCTCGTCCACCGTGCAGGACCAGGGGGTGAGGTCCTCCACCGTGTGGAGGGCGGGCGGTTCGGCGCCCGGCGCGCGGACCAGCCACTCGTTCCACACCGCGCCTCCGGCCGCCGGCGTCAGCACCTCGAAGCGCAGTCCGGGCCAGAGCGGGACCGGCCACCGCCATGCCTCGCAGTCCAGGTCGCCGATCCTGCGCGGGGTCCGGGACTCCGGCTCGCCGAGCACGGAGCGGTACCGCGACAGGGCCGGGCGGGAGCGGGGCGAGCGGACCATCGCCTGCCAGCGCTTGTTTGCCTCACGCATGTCGGCGAGGGAGGCGCCGAGTTCGCGCCGGGCGTCCTCCACCGGGCCGGGATTGTGGTCGGCCATGCGGCGCAGCAGCACGAGCTGGAAGTCGAGCGGGGTGAACGGGCCGGTGGGGCGTTGTCCGGTGGGCACGGGAACCATCGTCGCCCATCGGGGGCGCTCCGCGAGGCCGCGACCCGTGGGGCCCCGCGTACGACGATGATCGCGGCCGTCCCATTGCCCGAATACGCCCACATGGTTAGCCTGTGTGTTCGCCATTCCGATCGCCTGTTGAAATCTCGAACGACCGCAGGCGCCTGAGACACATAGGGAGGGGGCCGGTCGTGGGACGCCTCGTACCAGCCGTGACCCGGGCTCTCGACATCCTCGAGCTCTTCCTCGACGGGGACGGGACGCTCTCCGCCCCGGACATCGTGCGCAGGCTGCAACTGCCGCGCACCACCGTGCACGAGCTGGTGACCACGCTCGCCGCCCGGAAGTACATCGTCCCGGTGGCGGGCCAGCCCGGACGCTACCGGCTCGGCGTACGCCCGTACCAGCTCGGCGCCCGCTACGCCGAGCACCTGGACCTCGCCGCCGAGGGCCAGCAGGTCGCCCGCTCCGTCGCCGAGACCTGCGACGAGACGGTGCACGTGGCGATCCTGGAGGAGACCGACGTCATCTACATCGCCAAGGTGGACTCCACCCACGCGGTGCGGATGGTGTCGGCGGCCGGCCGCAGACTGCCCGCGCACTGCACCTCCGTCGGCAAGATGCTGCTGGCCTCCCTTCCCGAGCACGAACTCACCGCGCGCGTCCCCGACGACGCCGAGCTGTCCGCGATGACCCCCAACAGCATCACCGACGTGGCCGCCCTGCGGGAGACCCTTGCGGAGATCCGTGCCCGGGGCGTCGCCGTGGAGAGCCGCGAGTCCAACCCGGACGTCTCCTGCGTCGCCGCCCCGGTGCGCGACCGTACGGGGCAGGTGGTCGCCGCGCTGTCCATCTCCGTACCGATGATCCGCTGGAGCGACGAACGGCTCGGCGAGCTGGAGCAGCTCGCCGTGAAGGGCGCCGCCGAACTGTCCGAGCGCCTGGGCCACCGGAGCGCGGCATGACACACACCTACGACGTCGCCGTCCGCGCGGAGGCGGCCCTGGGCGAGGGCCCCACCTGGGACCCGGCCACCGGCCGCCTGCTGTGGATCGACATCCTCGGCTCCCGCGTCCACACCTACGACCCGGCCACCGGCCGGCGCACCCTGCGCCGCACCGACCAGCACGTGGGAGCCGTCAGGCCCCGCGCGGGCGGCGGACTCGTCCTCAACCTGCGGGACGGCATCGGCCTGCTCGACCCCGACGGCGCCTTCCGCTGGCTGCACCGCGAGGTCGTCCCCGGCCGCCGCGCCAACGACGCCGCCGTCGCCCCCGACGGCAGCCTCTTCGCGGGCACCATGCGCTACGACGAGGCGCCCTGCGGCGGCACGCTGTCCCGCGTCACCGGCGACGGCGCGGTCCAGGTCCTCCTCGACGACGTGGCGGTGAGCAACGGCACCGGCTGGAGCCCCGACGGCCGGCTGATGTACTACATCGACTCGCCGACCCGCCGTATCGACGTCTTCGACGTCGGAGAGGCGGACGGCAGGATCACGAACCGTCGCTCGTTCGCCGCGATCGAGGAGGGCGCCGGCTTCCCCGACGGGCTGTGCGTCGACGCCGACGGGTGTGTGTGGGTCGCCCTGTGGGACGGTGGCGCGGTGCGCCGCTACACCCCGTCCGGGGAGCTGGACCGGGTGATCCCGTTGCCCGTTCCCCTCGTCACGGCCTGTGCCTTCGGTGGCCCCGACCTGACGGACCTCTACATCACCACGGCCCGTGTGGGCCTCACGGCCCCGCACCCCCTCGCGGGCTCGCTGCTGGTGGTGCCGGGCGCGGGCAAGGGGGTGCCCCAGCCTCCGTTCGCGGGCTGACTCGCCCCCGCGGTCCCTCCCGTTCCCAGGAACTCACACGGTCGTGCAACGACGAAGCCCCACCGCAGTGAGCGGTGGGGCTATTCGTGTACCCGTGGAGCCGACCGCGGGTACGGTTCTGGTGTCGAAGCAGAACAGGAGCCAGTATGCATGCTCTGCCATAAGACCACACCGGTACCCGAATCGCCCGTCTGCGTCGCGAACGGCACCTGACGCAGAGGGCCTTCTTGGTGTTCTGCCGCATCTTGCCGGACACGAACGCACGTCGGCCGGGCCGGTCCGCCTTCGGTCGCCGGACGCGTACCTCGGTGCCGTCCAAGCGCAGTTCAACACCCTTGGCGGCGGCGTAGGCGAAGACATCGGCCAACGTACGCAGACGCAGTGCAGCCTCGCCGGGGACCGCGAATCCTCGTGCTGCCAGGAGCGGACGGACCTCGTGGACAGCCCGGGTGACCGTGGAGCGGTCCACACCGTAAAAGACGGCGAGAGCGGCGTGCGGAAGCTGGAACCGCAGAATCACCAGGGTGGCGATCACCCGGTCGGCGAAGACCAGTTGGTGGATGGGCCCGCCACCCTCAGCCCGCAGCCGCCCATGACCACGGCGCTTGTTCAGACGGGACTCTTCCCGTGCCATCCAGGGACCGGCCAGCTCAGCGACGAGCGCCCCGAGTCGGCGCCTCGGCAGGCCGGTGCAGACACGATGTGAGAGAGCCGCACGGGCCAAAGATCGCTTCACAACCATCACCACCCGTACGGCTCTTCTTACGTTCCCGAACTGGGCGATGACGAACCGAACACCAGCGGAGACGGGCGGATATTCTTGCTGCTCGTGGCCTCCAAACGACTCCCCATCCGTGAGCTACCCGCAGATCCCAGGCAGCTGTGTCTGGAACACCGGAAAGTCCAGCCCGCTCTGTCGAGCGAGGAGCACGACGCGATCGAGGAGTGGACGGTGACGGTCACCGTCCCACGGTTTCGCGACCGGACCGTGGGTGGCGAGATCGGCACGATCACGTTGTACCGGCTACGCCGGGACAACCCGTCGAACTGCGCCCCGCCCACCGCTGCAGAAGGCGACGACCACTGGCTGTCCGAGCTCTCCCGGTACTTGCTCGACTGGGACGGCAGCCCTCGGGAGAGGTTCGCGGGCATGGTCTCGTCAACCGATGGCGACGTGCTCGCGGTGCACAACGTCTGCCTGGGGGAGGAATGGCACGGAACCGGCGTCGAAGCCGCATTGCTGGCGGAAGCCATCTGGCCGCTGGCTGACGGCTGCTGCGCGGTGGTCACAAACTCCTACACCAACGAGTGCCCCGACCACACGCCCACGGCCGATGCCCGGTGGACACCCGTACCCTCCACGGTCCTTGACACGGTGTGGCAGAACATCGGCTTCCGCCAACTGCCCACCCTGTACCTCCTCGACACCGCTCACGAAGAGCCAAGACTCCGACGCAAGCGAGCCCGCGCCGACCTTGCTGCACTCAGCGACGCCTACCAGGAACCGGCTTCTCGAACGTGACAACCACAACGGACGCTCCGGTGCTGAACCGCCCCGGGTCAGGTAGAGACTCCGGACACATGAGCGGACAACCAGCGCACCCCGTCATCGACACGCACGTTCTCCTCCGCGACGGCGACAAGAACCTCTTCTCGCAGAGAGGAGGCCCATACGGACACGGGCGATGGCACCTCCCCTCCGGCAAGCTCGACGAAGGCGAACCCTTGACCGTAGGCGCAGCCCGCGAGCCGCAGGAGGAAACGGGCATCACCGTGGAACCTGCGCACCTGCGGCTGATGCAGGTCGTGCACCATCAGCAGGGCGGCGACGGCGAGCGGATCGGCTTCTTCTTCGAGGCCACGGAGTGGGAAGGCGAGCCCGTGAACAGGGAACCCGAGAAGTGCCTCCGGCTCGCGTGGTTCACCACACACGAGATGCCCGAGGAGATCATCGAGTACCCGGCGGCCGGTCTCCAGGGCTCTCTGACCAGCCCTGGCACCCTGGTCGAGCACAACTGGGAAGCAGAGTGTCCCAACAGCCCGTGAACGACGTGATGCTCCTCCTGGAGCACGACGGCGCCATGTGCCTTGCCGAGCGGCAGGACACCGGCGACGCCTACGGGGAGGACGGCTACCACGGCCGCGGCATCGCCCACCCCATCGTGTGGAACGTGCCTTTCGCCGCCCGGGTACAGGACTAGTCACTACGCTCGCTTCCCATGAGCGATTGTGACTGAGCACCACAATTGGCGGCTTTCGCCAACTGTGGTGCTCAGAATCCGCCGTCGACCATGAAGGACCTCGGACAGTTCTCCGACCGTGGGGGACGCACGTCTCTTTGGCGGTGGACCGAGGTAGCGTCAGCCGTTGAAGAAGCCGCCCAGGGAGGTGGAGAGCGGGCCGGGGGCTTCCTCGGCCACATGGTGGCCGGCGTCAATGCCGTGGCCCCGGACGTCGTCGGCCCAGTCGCGCCAGATGGTGCGCGGGTCGCCGTACAGATCCTCCAGATCGTCCCGCAGCGACCACAGGACCAGGACGGGGCAGTCGATCCGTGTGCCCCGGGCGCGGTCCGCCTCCTCGTGTCGGCAGTCCACGGTGAGCCCGGCGCGGTAGTCCTCCAGCATGGCGCGGACGACGTCTGGATTGCGGGTGGCGGTCCGCCACTCGTCGTGATTTTCCTGCCCCATGGCTTCGGGGTCGCCGCGGTACCAGGCGTCAGGATCGGCGTTGATGACGCGTTCGGGGATATCCGGCTGGGCGAAGAAGAACCAGTGCCACCACGCGGTGGCGAACCGGGCGTCCGCACGGGTCAGGTGCTCGCTCAGGGGCAGGCCGTCCAGGAACGCCACCCGGGTCACCGCGGTGGGGTGGTCCAGCACCAGGCGGAGTGCCACTGCGGCCCCACGGTCGTGGCCGACGAGCCCGAAGCGCTGATGTCCGAGCGCCTGCATGACCTCGACCATGTCCTTGGCCACGGCGCGCTTGGAGTGCGGGACATGATCAGGAGTGGGCGCCGGACCGCGGGAGCGGCCGTATCCGCGCAGGTCGGGGCAGACGACGCTGAAGCCGCGCCGCACCAGGATGGGCGCGACCCGGTACCAGGTCGCCGACGTCCGCGGGTGGCCGTGCAACAACAGGAGGGGCGGGCCCTCGCCGCCGTACCGAACGAAGACAGACGCCTCACTGGTGCGCACCGTCCTGGTGTCGAACTTTTCGAACACGAAACGCGCCCCTTCCGCTACGGGGTCCGGTCCGCGCCACCCCATGGACTCACCTGCCCTTGATGAGCCCCGGAATTCCGCCAATCTGTCGAGCTCAGTCGCCAACTAGCGTGCTCAGGCGCCAACTGTCGCTCTCAGTCACAGTGATGGACCCAAGCGCGACGCCTCCGTGGTCGTAGCGCGCGACGCAGACGACTTGGTTGGCCTGCTGAGCGCCTGCTTCCCCGCCCACGGAGGTGAGTACCTGTTCCTTCCCGGCGGCCGCCGCGAAGAGGGGAATCCCCGTTGGAGTGCGCTCGCTGTGAACTACGAGAGGAAGTCGGCGTCACCGCCCAGCAGCGGCGTCCCCTCGGCTCCCACGCGATCACGCCGGCCTCCACCGCACGTGTCCACCTCTTCGAGGCCCGCGACCTGACGCTCGGCCCGCAAGAGCTCATCGAGTCCGAGCAAGAGTTCAAGTTGATGTGGTGACCGATGAGCGATGCGCTCCGCGCCGTCCGCAAAGGGCGGTTCCTCCTCCCCGCCGGCCCGCTCGCCCTGCTCCTGGCGGACCGCTGCTCCGCAGACGCCTGACTCCGAGCACGTTCCCCGCCCCCGATCTGCAGCTCGTCGTTCGCCCCCCCCGGCTCACAACCCCGTACGGTCGAGCCCCCGCAGGACCTCGCGTTCACCCGGGGTCAGCGGAGGCTCGGCCGAAGGGGGCAGCGGGCTACCGGCGAGAGCCGCCAGCATCGCCGCGGGCCGGAACATACGGGTCGGCGGCGTACGCAGACTGCTGAGGTCCCACACCGCCGAGGCCGCCGCGTAGGACCCCGTCGCCGCCTTCACCATGCGCCGCGTGTACGCCGTCACCACGCGGTCGGCCACGTTCGGCCGACCGCCCCGCACCCCCGGATACAGCACGTCCTGACCGACCGCCATCGACCACGCCGCGTCCGCCGCCCGTGCCGCCCCCCGCACCACCCGCCGCCCCAGACCGGGCGCGCCGAGACCCCCGCCCCGCCCCGGTTCCCTCCCCAGCTCCCGGCCGAGCACCCGCGCGCCGAACGCCGCCACCGACATCCCGTGCCCGTACGCCGGATTGAACGTGGCCAGCGCGTCCCCGAGGACCACGAACCCCTCCGGCCACCGCGGCATCCGCTCCAGATACCGCCGCACATTGCTCGTCGACCGGCTCAGATGCACGTCCGTGAGCGGCTGCGCGCCGGAGATCAGCCGCCCCACGATCGGATCCGGCAGATCGAGCGTGTACCGCAGGAACCCCTCCGGGTCCGCCGGCGGCTCACCGCCCCGCGAGCCGCCGCAGCTCACCAGCCAGCGGCCCCCCTCGATCGGCATCACCATCGCGCTCCGCGCCGGCCGGGACACATACGGGTTGGCCTGCACGACCGTCAGCGGGAACCGTTCCGCCCCGTCCGGCACCCGGTACACGCGCGACGCGTTGACCAGCCCGCAGTCCACCGCCCGCTCCTCCACGCCGGTCAGACCGAGCCCGTTCAGCCAGCCGGTGACCCGGGTCCCGCGCCCGCTCGCGTCGACGACCAGGTCCGCCTCCAGGTCCGTGTCCCCGCCGGGCGCCGCGATCCGCACCCCGCGCACCCGCCCCGCGGAGCCCGTGAGACCCACCACCGCCGCCCTGCGGACCTCCACCGGCACCTGTTCCCGTACCGTCGTGCGCACCACCCAGTCCACCAGCGCCCGGCTGCACGTCACCATCGCCGGGCCCTCGCGCCGCCACCGCCGCAGCCAGCCCTCGGGGGTGAGCGCGAGCATGCCCGAGCTGAGCGGGATCTCGTGCGCCCCGGCGGCGAGCAGCCGCTCGCGCAACCCCGCGCCCGGCAGCAGCTCCTCCATGGCGTCCATGCCGCCCGCCATCAGCAGATGCGCGTGCCGCCCCTGCGGCAGCCCCTTGCGGTGCTCCGGGCCGTCCGGCAGTTCGTCGCGGTCCAGGACGATCACCTCGTCCGCCCCCGCACGGGACAGCACCGCCGCGGCCAGCATGCCGGCCAGACCGGCACCGATGACGACAGCTCTACGCGACATGGGGCTCCTCGGGTTCGGTCACGGTTCCGGTCGGGGAAGGCGGCACCGCCCCCTCGCGCGCGGCGGGCGGCTGGTGCAGCGCCTGCGCCAGCTCCACCAGCCCACCGGTGCCGGAGACCTCGGTCGCGTGCAGCCGGTACGTACCGGCGGTCTCGGGCGGTTCCTCGCGGGCGGCGGCCCGGCGCGTCGCGTCGGCGAGCATGGCCGCCTCCGCCGCCAGCCGCGCCTCGTGGGGGGAACGGCCCGCACGCAGGGCGGTGTCCCGGACCCGCTCACGGACCCGGTGGTCGAAGTACGGCGCCAGCGCGAGCAGCGCGTCGTGGATCGACACCTCACGCCACTGCAGCCGCGCCTGTGGCAGCTGCCACCAGGCGGCCTGCGGCTTGGGCGCGGTCGCCACCGACCTCACCAGCGCCCACAGCGGGCCCAGCCGCCGGTAGTCACCGAACCCCCGCCACTGCGCGAGGGCGGACGGCAGCAGCCTCGGCAGCACGAACCCCGCCGAACACAGCAGCGCGGCCAGCGAGGCCATCGGCGGGGCGACCGTGGTGGACAGGAAGTCCAGGTCATGACCCGACCAACGGGCCATCACCGCCGTGTACTTGGCCAGCTGGAACCCCACCACGTCCAGCAGCGCCCCCACGAGGATCAGCCGCAGTCCGGTCCGCAGCAGCCCGCCGACCTCGCGCCCCCACTTGACGCAGACGGCGCACATCACCAGCATCGCCGCGCTGTGCCCGACCAGGTACAGCAGGATCATCTCCCGCATGAACGGGGTGTTGGCGTAGTACGTGTCGAGGTCCGTCAGCCGCTCGGTGTCCGCCTCGGCGAGCGCGAACAGGACGACGAGGGCGGCCACCAGCAGACCGTAGGCGGCCACGCTGCGCAGCACCATGCGCCGGACCCGCTCCCGCGACCCGCCCCGCCAGTTGATCAGCAGCACCAGCACCGCGCAGCTGTACGCGGAGAGCATCCCGTAGGTCAGCGGGGCCCCGAAGTTGGGGACGCCGGTGAGGGAGTTGACGGTGGCCAGGGTGGCCGGGGCGGCGCACACGAAGACCAGGGCGCCCAGGATGATCGCGGCGCAGGTGGACAGGGTGAGCGGGTTGCGCAGGGCCGCCGTGCGCGGGCGGCGGAACAGCAGCACGGACGTCGTCCCGAACACGAAGGCCGCCAGGTAGACGACGAGACTCATACCGGCCGGCTCCTCTCGTCCGGGGCCCGGTTCACGCGGTCCCCGCCGTGGTCGTACCGCTCGGCACCGCGGCGGCCGCCGGCACCGGAGCCGCACCGGCCAGCGCGTCGGCGATCCGGACCAGGGCGGCCGGGTCCGGCACCCGGTCCAGGAGCCGGCCGCCGCCGTCGCGCGGCGGGACCCGGCGCCCCGGCTCCGCCTCGTCGCGTACCGCGGCGGTGATGACCGCCGCCCACGCGGCGGCCTCCGCGCGCTCCGTCTGTCCCGTCGCCGCCAGCACACGGGCGCGGGTCCGGTCGTACAGCTCCCGGTCGAAGTAGGTGTCCAGGTGGCTCAGCGCGTTGTGGACGCTGGTCTGCCGCCACATCAGTCGTGTCGTGGGGGAGGCGATCCTGGGCCGGGGCAGCCGCAGCGTCCGGCGGGTGAGGAGGTCGTCCAGCGCCCGCTCCAGCGGTTCCAGCCGGGTGTACGTCCGCCGCGCCCGCCGCCACTCGGCGGCCCGGGGCGCCGCCAGTGGCACCAGCACCCCGACGACCGTCAGCAGGGCGCCGAGCCCGGCGGCGGCCGGGGAGACGGTGGTGCCGAGCTCCGACCAGTCCCGCCCGGACCAGCGGGCGCCCACCGCGACCAGCTTGGCCACGCTGTACCCGGCCCCGCACAGCGAACCGGTCCCGAGCAGCGTCAGCCCCGCCCGCAGCCCGCCCCGCACCCGGCGCGCCCAGCGCAGCGCCGACACGGTGGTGACGGTCACCGCGGTGAGGTGCGCGACCAGGTACAGCACGATCATCTGGGCGATGAACGGCGTCGTCGCGTAGTAGGTGTCCAGGTCGGTACGGCGCTCCACGGGCGCCTCACCGAGCACGAACGTCACCGCGATACCGAGGACGACCACGGCGTAGGCGAGTATCCAGCGGCGGGCGGTGCGGTGCACCCGGGGCCCGCCGCGCCAGTGCACGACGAGGACCTGGGACGCGGCGCAGTACCCGGTGATCGCCACGTAGGTGACCGGTGCCGCGAGGTTCGGCACGTCGCTGATCCGGTTGACGGCGCCGACCGTCGGTGGCGCACCCAGGAAGAAGCACAGCCCCGCGAGGCCCAGCACCGCGCAGATCGCCCACAGATACGGATCGCGCCGGTGCCGCAGCAGATCGGGGGCCTTGACCAGCAGCCCGAGCCACAGCACCCCGCAGCTGACGTAGTTGATCAGGCCGCTCATCGCTTCGTCCCGCGGTAGTTGAGCGCGGCCCCGATGCGTCCGGCGAGGTCCTGCGGGTTCTCGGGGTCGCCGCCCTCCGCGGCGTACACCGAGTCGGTGGAGGCCTCCAGCCAGGTGCGCAGCCGACGGCCCATCAGCATGCCGAAGCGGTCCGCCTCCTGCTCCTCCGCCAGGCTGAAGTCGGTGCGCGCGGCGACCGGTCCGGGCCGCCCGCCGGCGTCCGCCGGCCGGCGGTTCATGTGCCACACCTCGTGGCAGAGGATCACGATCTGGTGCCACACGGCGGCCCGCTCGTCGACCACCACGTCGTCATGGCCCTCGCGCTCCAGCCACAGCCCGCTCGCCGTGTGCGGGGGGAACGCCGCCCGGTGGACGACCACGTCACGTCCCCGCCAGGCGCTGACGGAGGCGACCAGCGCCTCGAACAGGACCTCGGGATCCGCCGGGACCGCCACCCGGATGGGGCTGATGAGGGCGTCAGCGAGACGACGCATCTCCTTCCTGGTACGCACCGCTGTCTCCCTGTTTCCCCGGTTGCCGCTCGGTCACCTGTGCAATATGCCAAGTCGGGTGCCGTCCCGGCCAGTTCCGCGGGTGACGTGGTCACTCGGTGACCGCCACGGTGTCCCCGGGTGCCACGACCAGGGTAGGGCGCGCGGAAAGTCCGGCTGTGAGTTCTTGTCCGAACCATTGACGCGCCGATCCATCACATTTACGGTCCGTTCGAAGTTACGGGCGTCATTCGATATCTCGAACAATCCATGAACGGATGGGGCAGGGCATGGGACGACCTGGCCTGAATCGCAGGCAACTCCTCGCCGGAATAGGCGGGTTGACCGTCGCCGGAAGCTTCGGCTTCGCGGCGCTCGGAACCGGGGCCGACGCGCTCGCCTCCGGTGCGGACACCCGCGTGCGCTACTGGAACCTCTTCAGCGGCGGCGACGGATACAACATGATCGCGATGCTGGACTCCTTCCGTAAGGACAATCCCGGCATCGACGTGAAGGACTCCACCCTCCAGTGGGGCAGCCCCTTCTACACCAAGCTCGCCATGGCGGCCGCGGGCAACCGCGCACCCGACCTCGGCGTCATGCACCTGGGCCGGGTCACCGGCTTCTCACCCGGCCGCCTCCTGGACCCCTGGGACGTCGGCCTGCTCGCCAAGTACGGCGTCAAGGAAGCCGACTTCAACCCCGAACTGTGGAAACGCGCCGTCATCGACGGCAAGCTCTACGCCCTCCCGCTCGACATCCACGTCCAGCTCTGCTTCTACCGCAAGGACGTACTGAAGAAGGCGGGCCTGCTCGGCGCCGACGGCAGGATGATCCAGGTGACGTCGACCGACCAGTGGTTCGACGTACTGAAGGAGGCAAAGAAGGCCACCAGGAAGGGGCTGCAGACCATCGGCCTGTGGCTCAACGACCAGAACTTCCAGTGGTGGTTCTTCGTCGCCTTCTACACCCAGCTCGGCGGCACCTGGTTCAACGACGCCAACACCGAGGTCACCTTCGACACCGACAAGGCCACCCGGGTCCTGGAGTTCCTGCGCCGGCACATCACCGACGGATACGCCGACCCCGGTTTCGGTGGTGGCGCGGGCGCCGAACAGTTCGTCAACGGCGCCCCCTTCGTCTGGGAGGGCAACTGGTCGGTGCCGGTCTTCGAGGCCGCGAAGGTCGAGTACGGGGCGACCCCCCTGCCGCCCGTCTTCGGCACCCGGGCCACCCACGCCGAGTCGCACGCCTTCGTGCTCCCGCACCAGTCCGGCCGGGGCGGCGCCACCGACGAGGCCGCCCACCGGCTCGCCGCCTACATCGTCCAGCACGCCCAGCAGTGGGCCGCCGGCGGACACATCCCCGCCTACACACCCACCCTGTCCACGGACGCGTACCACAAGCTCGACCCGCAGAGCGAGTACGTCTCCGCGATGGACCACCAGGCCACCGAGCCCAAGGTGTGGTTCGCCGGCTCCACCGGCATCCTCGCCCAGCGCGTCGGCCCCATCGTCGTCTCCTCCACGATGGGCTCCGCCAAGCCCGACGCCGCCGCCGGCCGCATGAAGAGCATGCTCACCCAGCTCCTCGCCTCCAAGAACCCCATGGACGGCAAGACCGCCGCGCAGGGAGGTGCCGTCGCATGACGACGACCAGCGCCGAGACCGTCATCCGCCCGGCACGCGCCGGCACCGCCGCCGCCGGCGCCACCGTCCGCCGCAAGCAGGGCTTCCAGCACGGCGGCTGGTTCATCGCCCCGTTCCTCGCGCTGTTCGCGCTCTTCGTGATCTGGCCGCTGCTGCGCGGCCTCTACCTCAGCTTCACCGACGCCAACATCTCCGGCGACGACACCGGCTTCATCGGCCTCGACAACTACCGCGAGGCCCTCGACGACTCCCTGATGTGGGAATCCCTCGGCCACAGCGCCTGGTTCACGCTGCTCGTCGTGCCCTGCATCACCCTCATGGCCTTCCTGCTGGCGATGCTCGCCCACCACATCGAGCGCGGGAAGTGGCTGTGGCGGCTCTGCTTCTTCATGCCGTTCCTGCTGCCGTCCACCGTCGCCGCCAACCTCTGGCAGTGGCTGTTCAACCCCGGCACCGGCATGATCAACCACGTCTTCGGCCTGGAGACGCCCTGGCTGACCGACAAGTCGTACGCCATGCTCGCCGTCGTCGTCACCACCCTGTGGTGGACCGTCGGCTTCAGCTTCCTGCTCTACCTCGCCGCCCTCCAGGGCATCCCCGCGCACCTCTACGAGGCCGCCAGACTCGACGGCGCGAACGCCTGGCACCGCATGGTCCACATCACCCTGCCGATGCTGCGCAACATCACGGGTCTGGTCATCGCCCTGCAGATCCTCGCCTCGCTCCAGGTCTTCGACCAGGCCGTCGTGATCCAGGACTTCGGACCGGGCCCCGAGGGATCGACCCGCACCTTCGTGCAGTACACCCTCGAACAGGGCTTCACCAGCTACCGCGTGGGCTACGCCTCCGCCATCTCCATCATCTTCTTCGTGATCATCGCGGCCGTCGCCCTCGCCCGGATGTGGCTGCTGCGCAACCGTGAGGAGGGCGGCCGATGACCACCGCCGCACAGCAGACACGGGTCAGGCCCCGCCGGAGCTGGACACCCAGCCAGATCGTCCTCACCCTCCTCGGCACCGCCGTCTCCGTCGTGTTCCTCGCCCCGTTCACCTGGGCCCTGTTCACCTCCCTGAAGTCGGAGACCGAGGCCGTCGAGGTACCGCCGCACTGGCTGCCGGAGGAGTGGACCGGCCAGGCCTGGACGGCCATCTTCGAGACCGGCAACATCACCAACTGGTTCGTGAACTCCCTGGTGGTGTCCGTCTGCGTGACGGCGATCGTGCTGGTGGTCAGCGCGCTCGCCGGATACGGCTTCGCCCGCACCGAGTTCCGCGGCAAGAACGTCCTGATGGGCGTGGTCATGGCCGGCCTCATGGTCTCCCCGGCCGTGCTCGGCGTCCCCCTCTTCACCACCGTCCAGCAGATGGGCATGGTCGACACCTACTGGGGCATGATCCTGCCGCAGTGCGCGCCCGCCGCGATGGTCTACATCCTCTACAAGTTCTTCCAGGGCGTCCCGCGCGAACTGGAGGAGGCCGCCTTCATCGACGGCGCGGGCCGCTGGCGCGTCTTCTTCACGATCATCGTGCCGCTCTCCCGCCCCTCCCTCGCGGCGGTCGGCATCTTCACCTTCATCAGCTCGTGGAACAACTTCCTGTGGCCCTACATGGTCACCAACAACCCCGACCTGATGACCATGCCGAACGGCATCGCGACCGTCATGAACTCCTACGGCATCCAGTGGGCCCAGCTCATGGCCGGCGGCCTCATGGCGGGCCTGCCGCTGATCATCGTCTTCGTCTTCTTCCAGCGCCAGATCGTGGCGGGCGTCGCCCACACGGGCCTGGCCGGTCAGTGATCCCGCCGAAATCCTGCCGAGGGGAGCCCGATGTGAAACGCCTGAGACCCGTCACCCTCCTGACCACCGCGGTCGTGGCCCTGCTGCCGACCACGGCCCGGGCGGACGTGACGTACCCCGACCCGCAGCCGGTCACCGGCCTGCAGATCATCCACGACCCGACCGTGATGCGCCTGAAGTCCGGCGGCTACGTGGCCTATTCGACGGGCGGCGTCATCGGCGCCCGCACCTCGAAGGACCGCGTCCACTGGAAGGACGCGGGCAACGCCTTCGCCGAACCACCGGCCTGGTGGTACGAGTACAACGACACCGGTGACCCCTGGGCCCCCGACCTCAGCCACCGCGCCGGCCGCTACTGGCTCTACTACGCGGTCTCCTCGTGGGGCACCAACCACTCCGCGATCGGCGTGGCCACCTCCCGCACGGGCCTGCCCGGCACCTGGACCGACCACGGCAAGGTCTTCACCTCGGAGACCACCGACCACTGGAACGCCATCGACCCGGCGGTCGTCCAGGCCGACGGCCGCCTGTGGATGACGTTCGGCTCGTACTGGACCGGCATCCGCATGGTCGAACTGGACCCGGGAACGGGCAAGGCGGTCGAGGACGCCACGGTCCACCACCTGGCCACCCGCCCCGACGAGCCGTACGCGGTCGAGGGCCCGGAGATCGTCGGACACGGCCGCCACTACTACCTGTTCGCGTCGTACGACGCGTGCTGCGCGGGCGTGAACAGCACGTACAGGATCAAGGTCGGCAGATCGACGGAGATCACGGGCCCGTACACCGACAGCACGGGCAAGCCGATGCTGGAGGGCGGCGGCGACCTCCTGCTGGAGGGCCACGGCAGGTACGTGGGCACGGGCGGCCAGTCGGTCTTCAAGGACAAGGGCAGGGATGTCCTGGCGTACCACTATTACGACGCCGAGGACGAGGGCACGCCCAAGCTCGGGCTGAACACCCTGAACTGGAAGAAGGACGGCTGGCCGGTCATCCGTTAGGGGCGCGGGGCTGTGTCAATGCGCGGCTCCGCCGCGCGGACGCGACAGGCCCCACCGAGCCGCAGACGACAACGAAACCTTGAAAGGAACCAATGCGCACCGCCCGTTTCACCCTGGACCCCGCTTTCACCGTAGGTGAGGTGAACCCCCGCCTCTTCGGCTCGTTCGTAGAACACCTCGGCCGCTGCGTGTACACCGGCGTCTTCGAACCGGACCACCCCACCGCGGACGCGGAAGGCCTCCGCACGGACGTCCTCGACCTCGTCAGGGAACTCGGCGTCACCGCCATCCGCTACCCCGGCGGCAACTTCGTCTCGGGCTACAAGTGGGAGGACTCCGTGGGCCCGGTGGAGGACCGCCCCCGCCGCCTCGACCTCGCCTGGCGCTCCACCGAGACCAACCGCTTCGGCCTCTCCGAGTACATCGCCTTCCTCAAGAAGATCGGCCCCCAGGCCGAGCCCATGATGGCCGTCAACCTCGGCACCCGGGGCGTCGCCGAGGCCCTGGAGCTCCAGGAGTACTCCAACCACCCCTCCGGCACGACCCTGTCGGACCTGCGCGTCGAGCACGGCGACAAGGACCCGTTCGGCATCCGCATGTGGTGCCTCGGCAACGAGATGGACGGCCCCTGGCAGACCGGCCACAAGACCGCCGAGGAGTACGGCCGCATCGCCGCCGAGACCGCCCGCGCCATGCGCCAGATCGACCCCGGCGTCGAGCTCGTCGCCTGCGGCTCCTCCGGCCAGTCCATGGAGACCTTCGCCGAGTGGGAGGCGACGGTCCTCGAGGAGACGTACGACCTGGTCGACTACATCTCCCTGCACGCCTACTACGAGCCGCTCGACGGAGACGTCGACTCCTTCCTCGCCTCCGCCGTCGACATGGAGTCCTTCATCGAGAACGTGGTCGCCACCTGCGACCACGTCGGCGCCCGCCTCAAGTCCAAGAAGAAGATCGACCTCTCCTTCGACGAGTGGAACGTCTGGTACCTGTCCCGGACCGAGGCCCAGGTCAGCGCCCTGGACTGGCCCGAGGCGCCCCGCCTGCTCGAGGACAACTACAACGTCACCGACGCCGTCGTCTTCGGCTCGCTGCTCATCGCCCTGCTCCGGCACGCGGACCGCGTCACCGTCGCCTGTCTCGCCCAGCTCGTCAACGTGATCGCCCCGATCATGACCGAGCCCGGTGGCCCGGCCTGGCGGCAGACGACGTTCTTCCCGTTCGCCCAGGCCTCGCGGTACGGCCGTGGCGAGGTGCTCGACGTCCGCGTGGACTCACCGACGTACGAGACGAAGAAGTACGGCGAGGCCGACCTGCTGCACGCCACCGCCGTGCGCGCCGAGGACGGCACGGTCACCGTCTTCGCCGTCAACCGCAGCCGCACCGCGGCCCTGCCGCTGGACGTCGCGCTCAACGGCCTCGACCTCACCTCGGTCGTCGAGCACAGCGCCCTCGCGGACGCCGACCCCGAGGCCCGCAACACCCTCGCCGAGCCCGAGCGGGTCACCCCGCACCCGGTCGACGGCACGACCCTGGACGACGGCCGGCTCTCCGCCGTACTGGAGCCGCTGTCCTGGAACGTGATCCGGCTGGCGTGAGCCGCCGGGGCGGTGGGCTCACCTCCCCGGTGAGTCCACCGCCTCCACCGGCACCCCGCCCCGCGCCGCGCCCAGCAGCGTCAGCCGTACATCACGCGGGCCCGAGGGTGTGGTCCCGTCGGACAGCACCGCCAGGGCCAATGTGTTGGTCCCACGTGTGCGCAGAATCCCGTTCGGCAGGACGAAGGTGTGCTGCGGGCCCACATCGTTGATGTACTGGCCCATGTTCCAGCCGTTGAGGAAGATCTGGACCCGGTAGGCGCGCTCCGGATCGTCGTCGATCGTGAGCCCGATCGAGGCGTCCACGTCCGCGTCGACGTCGAGCCGGAAGCCCGTCCGGTACCAGGCCACCCCCTGCCGCCGCTCCTGGTGCGGGAACTCCACGGCCGGCCACTCCCGGTCGTCGAACCCCGGCAGGTGCCAGCCCTCCCGCTCCCCGTACAGCCCGCCGTTGTTCAGCGGCCCGCGCACCCGGTCCGGCGCCGTGGCGCCCTGGACGCGCCACTCCACCTCCCGGGACGCGTCCCCGAACCCGGCCGACACGAGCCCGCGCGCGGCCTTGTGCGTGTCCTTCGCCTGCTCGTCCCCGTCGTGCTGCATCGGCCGTACGAGCACGGACAGCACGTGCGGGCCCCGCTTGCGGTGCTTCTTCGGCACGTCGAAGGAGGCCGTCGCCGTCCACGTGCCCCGCTGAGCCGTGTCCTCGTCCGGCACCGGCATGCGGTGCGTGCCCAGCGGGCGGCCGTCCAGCCAGGCCATCAGCAGCCCCTGCGTACCGGTGCTGTAGGACAGCGACACGGACTCGACGCCGCGCGTGTTCTCGAACCGCCCCCGGTACCAGACGTCGCCGTAGTGGAAGCCGTAGTCGTCCGCGAAGAGGACGGGACCGCCCCCCGGCACGGGCGTGGTGCTGTGCGACGAGGTGAGAGCGGCGGCCGTCCATGCCGAGTCGTCGAAACCGGCCCCGGACTCCGGGTTCTCAGCCCGCCTGCGCCAGCCCTCCAGCGCGGGCAGCCGCACCTCGGGCGCGCCCGGCATCAGCCCTTCCATCAGCAGGCTCCCGGCCCGGCTGACCTGGGTGCGCACCGGCCGCCCGTTCCAGGTCACGGCGGTGATCCCGCGCGGCACCCACACCTCCAGGCCGGTCTCGCCGACGAGGTCGCCGACGAGGTGGGCGGTGGAGCCGCGCAGGGTGACCGAGCGGAGCAGCGCCGGTCCGTAGACCAGCAGCGAGCCGGACGGGGTCTCGTACGGCCACAGGCGCAGCGCCGTCGCGTCGTCGGCGAACAGCAGCACCATGGGCGTCTCGGAGTCCCCGCCCTCGATCAGCACCCGGCTCAGCCCGCCCACCCCGAGCGGCACCACGATGTTCAGCCTGCCCCGGTCGTAGGACCACCCGGGCTCGTCGTCCAGCCGGTAGGTGAGCGGCTCGGTGCCGCATTCCAGGGCGACCTGCGCCGTCTCACCGCTGCGGCCCGTGAACAGGGCGATGTCCTGCCGTCCGACGGTCGTGTTCAGCATGGGCTGCGCGGTGGTGTACGCCAGTTTCCGCCGGCCCAGTTCCAGCCCGGTGGCGAGCAGCTTGGCGTCCCGCGCGCCGACGGTGACCGGTACGTCGATGCCGGAGTCCGGCAGCATCGAGCCGACCGGCTCCCCGGAGTCGTTGTGCAGGACGTACACCTGGGCGCCGGTGTCGGGATTGGCCAGGTGGCGCACCTTCAGCCGGTCGTCCTCGGCCCGTACCTCCTCCGCCGGGTCCAGCCGGGCGAGGTCGGGCACGGTCCGCAGCAGCTGGCCGAGCTGCTGGAGAGCGGCCAGCTTCGGCGTCGGCCGGCGGCCCTCGTCGATCGCCGCCCCGTGGTCGTACGAGGTGTAGACGCCCGGCGCGGGCAGCCAGCCCCACGAGGTCCCGCCGAACGCCATGCGGACGTTGTGCACCGTGACGCCGTCGGCGAGGCTCGTGAGGTGGTCGCGCCGCTCGTGGGCCGCGTCGTGCGTGCGCCGCACCTCCGCGTACCCCTTGCCGTCGGAGGTGGCCCCGCCCCACGGATCGGCCGCCCCGCCGGCCGCCCCGGCCAGGACCCCGGGCGCCCGCCGGCCGGGCTCGCGGTCGCCGAAGCGCCCGTCCGCGTGGAACAGCGGTACGTCGATGCGGTCGGCGCGCGCCTTGTCGTACAGGTGGGTCAGGTAGGCCTGTCCGGCCGGATCGTCGGCGGAGACCTCGAACCCGTCCTCGAACTGGTACAGCAGCACGGTGCCGCCGCCCGCGGTGAACAGATGCCGGACGGCGATGCGGTGGACGGCGCTCAGCCACTCGTCGACATGCCGCAGGTACTCCGGGTCGGCGGTGCGGGCGCGGCCCTCGACGGCCGTCAGCCACCCGGGGAAGCCGCCGGCGTCGAGATCGGCGGATCCGAGGTACGGGCCGGGACGCAGGACGACGTACAGCCGCTCCTCGGCGGCCGTGCTCAGGAAGAGGTCCAGATCCCGCACCCCGGTGAAGTCGTACTTTCCGGGTGCGGGCGAGTGGTGGTTCCACGGCACGGGGACGCTGACCGCGTTGCACCCATGGGCGCGCAGCTTCTGCAGCACGTCCCGCCACAGGGACGGGCTGGGCAGCCGGAAGGGGTGCATCTCGCCGGACCACAGCACCAGGCGCCGGCCGTCGACCAGCAGCGAGTACCGGTCGTAGCCGATCCGGTGCCGCTTGCCGTCCGCGCGCGGAGGCGGCGGCGGCGGGCCCGTCGGCACGCTGCGCGGCCCGTGCGCGCCGGTCGCCGCCCCGCCGCTGCCGGCCAGCGCGAGACCGAGCGCCGCCGTACCGGCCAGGGCGGTGAAGGTACGCCTGCTGAGCTCCAAGGGAGCGCCTCCTGTAGTGCTGCCACACGGGGTGCCGGTGGGCCATTGTCCACGAACCGGCACTCCCGCGTTCACGCGAGGGTTCCGCTACGTCTGTTTCCTCCCGTTTCGGTGGGGCGGAAGTGAATGGCCGGAGTTCCCCCTGTCTGCCGGGCGCGGGGCTCCATACGATGCGAGCGCTCCCGGTCTTCACCGCACCTTCATGTCTCCTCCACAGGACCGGGAGCGCATGTGCGTGCATTGTTGGCATGTACATGACGTTTCAACCGACACCCCCCACCGAAGGATGGAGAACCATGGCTGGTGGACTGCTCCTGAGCGCGGCGGCGGCCGCGCTCCTCACCGCCGCGTTGCCCGCGTACAACCCGGCGACCGGTTTCGAGGACCCGCCGCCGGACAAGATCGTCATCAAGGTCGCCACAGTGAACGGTTCCGGTTGCCCCCAGGGCACCGCCGCGGTCGCCGTCTCCGCGGACAACACCGCGTTCACCGTGACGTACAGCGACTACCTCGCCCAGGCCGGCGGGGACTCCGCCCCCACGGCCTTCCGCAAGAACTGCCAGCTCAGCCTGCTGGTGCACGTCCCCCAGGGCTTCACCTACGCCATCGCCAGCGCGGACTACCGGGGCTTCGCCTCGCTCCGGCCCGGAGCGAAGGGCACGCAGAGGGCGTCGTACTACTTCCAGGGCTCGCCGAACACGGAGTACCGCAGCCACCCCTTCGCGGGCCCCTACGACGACAACTGGCAGGCCACGGACGAAACCGACTGGGCCCAGCTGGTCTACGCGCCCTGCGGGGTCCAGCGCAACTTCAACATCAACACGGAGCTGCGGGTGAGCGCGGGCACCACGACGCCCGACGACGTCAGCTTCATGACGATGGACTCCACGGACGGGGACATCAGCACCGTGTACCACCTCGCGTGGAAGGAGTGCCCGCAGGAGTGACCGGCCGCTGAGGTGCGGGCGGGCCCGGATGCACGGACCCGCCCGCTCCGCCTGCGGCGGGAGTCACTCCCCGCCGTCGTGACCGCGCAGGTGGAGCGAGCGCAGGGCCACCTCGAGGGCGAAGCGGTGGTCGGGGTCGGTGAGCCGGTCACCCAGGTGGGCGTCCAGGTTCCGCAGGCGGTAGCGGACGGTCTGGGCGTGTACGCCCAGCATCTCGCCGACCTGCTCGGCGGGTGCCCGGGTGGAGACGTGGACCCGGAGCGTCTCGACGAGCCGGTGGCGCCGGCTGGCGGGCAGCCCGTCGAGCGGGGCCAGTTCGCGGGCCGCGAGGTGGTCGACGAGGGCGGGGTCGGACAGCAGCCACAGCGTGATCAGGTGGTCCTCGCAGCGGACCAGCGGGGCGTCGGGCACCACACCGTCGTCGACGAACTGGAGCACGCGGCGCGCCCAGCGGACGGAGTCGGCGGCCCGCGCGAGCGGTACGGTCAGACCCACCGCGGCGCGGGTGCCGGACAGGGCCGTGCCGAGCATCGCGAGGCGTTGCGGGGTGAGGTCACCGGGGACGAGCAGGTGCGGCTGCGGGATGTCGAGGTCGGCGAGGACGTCGCCGTCGAGAGCCGCCTGGATGTGGTCCGGCGCCGGGGTACGGAGGGCGACGAGGGTGCACGTCCGGGGGAGTTCCCAGGCGGCGGCCTCGCACAGTTCGGAGACGGTCGTCTGGGGCAGCGGCGACGAGGCCAGGATCAGGTGCAGTAACTGTCTTCGTAACGCGAAGACTTCGGACGCGGCCCGCTCCCGCACCTCCGCGTACCCCTCGCGGGTGACCGCCTCCAGTTCCTCGACGTACGCGAAAAGGGCGTCCGCGAAGGCGAGGATGAGGGCGGGGGAGAGGTTGTACTGCCGCCCCACCGTTCTGGCCCGGCGCAGCGCGATGCGGGCGCCGAGCCGGTAGGCGCCCTGCAGGGTCTCCAGGTCGCGGCCCTCGTAGGCCTCCACCCGGCCGAACCTGCGCAGCAGTTCGTCCCGCAGTTCCGAGCCCCTGTCGGGGTCGGCCACCCGGTCCACGAAGGCGACCAGGGCCTGTTCCACGCCCTGGCGGATCGCGTCCCCGTCGGGGCCGTTGAGCAGCCGGCCGTACACCGGGTAGGCGCGGGTGACCTCGGCCCGTATTTCGTTCAGCAGCCCCGGCAGTTCCGGCCGTATGAAGGCCGCGAACTTCCTGGGCAGGGGCTCGAGCGGTTCACCGACCTCCGGGGGCCGTGTGATCGAGGGCATGAGTCACCCCTTGCTCTGCGACGTGTCCGGCGGGGTGGCCGGGCGGGCGTCGTCCGGCCGGGTGGCGGACGGCGCCCGGACCGGTCCACCAGGTCGTGCCGGTCTGAAAAGCTGAAGCTAAATCAACTTCTTTTCCTTGTACACGGGTTGAACAGAATTGCCTCACCGTCGCAGGGGCCGGCCGCCGTAACGGCCGGGAACCGCTGCTGCGTGGCCGTTACCCGACGGCGGAGTGCCAGTTCTCCGCGAGCACCTTGCCGGCGTCGGGGGCGGCGGTGCCGGGCGCGTTGAGGCCGGTGAGGTGGGTCTGCGTGTTGTTGAGGGTGAGGCTGTTGTTCCCGGCGGCGGAGGGCAGCCCGGACTTCGCGTTGACCGCGGCGTTGATCAGGCCGATGTTCAGGCCGCAGCCGGTGGCGGCGGGGACCGCGAAGGTGCTGTCGTTCTGGGTGGCGCCGGTGAGGTTGATCCGGCTCATCTCGCCGGATTCGTCGAGGGTGCCGTCGCCCTGGAAGAAGCTCATCCCGAACTCGGGGTAGTTACGGTTCTCCGGGCGCAGGAGGACGGGGTTGGAGGCCGTTCCGATGTAGCACCTGCTGCCCAGGAGCGGGTTCTCCAGGTGGATGCGGACCGGCAGGGCGACGATGGGCAGGTCCGTGAGGACGCCCGCGGTCTGGTCGAAGGCGTAGGGCGCGCCGACGGACTCCATGGTGGCGGTGATCCTGTTGAGGGAGGAACTGTCGAGCGTCTCGCAGATGGCCGTGATCACCGGCAGGTTGCTCGGACACATCAGGCCGAGCAGGCCACCGGGCACGGTGGCGGAGTCGGCGACGAGCGCGCCGGAGGGCGGGGCGACGACGCTGCTGGTGCCGTCCGCGTTCTGGACGACGCCGAGCTGGAGGTTGGTCTTCCCCGTGACCACGGTGGTCTTGCCCAGCTTGATGGAGCCACTGGCGGAGGTGGAGACCACGCACTGCGGTGTCCTGTCGAAGCCGTCGGCGGCCAGCATCGCCGGGGCGTCCACGGGGCAGCGGGTGAAGGGGGCCCACTCGCCGTTCAGAACCGGTTCGGCGGCGGTCGCGGTGCCGAGGGAGGCGAAGGCGCCGAGCGCGGTCAGGGCGGAGACGGTGGCGATCCTGGCGCGGGTGGTGAGCAGGGGCATGGGTGGTGGCCTTCCGTGGAGGAGGGAGGGGGAGCGGCTCAGCGCTCGGGGACGGGGATCACGTACGGCTGCAGGTCGCGGGTGCACTGGGGTGCGTTGAACTCGTCTCCGAACACCGGATTGGCGATGCTGCAGGTCTGTCCCTGGACCTGCTTGATGAGGTTGCCGGGACCGGATACGGAAGCCGTGAGGAGGCGGTCGAGGTTCTCGCCGCCGGCGTCGCAGCCGGTGAAGGCCGGGACGGTCGCCTCACCCGACAGGGAACCGCCGGAGAGGAGCAGGTAGCCGGTGGCCGGCAGGCCGAGGTCCTGTTCGCCCCTGCCGTACAGCACCAGGTGGTCACCGGGATGGTTCGCGGGATCCGGGTCGACGGAGGTGAGGGACTTCTCGGTCCGGCAGCCGGGGCCGATGTCCAGAGGGGTTCCATTGACCTCGAGGGCGGTCACCCGGAGGGTCAGGGGGGCCCGGACGTAGGTGTCCGTGATCGTTCTGAAGTCCGACCAGCGCATCTTGATGCGCGAGTCGATGGTGACGGGGCCCGTCTGCTCCAGCACCATGGTGGCCGTCACGGGAGTGAAGCCGAACGTCAGGAAGGTGCTCTCGAAGGGAGGCGTCTGCTTGCGTCCCTCGTAATGGAAGTCGCCCGTCGACGCGGTGTCGAAGATGAGGTAGTCCGGGTCGGGAGGGCCGTCCACGGGGATCCCCTGCTCGATCAGCATGCAGGACGGCGGCAGGAGCGAGGCGCCCTTCAGCTTCTTCACGTTGGTGTAGCCCGTGACGTAGGCGTTCAGTGACGCCGGAGTGGGCGGGTGCTCGTCGTCGTAGAGGCACGGCGGTGCGTCGCGGTCCGCGGCGGCACCGGGTGAGTTCTCCGCCACCTCCGGCGCGCGGTCCCCCTGCCGGTCCTCCGGTCCGTCCGGTGTCCCGGAGGAGGGGGCGGGTGTTCCGGGGGAGCCGGACGAGGACGGTGAGCCGCTCGGACCGGCCGTGTCCGTACCGACCTGAACGGCGGCCAGCAGCCCTTTCCCCGGCGCGTCTTCGGCGGGGGAGCAGTCGAGGGTCAGTGCGCCGGGGTCGGTGGCGGTCCCGTCCGCGGTGCCGAGCGCCAGGTCGACGGCGAGATTCCCGGCGGAGAACGTCAGGTCACCGTCGCTCCGCCCGGTCACCGACGGGACGTCACCCGTCGCGGTCAGCGTCAGCGGTCCGGATCCGGGAAGGACGACCGGCTCCGCGGTGCCGCGCCAGGTCGCCTCGGCGGCTGCCTCGTTCTGGGCGACGCCGACGGTGAGGCGGGTGGCGGCCTGCGCGGTGGTGGCCTTGAGCGCGGTGAGGTCCGCGACCGCCTCCGCCGGCAGTTCCACCGTGGTGGTGACATCGGCGGGTGAGATCGCCTCGCCCGTCTCCACCCGGTCCGGGAAGGTTGCCGAGACCCGTACCTCGGCGGGCTGCCGTCCGGACGGGAGTGCGCAGACGTAGGGGAGTTCGGCGTCCACCTCCTGGGTGCCCGCGGCGGACGCCGCGGCCGGGACCGTGGCGGCGAGCACGACGAACGCACCGATCGCCGCGCTCCTGGCACGGACACGGGACGGCCGCGGCACGGCGGCTCGTTGGCCTTTCATACAGCTCCACTCGAGTAGGGGAGGACCGGTGTCCGCGGGACGTGGCGCAGAGTCCGTGAACGCCCGACCGGGGACGCCGGCCGGGCGGACGTGGGCAGGTGGCGTCCTACGGGTTGGAGCCGACGATGGTCGGGATGGTGCTGGTGCCCTTGACCTTGACGGCGTAGTTGCCCTTGAAGGTGGGCTTGGTGTTGACCGTGACCACCGCACCGCAGTTGACGGGGGCGGGGTTGGAACTGACGGTCAGGTCACCGGCGACACTGCTGACCGCCAGGACGCCGGTGGAGTTGGTGTAGGTGCTCGTGGCCTTGCCGAGCACCGTGAACTTGCAGGCGCCGGCGGTCACGTTGGCCTTGACGTTGCCGATGTAGCCCTTGGTGACGCCGGTCGAGGCGGTGTAGTCCTGCGCGACGACGGTCCAGGGGGTGACCGCCACGGTGGTGACGTTGCCCAGGACGCTGGTGCACGGCGAGCCGGAGGTGCCGAAGTTGATGGCGTTGATGTTGGCGACCGTCGCCGGGTTGCCGGTGTTGCTCTGCAGGGTGCCCGACGCACCCGAGGTGGTGCACGTCATCGGGATGGTGGCGGTCAGCACGATGTTGCCGACGTTCGTGGCGGTGAACTCGGCCGGCGACGGGGTGACGGTCCACACCGTGGACGGCACCGCCGAGGCGGGGGAGAGGGTGAGGCCGAAGGCGGCCGTGGCCGCACCCGCCACGACAGCGGTCCTTCTGAGGGTTTTCTTCATGGCTCGGGGAGTCTCCTTGTGGATTGACCGGCAGAGATGGGCCGTGGCCGATCGGATCGAGGGGCGGCCGTGCGGCCCGCGGCTCGGTGTTCCCTGTCCGCGAACCATGACGTTACTCGCGGGAAACTTAGCCGAACAATGCCGCCGTTCATGATTCTTTGAAAAGCGCAACCAACTGTTTCCGGAGTGAGCGGTTCGCGGATCGCCTTACTCACCTTCCGTCAATGCCGATTTTTTCGGCCGACGCCCGCAAGCCTCCGGCGGAGCGCCCGCCGTCGGGCTGTTCTACTCACTCGGTGACAGTTTCGAGGGCGTGTTTTGTTTGCGCCTTGACAGGTTTCCCGTGGCCGGAGTCGGACCCCCGGAAAACTCGGATTCCGCTATTGCCCGCCGAGGTTACTCGGCCGTAACGTGCCGGTGTGGTGCTCGGTTCCAGGTCGGTGGCCCCCGTCGGCCGGAGCCATGACGGGTGCTTTCCGGCCACGCCCTTCCACCGGGGGTCGGACATCCGTCGGCAGGGTCTCGCGGATCCACACCCCCCGGAGCCGCGAGACCCTGCCTGTCTCCCCGGAGACAAGTACGGGTGCGTCGTGTTGTCTGCGCGGTGACAAAGTCCGGAAGGGCGGTGGGAAACCGGCGCCGCACCCGTTGTCAGTAGGTTCCGTGCCGACTTAACGTGCGCCGGCGGCGCACGTCCGACACACGTCCGCTGGAGGTGATATGGGAATCGAAGTCGTGGTCGAGGGCCTGACCAAGTCCTTCGGCAAGCAGAGCGTCTGGCGGGACGTGACACTCACCCTTCCTGCCGGAGAGGTGAGCGTGATGCTGGGTCCTTCCGGCACCGGGAAGACCGTTTTCCTGAAGTCGCTCATAGGGTTGCTCAAACCCGAGAAGGGCCGTGTCCTCATCAACGGGGTGGACATGGTGAACAGTCCCGAAAGGGACATATACGAGACCCGGAAATTGTTCGGTCTCATGTTCCAGGACGGAGCCCTCTTCGGGTCCATGTCCCTCTTCGACAACATCGCCTTCCCGCTGCGCGAGCACACCCGCAAGAAGGAGTCCGAGATCCGCCGCACCGTCATGGAGCGGATCGAGGTCGTCGGGCTGCTGGGCGCGGAGGGCAAGCTCCCGGGGGAGATCAGTGGCGGCATGCGCAAGCGGGCCGGCCTGGCCCGCGCGCTCGTGCTGGACCCTCAGATCATCCTCTGTGACGAGCCGGACTCCGGGCTCGACCCGGTCCGTACCGCCTACCTCTCCCAACTGCTGATCGACCTGAACGCGCAGATCGACGCGACGATGCTGATCGTCACCCACAACCTCGACATCGCCGCCACCGTGCCGGACAACATGGGGATGCTCTTCCGGCGCGAGCTCGTCACCTTCGGCCCGCGCGAGGTGCTGCTCACCAGCGAGGAGCCGGTCGTGGCCCAGTTCCTCGACGGCCGGCGCGAGGGCCCCATCGGGATGTCCGAGGAGAAGGACGCGGCCACCCTCGCCGCCGAGGCGGACGCCGCCGTCGGCACCGAGGCCCCGCCCCGGACCATCGTCCCGCAGCTGGAGCCGTCCCCCGGCCTCCCGCCGCGCCGGGCGGTCGCCCGGCGGCGTGAGCGTGTCATGGGCATGATCGACCGGTTGCCGCCCGCCGCGCGCTCCGCCATCCGCAGGACCTACGCGGAGAGCGCCGGGGCGCCCACCCTGCCGATGCCTGCCGCCGGGAGCGGCGCATGATCACCGGTGCGCTGCGGGGGACCGGCCGGCTGTTCGCGCTCGCCGCCGAAGTGGGCCGCGCCGTCTTCCGAAGGCCCTTCCAGTTCCGCGAGTTCGTCGAGCAGTTCTGGTTCATCGCCGGTGTCACCATCCTGCCCGCCGCCCTCGTCTCGATCCCCTTCGGCGCCGTCATCGCGCTCCAGGTCGGCTCCCTGACCCAGCAACTGGGAGCCCAGTCCTTCACCGGGGGCGCCAGCGTCCTCGCCGTCGTCCAGCAGGCGAGCCCGCTCATCGTGGCCCTGCTGATCGCCGGCGCCGGCGGCTCCGCCATCTGCGCCGACCTCGGCTCCCGCAAGATCCGCGAGGAGCTCGACGCCATGGAGGTCATGGGCGTCTCGCCCGTGCAACGCCTCGTCGTGCCCCGGGTCCTGGCCACCATGAGCGTGGCGGTCCTGCTCAACGGCCTGGTCTCCGTCGTCGGCACACTCGGCGGCTACTTCTTCAACGTCATCCTGCAGGACGGCACCCCCGGCGCCTACCTGTCCAGCTTCTCCGCCCTCGCCCAGCCGGCCGACCTGTACATCAGCGAACTCAAGGCACTGGTCTTCGGATTCATCGCGGGCATCGTCGCCGCCTACCGGGGCCTCAACCCGCGCGGCGGCCCCAAGGGCGTCGGCGACGCCGTCAACCAGTCCGTCGTCATCACCTTCCTCCTGCTCTTCTTCGTGAACATGGTGATGACGGGCGTCTACCTCCAGATCGTCCCGCCGAAGGGAGGCTGAGGCCCGATGGCCTCCCCGCTCGCCCTGCTCGACCGCTCCGGCGACCACCTGCTCTTCTACGCCCGGGCGCTGTTGTGGATCCCGCGGACCCTGCACCGCTACCTCAAGGAGGTGCAGCGCCTCCTCGCCGAGGTCGCCTTCGGCTCCGGAGGTCTCGGCGTCATCGGCGGCACCATCGGCGTGATGATCGCGATGACGCTCTTCACCGGAACCGTCGTCGGACTCCAGGGCTACGCGGCCCTCGACCAGATCGGCACGGCCGCGTTCACCGGATTCGTCTCCGCCTACTTCAACACCCGGGAGATCGCCCCCCTCGTCGCCGGCCTCGCCCTCTCCGCGACCGTCGGCGCCGGCTTCACCGCCCAGCTCGGCGCCATGCGCATCAACGAGGAGGTCGACGCCCTCGAGGGGATGGGGATCCGCTCCATGCCCTACCTGGTCACCACGCGCATCATCGCCGGGGTCGTCGCCATCGTCCCGCTCTACGCGATCGGGCTGCTCTCCTCCTACCTGGCGTCCCGCTACGTGACCGTCCTGTTCAACGGCCAGTCCCGGGGCACCTACGACCACTACTTCAACCTCTTCCTCTCCCCGACGGACGTCCTGCTCTCGGTGCTGAAAGTGCTGGTCTTCAGCGTGATGGTGATCCTCGCCCACTGCTACTACGGCTACCGCGCCACGGGCGGCCCCGCCGGTGTCGGCGTCGCGGTCGGCCGGTCCGTGCGCAACGCCATCGTGCTGATCAGCGTCACCGACTTCTTCCTGTCGCTCGCCCTGTGGGGCGCGACCACGACCGTGAAGGTGGCGGGGTGAGATGAGCGGAACACGAGGCGAGACGCTGCGCCACCGGTCCGCCGGGGTGGTGTTCCTGCTGGTGCCCGCCCTGCTGGTCTGGCTGGCCGTCGCCGTCTACGACAAGAGGTTCACCGACTCCGCCCCGGTGGTCGTCGAGACCGGCAGCGTCGGCAACGAGATGCACCTGGGCGCCGAGGTCAAACTGCGCGGCGTCGTCGTCGGCGAGGTCCGCGCCATCGACGCCACCGACGACGGGGCCCGGCTCACCCTCGCCATGAAGCCCGGGGCCCTCGACGACGTACCGTCCGACGTCCGCGCGCAGATGCTGCCGACCACCCTGTTCGGCGAGCGGTTCGTGGCCCTCGTGCCGCCCGAGGCCCCCTCGGACCGACCGCTGGCCGCCGGAGCCGTCATCCCCCAGGACCGCTCCGAGAACGCCGTCGAACTCCAGCAGGTCCTCGACGACGTCCTGCCGATGCTCACCGCCGTCCAGCCGCAGAAGCTGTCCGCGACCCTGTCGGCCGTCTCGCGGGCCCTGGAGGGACGCGGTGACCGGCTCGGCGACACGCTCGTCCGACTGGACGCGCACCTCGAGGAGTTCAACCCCCACCTGCCCACCCTCAACCGGGACCTCAAGCACCTCGTGAAGGTCGGCCATGTCTACGCGGACGCCGCGCCCGACATCATCACGGCGCTCACCGACTTCACCACCACCAGCGGCACCCTCGCCGAGCAGGAGGCCGCATACGCCGGCACCCTCGGAGCCACCACCCGGACGGCCGAGGACATGACGGCCTTCCTGCGGAGGAACGAGGACAACATCATCCGGCTCGCCGCCGCCGGCAGGCCCACCCTGGAACTGCTCGCCGAGTACTCCCCCTCCTTCCCCTGCACCCTGCGGACCCTCGCCGAGTTCGTGCCCGCCATGGACAAGGCGCTCGGCAAGGGCACCGACCGGCCCGGCATCCACGTCGACGTCACCACCGTCCCCTCGCGCGGCGCCTACCTCCCCGGCCGCGACACCCCGGTGTACGACTCCGGCGGCGGCCCCCGCTGCCCCTCCGTGCCCTACCTCGGCCCACTCGCCCGGCCTGCCGCACAGGCATCCGCGGCGGTCGACCAGGACCTCGGGCCCGCCAACTCCCCGCAGGAGAACGAACTGGTCAACGAACTGCTCGCCCCCGCCGCCGGCCGGCACCCCGGTGATCTGCCCGACTGGAGCAGCCTGCTCGTCGGCCCGGCCTACCGCGGCACGGAGGTGACCCTCGGATGACCGCCCCGGACAACGCGCACACCCGGCGCCGCCCGCTGACCGGGCCGCTGCTCAAGTCCCTGGTCTTCGTGGTGGTCACGGGCATCGCCACGACCGTGCTCGGCCTCAGTGTCGCCAACACCGGTGTCAGTACCGGCACCAGCACCTACCGGGCCCTGTTCACCGACGTCACCGGACTCGTCGACGGCGACAGCGTACGGATCTCCGGGGTGGAGGTCGGCGAGGTGACCGACGTCCGCGTCGTGCAACGGCGCACCGCACAGGTCACCTTCACCGTCCGCGAGGACCGCCGGCTGCCCCGGTCGGCCACCGCCGCCGTGAAGTACCTCAACATGGTCGGCCAGCGCTACGTCGCCCTCGACCGCGGCAGCGGCGACCTCACCGGCACGCTCGAAGCGGGCGACACCATCCCGCTCGACCGCACCACGC
Source organism: Streptomyces sp. NPDC020731 (assembly GCF_044334705.1). NCBI lineage: Bacteria > Bacillati > Actinomycetota > Actinomycetes > Kitasatosporales > Streptomycetaceae > Streptomyces > Streptomyces sp. NPDC020731. Next base: position 274,814 of record NZ_JBIRTN010000001.1, read on the forward strand.
CCGCCCTCGACCTGACCCTGCTCTTCAACGGGTTCAAGCCGCTGTTCGAAGGACTGTCCCCGAAGGACGTCAACGAACTCGCCGGATCGATCGTGCAGGTGCTCCAGGGCGAGGGCGCCACCGTCGACGGCCTGATCCGCCACATCGGCTCGCTCAGCACGACCGTCGCCGCCAAGGACGAGGTGATCGGCCAGGTCGTCGACAACCTCACCACCGTCCTGAAGACGCTCAACGACCGCGAGGACAGCTTCGACGACCTCGTCGTCACCCTGCGGGACCTCGTCACCGGCTTCAACGACGACCGCGAACCCCTCGGCGAGGCCGTCGAGGCCATGGGCGACCTGACCACCGTCACCGCCGATCTCCTCGAGGACGGACGCGCTCCCCTCAAGCAGGACATCCGCGAACTGGGCCGGCTCTCGACGGGCCTGGGCGAACACACGCCGCAGATCGAGGACTTCCTCGACCGGACCCCCGCCAAGATGACCGCCCTGGCACGGCTGTCCTCCTACGGATCGTGGTTCAACCTCTACCTCTGCGAGGCACGCGTGAGCGGAGTGACCACCTCCGACGGCTCCGAACCGCCGACCGGCATCGCGATCACCGAATCGAGGTGCCGCGGATGAGACCCTTCGCACGGCACGACCGGACCGACCGGCCGGGCGGGGCCCGGCGCCCGCGGCTCAAGCCGGTCAAGGAACGCGACCCCGTCGCCGTCGCCGTCGTCGGACTGCTCGCCCTCGCCCTGCTCGCCGTCCTCGTCTACCACGTGGACCGGTTGCCGTTCGGCGGCGGTACGCACTACAGCGCCGACTTCTCCGAGGCCGCCGGCCTCGACGCGGGCGACGAGGTGCGCATCGCCGGCGTCAAGGCGGGCGAGGTCACCGGCGTCGCTCTCGACGGCGCCAAGGTGAAGGTCACCTTCGAGGTCGAGGACGCCTGGATCGGCGACCGGACGACCGCCGCCATCGCCATCAAGACCCTCCTCGGCGACAAGTACCTGGCGCTCGACCCGCTCGGCTCCGGCCGGCAGGACCCCGGCAGCCGCATCCCGCTGTCCCGCACCACCTCCCCCTACGACGTGACACAGGCGTTCCAGGACCTCGGCTCCACCGTCGAGGACATCGACACGCGGCGGCTCGCGGAGAGCTTCGAGACCATCTCCGACACCTTCGAGAACTCCCCGCCCCATGTGCGCAACGCCGCCGACGGTCTGTCCGCGCTGTCGAAGTCCGTCTCCAAACGCGACGCGAAACTCTCCGAACTCCTCAAGGGCAGCGCCCGGTTCACCAAGACGCTGCAGAACAAGAAGTCCAGCTTCGAGACGCTCATCGAGGACGGCGGCTCCCTGCTCGGCGAACTCCGGGACCGCCGCAGCGCCATCCGGGCCCTGCTCAAGGGCAGCAGAGAACTCGGCAAGGAGATCAACGGCCTCGTCGACGACAACGAGAAGCAGCTCGGCCCCACCCTCAAGGCCCTCGGCCGGGTCACCGGCGTCCTGGAGAAGAACAACGCCCAGCTCGGCAAGACCCTCGCGCTGGTCGGCCCGTACTACCGCCTCGTCGGCAACACCCTGGGCAACGGCCGCTGGTTCGACAGCTACCTGTGCGGCGTCGTCCCCCGCGACTACCTGCCCGAGACGTCCCTGCCCGAGACCGGCTGCCTGCCGCCGAAACAGGCGGCGGCCCGGGGGAACGGTGAGCGATGAGCAGACGCAGAAAAGTTCTCACCGGCCTGCTCGCCCTCGCGGTGCTCGCCGCCACAGGTCTGACCGCGGTCCGGGTCCTCGACTCCGACGACACCCGCATCACCGCCTACTTCGACCGCGCCGTCGGCATCTACGCCGGGTCCGACCTGCGCATCCTCGGTGTGCGGGTCGGCGAGGTGGAGTCGGTGCGGCCGCAGGGCACCACGGTACGCGTCGGCCTCCTCCTGGACGAGGACGTGAAGGTGCCCAAGGGCGCGCGGGCCGTCGTCGTCGCGCCGAGCGTCGTCGCCGACCGCTATGTGCAGCTCACCCCCGCCTACAGCTCGGGCCCCGCCCTCGCCGAGGGCGCCGTCCTGCCCGCCGCGCGCAACCGCACCCCCGTCGAGATCGACCAGCTCTACGACTCGATCACCGAACTCGGCGAGGCACTCGGCCCGGACGGCGCCAACTCCAGTGGCGCCCTGTCCGAACTGCTGAGCACCGGCGCCGCCAACCTCGACGGCAACGGCGAGGCCATCGGCGAGAGCATCGAGGAGTTCGGCAAGGCGGCCAAGACCCTCGACGGCAGCAGCGGCGACCTGTTCGGCACGCTGCGCAGGCTCCAGACCTTCACCACCATGCTGAAGGAGAAGGACACCGACGTGCGCACCGCGCAGGAACGCCTGGACGAGGTCGTCGGCTTCTTCGCCGACAACAAGGACGACCTCGCCGGCGCACTCGAAGAGCTCGGCACCGCCCTCGGCCAGGTCAAGACCTTCATCGAGGACAACCGGGGCGAGCTGAAGGAGAACGTCGACCGGCTCGTCCCCCTCACCCGGACCCTCGTCGAGCAGCGGACCTCGCTCGCCGAGGCGCTGGACGTGGCGCCGCTGGCCGCGGGCAACGTCGTGGACGCCTACAACCCCGACACCCGCACCCTCGACGGCCGCGCCAACCTCAACGAGATCAGCATGGGAGGACCGCTGCTGCCGCTGCCCGCGGCGGGCGGCTCCTCCGCGAGCGGCGACGGGCCCGCCGCCGGGGAGGGAGCGCGATGAGGCGCGGCACACGGAACTCCGGCCCGAGGGCCGCGGCGGTGAAGCGCGGCGCGCTCACCACGGGCGGCACCGTCGGTCTCACCCTGGGCGGACTCCTCGCCCTCGGCCTCGGCTTCACCCTGGCCCTCGGCGCGGTCACCGTCGAGCTGCCGCGCTTCGACGGCATCGAGGACCTGCCGCTGCCCGGCGGCGCCGACCTCGGTGACCACCCCTACACCGTCACCGCGGAACTCCAGGACGTGCTCAGCCTGGTCCCGCAGTCCGCGGTGAAGGTCAACGACGTCGCCGTCGGCAGGGTCACCGCCGTCGAACTCGGTCGTGACGACTGGTCGGCCCGCGTCACCATGAAGATCAACGGCGATGTGCGGCTGCCCGCCGACGCAGCCGCCCGCCTCGAACAGTCCAGCCTGCTGGGCGAGAAGTACGTCCAGCTCGTCGCACCCGAGCGGGTGAGCGGAGCCGGGAGGCTGGAGGACGGGAGCGTCATCCCGGCCTCCCGCACCAGCCGCGACACCGAGGTCGAGGAGGTGTTCGGCGCACTGTCCCTGCTCCTCAACGGCGGCGGGGTCAACCAGCTCAAGACCATCAACCGGGAACTCAACGCGGCGCTCGGCGGACGCGAACCCGAGGTCCGCTCCGTGCTGAAACGGGTCAACACCCTGGTGACCGACCTCGACGACCACCGGGGCGACATCACCGACGCCCTCGACGCCGTCAACCGGCTCTCCACGACCCTCGCCACCCGCAAGGAAGACGTCGGCACCGTACTCACCGACCTCTCGCCCGGGCTGAAGACGCTCGAGAAGCAGCGCGGCTCACTGCTGACCATGCTGCGCTCCCTCGACACGCTCTCCGGCGTCGCCGTCTCCACCATCGACGCGAGCAAGGACGACATGATCGCCGACCTCAAGGCCGTCGCACCGACCCTGAAGGCGCTCGCGGACGCGGGCACGGACCTGCCCGACTCACTGGAGGTGCTCCTGACGTACCCGTTCACCGACGAGGTGCTGCGGGGGGTGAAGGGCGACTACCTCAACGTGTACCTGGACATGGTCGCCGTGCCCGGCACCCAGGTGATCCCGCCGCTGGTGCCGCAGGGCACGGCCTCTCCCTCCGCCCCGGCGGACAGCGGGCCGGGAGCGGCCGGGAAGGAGCGGTCCGAGGAACGGGCCGGCGGGGAGCGGGAGTCCGCCCCGCCGTCGGCGACCCCGTCCCAACGGCCCTCACCGACGCACTCCTCCCCCCTGCCCCTGCCCTCCGTCCCCGTCACCGGAACGGCGGCGGATCCGGCGGCCGCCCGGGGAGGTGAGCCGGGTTGATCACCCTCGCCGTACGGCTGAAGAACCTCGCCTTCCTCCTCGTCGCCGTCCTCGCCCTCTCCTTCCTCGGCATCCGCTACGCCGACCTCGGGCGGTACGTCGGGGTCGCCGACTACTACACCGTCGACGTGCGACTCCCGCGCACCGGCGGGCTGTTCACCCACTCCGACGTCACCTACCGGGGTGTCTCCGTGGGCCGTGTCGGACCGATCGGCCTGACCGCCGACGGTGTCGTCGCCGAACTCCGCATCAAGAAGTCCGCCCCGCGCATCCCCGCCGACACCCGCGCCGTGGTCGCCGGGCTCTCCGCGGTGGGCGAGCAGTACATCGACCTGCGGCCCGAGAGCGGCGGCGGCCCCTACCTCGCCGAGGGCACCCGCATCGAACAGACCGACACCCAGGTGCCCATACCCGTCACCGATGTGCTCAGCAGCGTCGACGACCTCGCCGGCTCCGTCCCGCTCGACGACCTGCGCACGGTCGTGGACGAGTTCGGCAAGGCCTTCGAGGGCCACGGCGACGACCTCCAGGTCCTGCTCGACAGCGGCAGCGCCTTCGTGGAGGCCGCCGACCGCGCCCTGCCGTCCACCACCAGGCTCATCACCGACGGCGAGACCGTGCTGCGCACCCAGGCCGAGGAGGGGAAGGCCATCCGCGACTTCGCCGTCGGGGCGGAGGAACTGGCCCGCACCCTCAAGGGATCCGACGCCGACCTGCGCCGCCTCCTCACCGTCACCCCCGAGGCCGCCACCCAGGTCAGCGGCCTCCTGCGGGACCTCGACCCGAGCCTCGGCGTCGTCCTCGCCAATCTGCTCACCACCTCCGAGATCGCCGTCACCCGGCAACGCGGCATGGAGGAACTCCTCGTGAAGTACCCGGCGGCCGTCGCCGCCGGCGCCACCGCCGTCGACGGAGGGAAGCTGAACCTCGGCATGGCCGTCACCTTCTTCAAGCCCCTGCCCTGCACCGCCGGATACGGCGCCACGCGCTACCGCAACGGGCTCGACCTCGGCACCACGCCCGCCCTCAACACCGGCGCGGCCTGCACCGCCCCCGCCGCGGACGGGTTCAACGTGCGCGGCTCGGCGAACGCTCCGAAGGGCGGCCCGGTGCCCGACCCGGCCAGGCCCGGATCCCTGCCCTCCGGCAGCGGCGGGGCACGGACGGGCGGACCGGCCGCACTGCCCGGCGCCCTCGCCCTGCCCGGTCAGGACGGCGAGGCACCGGGGGACATGGCGGGCCTCCTCACCCCGGCCGGCGGGAGCACGCGATGAACAGGGCCCGGACCCTCACCGGCCTGGGGCTGGCCCTGGCGCTCGGCTTCTGCGGCACCGGCGCGTGGACGTACGCGCAGGCACGCACCGACGACGCGCTCGCGTACGGCCGGGAGCGCGACCGGGCGCTCGCCGACGGACGGGCGGGCCTGGTCGTGCTCACCACGCTCGACGCCTCCACCCGGCAGCGGGCGGAGAAGGGCATCCGGGCCTGGCGCGACGCCTCCACCGGACCGCTGCGCGAGGAACTGGGCCGCACCGAGGCGAAGGCGGGCGCCTCGGCGCGCGGCACGGTCACCGAGGCGGCCGTCACCGCGCTCGACACGCGGGCCGGCACGGCCAAGCTGATCACCACCGTCCGCGTCGAGGTCACGTCCGCCGGGACGAAGAAGCCGGCCACCGACCGTAAACGCCTGGAGGCGGTCCTGGCCCGCACGGGTGAGGGGGAGTGGAAGGTGAAGGCGCTGAGCGCGGTGCCGCTCTCGGGGGAGCAGGAGGACGGGGACCGATGACACTGGCACGGCTGCTGCGCGGCGGCAGGGCGCAGGATCCCGCGCGGGACGCGGCCCCGGGCACGGACCCCGGTACGGACCCGGACCCGGGGACCGTGCCCGCGCGGGACGTGGCCCCGGCGCCCGATGACGCGACATCCGCGGGAGGGGGTTCCGGGAACGGATCCCTCGCGGGCGGGGCGTTCGAGGACGGTGTGGCCAAGGACGGGACACCCGAAAACGGATCCTCCGGAGACGGGACGTCCGACGACGGACCCCCCACCGCTGGGCCTTCCGAGGGCGCGCGCTCCGGCAAGAAGGGCCCTGGGGACGGGTCTTCCGGGGACGGGTCCTCTGGGGACGGGCTCTCCGGGGACGGGTCTTCCGGGGACGGGTCTTCCGGGGACGGGTCCTCTGGGGACGGGCTCTCCGGGGACGGGTCCTCCGGGGACGAGCCCTCCGGGAACGGGTCCTCCGGGGACGGGCTCTCCGGGGACGGGCTCTCCGGGGACGACGGGTCTTCCGGGGACGAACCCTCCGGGGACGGGTCCTCCAGGGACGAGCCCTCCGCCGACGGGCCCTCCGCCGACGGGCCCTCCGCCGACGGGCCCTCCGCGGACCGGGTGGACGGTGTCCGCGCACCCCGGCCGCCGGGCGGCCGTCTGCGACGGGCCGCCCTCGCCGGGGTCGCCGCGGCGCTCGTCCTCGGCGGCTGCGGCTTCCTCTACGGCGCCCACCAGCTCAAGTCGGCCGAGTCGGCCCGGAACCGCGCGCTCACCGACACCGAGGCCACCCACCGCGTCGCCGGCGAGGTCGCCAACGCCCTCGCCCGTGTCTTCTCCTACACACCGGACGGCACCGCGGCCGCCGAGCGTTCCGCGCGCTCCGTCCTCGACGGTCGAGCCGCCCGCCAGTACCAGGATCTCTTCGACCAGGTCCGTGAGGACCTCACCGAGCAGCGCGTCACCCTGAGCACCCGTGCCGTCCGCACCGGGGTGATCGAACTCGACGGCGAAAGGGCACGCCTGCTGGTCTTCCTCGACCAGACCTCCCGCCGTGACAAGGACGAGGCCACCACCGCGGCGGCCCAGCTCACCGTCACGGCCCGGCTGGAGAGGGACCGTTGGCGGATCGTCGACCTCAAGGCCCGCTGATATGCGCGCGGGAGACTGGAGCACCCCATGAAACGCGCGGTCCGCGCCCTCACCGCACACCGCCCCCGGCCGCTGCCGTCGCTGGTCGTCGCCCTCACGCTCACCGCGGGCGGCTTCGCGGCCTGGGCGGGGCAGGACTGGTACGGCGCGGCCCACGACGACCGGGCCGCGTACGCCGAGCAACGGGACGAGGCGCTCGCCGCCGGGGAGCAGGCCGTACAGAACCTCAACACGCTCGACCACCGGGACCTGAACCAGGGCCTCGACCTGTGGGAGTCGTCGACCACCGGTGAGCTGCACGATCAACTGGCTTCAGGGCGAGCGGAGTTCGCGAATCAGGTGAGAGCGGCGAAGACCGTCACCACGGCCCGGGTGCTGTCGGGCGCCGTCACCGAACTCGACGACCGCGCGGGCCGCGCCCGGGTGCTGATCGCCCTGCGCGTCACCGTCAGGGCGTCCGACGGCGCGAAGACGGACAAGGACAGCCGCATGCTCGGCGAACTCACCCGCGCCGGGGGCCGGTGGAAGCTGAGCGCCCTGGGACAGGCCCCCGTGGGCGGCGCACCGACCGGCTGACCCGGTTCCGTACCGCGCAAGCCGCCGCACCGAGAGGACAGCACGATGTCGACGACCCGCCACCACATCAACCGCCAGCGGCGCCGCCAGGCCCGCGGGACCCGGCCCACCACCTCCGCCGGGGTCCCGGAGAGCGCCGGAAGCCGGATCCGCGCGGGCGGCACGGCCGTCCTGCCTCCCGCCGGCCCCCCGTCCTCCACGCGGCCGGACGGGAAGGACGGGAAGGACGGGAAGGACGGGAAGGCACCCGGGGCCGGCGGCGGCGCGGCGGACCGGAAGCCGGCCGCGTCCCGGAACACGGCCGGCGAGCGGACGGCCCGCGCCCGGTCGCGCCGGCCGGTGGGAATCGTGCTGCTCTGCGTACTGACCGTGCTCCTCGGCGGCTTCGCCGGCTGGGCGCACGCGAAGGCCGAAGCGCTCCGGGACGACCCCGCGCGACGCAACACCGCCCTGACCGACCTCGCCCGCACCGGCGAGATCGAGGGACAGACGTCCAAGGCCGTCGACCGGCTCTTCTCCTACGACCACACCGACCCCGGCGCCCTCGAGGAAGCCGCGCGGGACCTGCTCACGGGAAAGGCCGTCGACCAGCACCGCACCCTGCTCGCCGACGTCCGCGAGCGGGCCGACGAGCAGAAAGCGGTGATCACCACGACGGTCACCGAGAGCGCCGTCGAACGGATCGACGGCCACCGGGCCCGGGTCCTCGTCTACGCCGACCAGAGCAGCGTCGCCACCGCCGGGGACAAGGCCGCCGGGGACAAGGCCGCCGGGGGCAAGGCGGACGCGAAGGACGAGGGCGTGTACGCGGGCGCCATGCTCGCCGTCGACGTCGTGCACCGCGACGGACGGTGGCTCGTCTCCGGCATCGACACCTTCGGCCGCTGAGGGCCGCGCGACCGACGGAACCCACGGGCGTGACCGCCCCCGCATCCGACAGGAGTGACAGCCATGCCCGTACGCCGCACACGACGTCCGCACACCGGCCGGACCCGCAGGGGACTGCGGACGACCGCCGTCACCGTGGCGGCCATGGCGGCCCTCACGGCCTCCCGGGCCCCCGGACTCGTCGGGGACGCGCAGGACGCCCACGCCGCCCCGCCCGCCGACGACGCACGCAGGACGGCGGCAGGCGGCCCGTACGCCGAGACCGCGCCGCCGGGCGACGGCTCCTACCACACCGAACTCCCGCCCCTGACGACCCCGGACGTCGTGTCGGCCGCCCCGGCGCTCGTGCGGGACCTCCGCTCCCAGTCCGGCATCCCGGCCACCGTGCTGCGCGCCTACCGCGCCGCCGAGACCTCCGTCGGCAGGACGGATCCCGGCTGCCGGTTGCCCTGGGAGTTGCTCGCGGCGATCGGCAAGGTCGAGTCCGGCCAGGCGCGCGGCGGCGCGGTCGACCGGAACGGCACCACACGGGGCCGGATCACCGGGCCGCCGCTCGACGGCCGGGGCTTCGCCCTGATCCGGGACACGGACGGGGGTGCCCACGACGGTGACACGGTCTACGACCGCGCGGTGGGACCGATGCAGTTCCTGCCGTCCACCTGGGCCCGCTGGGGCACGGACGGCAACGGTGACGGCCGCGCCGACCCGAACAATGTCTTCGACGCGGCCCTGGCGGCCGGCCACTACCTGTGCGCGGGCGACCGGGACCTGGACCGGGCCGCGGACCTGGACCGGGCGATCCTCAGCTACAACCACTCGCGCCCCTACCTGAGGCTGGTCAGGTACTGGCTGGACTTCTACAGCCGGGGGGTCCACACAGTCCCCGACGGCGAGGGCGTCATCCCGAGGAGTCCCGGCGCGGGCGGCCACACCCCGGCGACCGGGCCCGTCGACGGCGGGAACGGCGGCAAGGGGGACGGGAAGGGGGGTGGGGGCATAGTCATCGGTCCCGACCCGAGTACGCCGGGCAGCCCCGAGCCGTCCCCGTCCTCCTCCGTTCCGACGCCCACTCCGACGCCCACCTCCCCGTCCCCGGAGCCCTCCCCGACGGTGTCTCCGACGAGCCAGGAGCCCTCGCAGCCGCCCGGCGAGTCCCCCACGGGGACCCCGTCGCCGTCGCCGGACCCGACGGACGCGAGCCCCTCGCCCACCGCCCCGGACGACTGCCTCACGGAGTCCGCGTCCCCGTCCCCCGATCCCGGCGCCTCCCCGACCGCCTCGCCCTGCCCGACGGTCACTCCGTGAGACACGTGAGGAAATCGGCCCAGGCGATGGGGGAGAGGGCGAGCCGGGCACCCTGTCTGTCCGTGGAGTGACAGCCGCGCGCCGGGCCGGGACTTCGAGCTGCGGCTCACCCGGCTCGCCGCCGTCCGCTCGGGGGCCGACATCGATTGAGGCTGCGCGGGTCATTGACGCGCAAGTGGTTCGATTCTACGGTCCGTTCGAACTTGCGATCGTCGTTCGGAATCCCGAACGCAAGCTGACCCCCACCGCAAGGAGAACCCCGTATGAGCCGCACCCTCCGCAAACGCACCACGCTCCTCGCGCTCCCCACCGCCGCACTCCTGGCGCTGATGCCGACCACCGCCTCGGCGTACCCCAACCCCGGCCGCGTCACCGGGTCCGTCATCACGCACGACCCGTCGATGATCCGGACCTCCTCCGGCCAGTACCTCCTCTACGCCACCGGCGGCGGCATCGCCAACAAGATCTCCACCGACCGCACCGCCTTCTCCGCCGGCGCCGACGCGTTCTCCTCCCGCCCGAGCTGGTGGCGGAACTACTCCTCCGTGCCGGAGGCCTGGGCGCCGGACATCTCGTACCACGGCGGCAAGTACCTGATGTACTACTCCGTCTCGAAGTTCGGGTCGAACACCTCCGCCATCGGGCTCGCCGGATCCACCACCGGACAGCCGGGCAGCTGGAGCGACTACGGCACCGTCTACACCTCGAACTCCTCCAGCGACTTCAACGCCATCGACCCCAACCTCTTCGTCGACGACGACGGCAAGTGGTGGCTGTCCTTCGGCAGCTGGTGGACCGGGATCAAGATGATCCAGATCGACCCCTCCACCGGGAAGCGGCTCTCCTCCAACACCACCCGCTACTCCCTCGCCTCCCGCCCCTCCGGGACGAAGGCCGTCGAGGCGCCGTTCGTCGTCAAGCGGGGCGGCTACTACTACCTCTTCGCCTCGTACGACACCTGCTGCGCCGGCACCGGCTCCACCTACAAGGTCAAGGTCGGCCGCGCCACCAGCGTCACCGGGCCCTACCGGGACAGGAACGGCGTCTCGATGATGAGCAACGGCGGCACGCCCGTCCTCGAGTCGCACGGCAGCGTCATCGGACCCGGCGGCCAGTCGATCATGAACGACGCCGACGGGGACCTGATCGTCTACCACTACTACGACGGCAACGACAACGGCACCCCCAAGCTCGGCATCAACCTCCTGAACTGGAGCAGCGGATGGCCCGTCGCCTACTGACCCTGCTGGCCGCGCTGCTGCTCGCCCTCTCGCTCGGGCAGTCGTCCGCGCAGGCGGCCTCCTTCGGCAACCCCGTCAAGGCCCAGAAGGGCGCCGACCCGTGGATCGTCCACCACGACGGCAACTACTACCTGGTCAGCACGTCCTGGACCGACGTCATCACCCTCCGCAAGTCGCCCACCCTCGGCGGCCTCGCCACCGCCCCCAGCGTGCAGGTGTGGCAGGGCGACGCGGCCTCCCGCTGCTGCAACATCTGGGCGCCCGAGCTGCACCACCTCAACGGGCGCTGGTACCTGTACTACGTCGCCGGGCAGAACATCGCCGACTACAACCCCACCCAGCGCAGCCACGTACTGGAGAGCGCCGGTTCCGACCCCATGGGGCCGTACAGCTACAAGGGACAGCTGAATTCCAGCTGGATGCTGGATCCCACCGTCGCCACCATCAACGGGCAGCTGTACCTCTTCGGCAGCACGCACAAGGGGACGCAGAACATCGTCGCCGCGCGCATGTCGAACCCCTACACGGTGAGTTCTTCCTTCTCCACCGTCTCCACGCCCGCCTACGACTGGGAGCGGCAGGGCGGCACCGTCAACGAGGGGCCGGAGATCCTGCAGCGCAACGGCCGCACCTTCCTCGTCTACTCCGCGAGCGGCTGCTGGACCCCCGACTACAAGCTCGGGCAGCTCGCCCTCACCGGGTCGAACCCGGTCTCCGCCTCCTCCTGGACCAAGAAGTCCACGCCCGTCTTCCAGCGCAGTGACGGCAACGGCGTCTACGGGCCCGGCCACAACGGGTTCTTCACCTCGCCGGACGGAACGGAGAGCTGGATCGTCTACCACGCCAACGACTCCGCGTCCGAGGGGTGCGACAACGGGCGTACGGCACGGGCGCAGAAGTTCACCTGGAACTCCGACGGGTCACCGAACCTCGGTACGCCCGTGCGGCTCGGGGCGGGCCTCGCCGGGCCCTCCGGTGAGCCGTCGACCGTCTCCACCGCCTACACCCTCACCAACCGCAACAGCGGCAAGTGCCTTGAAGTAACTGGGAGTTCGTCCGCCGACGGCGCCAATGTGCAGCAGTACGCCTGCAACGGCGGGGGCAATCAGCGGTGGCGTTTGGAGGATCTCGGGGACGACACCCACCGGCTGGTGAACGTCGCCACCGGAAAGGTGCTGGACACCGAGAACTGCTCGTCCGCCGACGGCGCCGACCTGCGGCAGTGGTCGTGGCTGGACAACACCTGCCAGCGGTTCCGGTTCGTGGCCACCGACAGCGGTCACGTACGGATCGTCAACCAGGCCACCGGCAAGGTCGCCGACGTCGCCGACTGCTCCACCGCGGACGGCGCCGACGTACGGCAGTGGACCTGGCTGGACAACGGCTGCCAGCAGTGGCGGCTCGATCCCGCGTAGGACCGCGGTGGTTCAGCCCGTCCGGCCCATCCCCGCCGCGTTGGGCCAGGCGGCCTGCGGTCCCGGCCAGCCCGTCGCCGGGGCCGTGGAGAGGCCGTCGGTGCCCCTGACCTGGGCGGCCGTCAGGCCGCCCCGGGCGGGGACACCGGGCGGGGTGAGGCCGGTGGGCGGCGGCGCCTGCGCCGGGTACGCCGCCGCGGCGGGAATCGGTGTCTGAGCCACGGGCGCGAGCGGCTGCGCGGGCTGCGGGACCGGCGCCGGAACCTGCTGCGGCACGGGCGGGGGCACGGGTTGCGGCACGGGCTGCGGGATCTCCTGCGGCACGAGCTGGGGCGCGGGCTGCGGCACGAACTGCGGCGCGGGCTGAGCAACCGGCTGCGGCACCCCCGGCACCCCCGCCACCACCGAAGCCGCAGCCGGCACCGGCATCCCGCCGCCCGCGCCCACCGCCGGGGCGGACGCGGCGGCGGGGAGCGGCATGCCGGTGCCGACGGACGGAGCGGCGGCGAGCCCCGGAGCGCCGGCACCGGTGGCTTGAGCGGCGAGCCCCCGCATGCCCGCCCCGTTGGTCTGGCTCACCAGGCGGTCCACGGCCGCCGTGCCCGAGCTGTAGCCGGTCCCTGTAGCCTGCTCGGGCACGGCGGTTCCCCTCCTGGACGCCCCGTAGAGCACCTGTTCCAGGCCGGACACCAGGCGACGTACATCCACTTGGGGACGTACCACGAGACGCAGGAAGCGGCTGGACGAGCCGATCTTGTTGCCGCACTCACGGACCAGGATCCGGTGCTCGGTGAGCATCCGGTCCCGGACCACGGTGCCTTCGGCGCCCACGGGGAGGCGCACGAAGAGGAAGTTGCCCTGGGACGGGTAGACCGTCAGTCCGGGCAGTGAGGAGAGCTGGCCGGACATGTCCATCCGGTCGCGGCGCACCTGGTGCAGGCTCTGGGCGTACTCGGCACCGTGCTCCTTCAGCATGAACACCACGTGCTCGGCGAAGGAGTTGAGGTTCCACTTGGGGAGCATCGAGCGGATCCGTCCCGCCAGGGCCGGGTTGGCGACCAGGTAGCCGAAGCGGATGCCGTGCAGACCGAAGTTCTTGCCGAGGCTGCGCAGCACGATGACGTTGGGGCGCAGCATCGCCTCCTGCACCACGCTCGGTTCGTTCTCCGCGTCGGCGAACTCCAGGAACGACTCGTCGATCACCACCAGGTCCAGGTCGGCCATGGCGTCCATGAACTGCACGATCGCGTGCTTGTGCAGAAAGCCGCCGTCGGGGTTGTTGGGGTTGCAGATGACCGCCACCCGGGTACCGCGTGCGCGGATGAACTCGGAGTACTGGGCGAGGTCGAGGGCGAAGCCGCCGGCCTCCTGGAGCGGGAACATGTCGACCCGTTTGCCGGTCTCCATGGGCTGGTCGGTCCAGCGGCCGAAGGTGGGGACGGGGACGGCGAGGGACTCACGGACCAGGAGGTGGTCGATCCAGGTGATCAGCTCGGTGGAGCCGTTGCCCATCGCCACGCACTGCGGCGGCAGTCGGAGCAGGCTGCACAGCTCGGCCGTGATGGTGTCGGCGCTGCTCGGGTAGTACGTGATGATGTCGCGCAACCGGCCCGCCATGTCCTCGAACATGGCGGGGGTGGGGAAGTACGGGTTGCAGGGGATGCAGAAGTCCACCGGGCCGGCCCCGTCGCTCTCCCGTGTCAGCGCCGCCATCGACGGACTGTGCGCCACGGTGCTGCGGAACAACGAGGCGACGTTGTCGGCCATGGAACCTCCGTGTACGGCGGGCCCGTCGGGGAGGTGACGGGCCCGTCATGCCTGGGTGGCCCGCGCGGGGGAGCACGGGCCACCCAGGAGTACGGAGCGGAGCGCGCCGCCGTTCAGCTCATGTGAGGAAAATGTGACGGCGGCGATCCGCCGGGGCTCATGCCCCGAACGAATGGACCGTGGTCGTCCGGTACGTCTGCCCCGGTCGCAGCACGGTCGACGGGAACGACGGCTGGTTCGGCGAGTCCGGGAAGTGCTGGGTCTCCAGGCACAGCCCGTCGCCCTGCCGGTAGACCCGGCCACCGGTGCCCACGAGGGTGCCGTCGAGGAAGTTGCCGGAGTAGAACTGCAGGCCCGGCTCGTTCGTCGCGATCCTCAGCGTGCGGCCGGAGGACGGATCACGCAGCAGGGCGACCTGCTCGGGACGGCTGGTGATGCCCTTGTCGAGCGCCCAGTTGTGGTCGAAGCCCTGTCCGTACAGCACCTGCTGGTGTGCGGTGCGGATGTCCCGGCCGATCGGCTTGGCCCGGCGGAAGTCGAAGGGGGTGGCCGCGACCCGTGCCAGTTCGCCCGTGGGGATCAGCCCCGAGTCGACCGGCGTGTAGCGGGAGGCGGCGATGGACAGTTCGTGGTCGTACACGGAGCCGCTGCCCTCGCCGGCGAGGTTCCAGTAGACGTGGCTGGTGAGGTTGACGACGGTGGCCTTGTCGGTGGTGGCCTCGTAGTCGACCCGCCAGTCGCCCTTGCGGGTGAGGGTGTACGTGACCTTCGCGCGCAGCGTGCCCGGGTAGCCCATCTCGCCGTCGACGCTCGTGTAGTACAGGTACAGGCCGACGTCGGAGCCCCGGGTGAACGGCTCGACGTCCCAGACCCGCTTGTCGAAGCCCTGGGCACCGCCGTGCAGGCTGTTCTCGCCGTCGTTGACGGAGAGCTGGTACGGAGTGCCGTCGAGGGTGAAGCGGCCCTTGTCGATGCGGTTGCCGTAGCGGCCGATCAGGGCACCGAAGTAGGGGCTGGAGGCGACGTACTCCTCGATGGTGTCGAAGCCGAGGGAGACGTTGGTGTACCGGCCGCGGCGGTCGGGGATCTCCAGTGACCGGACGATGCCGCCGTAGGAGAGGACCTTCATCCGGGTGCCGCCGTTCTCCAGCGACCAGCTGTGGACCTTGGTGCCGTCCGCGAGCCTGCCGAAGAGCGACTTCACCGGCTTCCCCCTGCCTGACGAGGCGTGTGCCGTCCCGCCGAGGGCGGTGGTGGCGGCGACGCCGGCCGCCGCGGCTCCTGCGATGACCGTGCGTCTGTTCAGTTCCATCCGTGCGGCTCCCGAAAAGGAAGGGGCCCCGCCTTCCGGCGGGGCCCGAGCTGACTTACGAACCGGACTTGCGCTTGTTCCACACGTCGAAGCCGACCGCGGCC
This sequence comes from Streptomyces sp. NPDC020731, assembly GCF_044334705.1. Lineage (NCBI taxonomy): Bacteria > Bacillati > Actinomycetota > Actinomycetes > Kitasatosporales > Streptomycetaceae > Streptomyces > Streptomyces sp. NPDC020731. The sequence goes on from NZ_JBIRTN010000001.1 coordinate 290,405, forward strand.
AGCAGGACCAGGCCCTTGATGACCTGCTGCCAGTCGGTGCCGATGCCGACGAGGTTCATACCGTTGTTCAGCACGCCCAGGACCAGACCGCCGATGATCGCGCCGAGGACCGTGCCGACGCCGCCGCTCATCGACGCGCCGCCGATGAACGAGGCGGCGATGGCCTCCAGCTCGAAGTTGAGGCCGGCCTTGGGAGAGGCCGCGTTGAAGCGGGCGGCGAACACCAGACCCGCCAGGGCCGCGAGCATGCCCATGTTCAGGAAGACCAGGAAGGTGACCTTCTTGTCCCGCACACCCGACAGCTTGGCCGCGGGCAGGTTGCCGCCGATGGCGTAGATGTGGCGGCCGATGACGGCGTTGCGCATCACATAGCCGAAGCCGACGAGCAGCGCGCCGAGGATCAGCAGCACGATCGGGGCACCCTTGTAGCTGGCCAGCAGCATCGTCACGACGAGGATGGCGGCACCCAGCGCGACGAGCTTCAGCAGGAACAGCTTGGCGGGGAGGACCTCGAGGTCGAACTCCTTCTGGCGGCGGCGGTCGCGGACCTCCTGGAGGACCACGAGCGCGATCAGTCCGATGCCGAGGAGCAGGGTGAGGTTGTGGTAGTTGGTCTCCGGGCCGACCTCGGGCATGAAACCGTTGGCGACCGTCTGCAGGCCCTTGGGGAACGGGCCGAGGGTCTGGCCCTCCAGGAAGATCTCGGTGAGACCGCGGAAGGTCAGCATGCCCGCGAGGGTCACGATGAACGACGGTATGCCGCCGTAGGCGATGAACCAGCCCTGTATCGCGCCGGCCAGGGCGCCCACGGCCAGACAGAGGATCACCGCGACCGGCCAGGGCAGATCGTTCCTGACCATGAAGACGGCGGCCATCGAGCCGACGAACGCCGTCAGTGACCCGACCGACAGGTCGATGTGGCCCGCGATGATGACCAGCATCATGCCGATCGCGAGGATCAGGATGTAGCTGTTCTGCAGCACCAGGTTCGACACGTTGCGCGGCAGCAGCAGGTCGCCGTCGGTCCACACCGCGAAGAGCGCCACGATGAGACCCAGGGCGATCAGCATGCCGTACTGGCGCATGTTGCGGCGCATGCCGTCCAGCATCAGCTGGAGCAGGCCGTCACCGCTGCCCGCCCCGTTCCTGCCCGGCGGCGCGGCCGCCGGCGTCTTGTCGGTGACTTCGGTGCTGCTCATCGGGATACCTCTTTGTCCTTCGTCATCTGACGCATCAGCGATTCCTGGGAGGCCTCGGCCCGCGAGAACTCACCGGTCAGCCGCCCCGCGGCCATCGTGTAGATGCGGTCGCACATGCCGAGCAGTTCGGGCAGCTCGGAGGAGATGAAGACGACCGCCTTGCCCTCGGCGGCCAGCTTGTCGATGACCGTGTAGATCTCGTACTTGGCGCCAACGTCGATGCCGCGCGTCGGCTCGTCGAGGATCAGCACATCGGGACCCGCGAAGATCCACTTGCTGAGGACGACCTTCTGCTGGTTGCCGCCGGACAGCTTGCCCACCGGCTCGAACACCGTCGGGGCCTTGATGTTCATCGACTTCCGGAAGCGCTCGGAGACCTGCCGCTCCTCGTGCTCGTCCACCACACCGTGCCTGGCGACCTTGCTGAGGGCGCTGAGCGAGATGTTGCGGTTGATGGTGTCGATGAGGTTCAGCCCGAAGTGCTTGCGGTCCTCGGTGACGTACGCGATGCCGTGTCCGACCGCCTCGGGGACGGTCTTCGTACGGATCTCCGTGCCGTCCTTGAGGACGGTGCCGGCGGTGTGCCGGCCGTAGGTGCGGCCGAAGACGCTCATCGCGAGTTCGGTACGGCCCGCGCCCATCAGGCCGGCGATGCCGACGATCTCACCGCGCCGCACCTCGAGGGACACGTCGTCGACGACCTTGCGCTGCTGGTCGATCGGGTGGTGCACGGTCCAGTTGCGGATCTCCAGGGCCGGGGCGGCGCCCTCCTCCGGCTGGTGCGGGGTGCGCTCCGGGAAGCGGTGCTCCAGGTCGCGGCCGACCATGCCGGAGATGATCCGGTCCTCGCTGGTCTCCTCGGCCTTCACGTCGAGCGTCTCGATGGTCCGCCCGTCCCGCAGGATCGTCACCGAGTCGGCGACCTTGCGGATCTCGTTCAGCTTGTGGGAGATGATGATCGAGGTGATGCCCTGTTCCTTCAACTCCAGGATCAGGTCGAGGAGTTTGTCGCTGTCCTCGTCGTTCAGGGCCGCGGTCGGCTCATCCAGGATGAGCAGCTTCACCTTCTTCGAGAGCGCCTTCGCGATCTCCACCAGCTGCTGCTTGCCCACGCCGATGTCGGCGACGCGGGTGTCCGGGTGGTCGGAGAGCCCGACCCGGCGCAGCAGCTCGGTGGCGTGCTTGAGGGTGGCGTTCCAGTTGATGAACCCGCGCGTGGCGTGCTCATTGCCGAGGAAGATGTTCTCCGCGAGGGAGAGGAACGGCGACAGCGCCAGTTCCTGGTGGATGATGACGATGCCGCGCTGCTCGCTGGCCCGGATGTCCTTGAACTCGCAGGGCTCTCCCTCGAAGAGGATGTCCCCCTCGTAGCTGCCGTGCGGGTGGACGCCGGAGAGGACCTTCATGAGGGTCGACTTGCCGGCGCCGTTCTCACCGCAGATGGCGTGGACCTCGCCCTCCCGGACGGTCAGGGTGACGTCCGACAGCGCCTTGACGCCGGGAAAGGTCTTGACGATCGAGCGCATTTCCAGGACGGGTCCCGCCATGGTCGTGCCTTCCAATCCTTGAAGGGGCCCGGTTACTTGAGCTGGTCCTCGGTGTAGTAGCCGCCGTCGACCAGGACCTGCTTGTAGTTGGACTTGTCGACGCTGACCGGCTGCAGCAGGTAGGCGGGGACGACCTTGGAGCCGTTGTCGTACGACTTGGTGTCGTTGACCTCGGGCTTCTTGTCGTTCAGGACCGAGTCGACCATGTTCGCGGCGACCTTGGCGAGCTCGCGCAGGTCCTTGAAGACGGTCTGGGTCTGCTGGCCCGAGATGATCGACTTCAGCGAGGCGACCTCGGCGTCCTGGCCGGTGACGACGGGCATGGCCTTGCTGCCGGAGCCGTAGCCGTCCGACTTCAGGGCGGACAGGATGCCGATGGAGATGCCGTCGTAGGGCGAGAGCACCGCGTCGACCCGGGTGCTGCGGTAGCTGGAGGTGAGCAGGTCGTCCATGCGCTTCTGCGCGGTGCCGCCGTCCCAGCGCAGCGTGGTGACCTGGTTGAGGTCGGTCTGCTTGGAGCGGACGACCAGCTGGCCCTTGTCCATGTACGGCTTCAGGACGTTCATCGCGCCCTGGAAGAAGTACCGGGTGTTGTTGTCGTCGTTGGAGCCGGCGAACAGCTCGATGTTGAAGGGGCCCTTCTTGCCGGCCTTCAGCCCCAGCTTCTCGACGATGTAGCCGCCCTGCAGCTCGCCGACCTTCTCGTTGTCGAACGAGGCGTAGTAGTCGACGTTCTCGGTACCGAGGATCAGCCGGTCGTAGGAGACGACCGGGATGTCGGCGTCCTTGGCCTGCTGCAGGACGTTGCCCAGGGACTTGTTGTCGATCGCCGCCACGATCAGGGCGTCCACACCCTGCGTGATCATGTTCTCGATCTGCGAGACCTGCTGGTCCGGGTCGTCCTCGCCGAAGACCAGCTTGGTCTTGAAGCCCTTGGCCTTCAGCTCCTTCTCGACGTTGGCGCCGTCGGCGATCCAGCGCTCGGAGGACTTGGTCGGCATCGCGATGCCGATGGTGGCTCCGTCGCTGCCGCCCTTGTCCTCCTCGCTGCCGCCCTCGCCGCTCTGGCCGCAGGCGGACAGGGTCAGGGCGAGGGAGGCGGCGGTGGCCACGGCGGCGAGTGCGGCTCTGCGGTTACGCATGATCATCATCCTTGATGTGTGTGCGGGGTCGGTCCGGACGAGCGGGGCGCTTCCGGGGTGGAACCAGGAGAGGCCGAGAGAGGTGTGTGCGATTGTGCGCGGCTGTGTCTGCTTCTGTGAAGCTGAGTTTCCGGAACGTTATGACGGAATTTCGAACCGGCTCAGATCGCCCGGGAGCCGTGAACCGAGCGGCGCCATGTCGCCGTCCGCGCCGTGCCGTGCCAGCAGGTCCAGGGCCAGCCGGCCGCGCCGCACCCGCTCCTTCGCGGTCGCCAGGGTCAGCTCCCGCATGTGGTGCCCGTACGGGTAGATCCCGGGTGCCTTGGACAGGCCGAACTTCAGGTACAACGGGGCGCCGCGCCGGATGAGTTCGGCGACCTCGTACATCCGCACATAGCCGCCGAGGTCGTCGGGGGCCTCGATGTACATGTCCATCGGTGTGGCCGAAACCCGCCGTATCTCGGTGAGGTGATCGAGCGTCAGATCGCTGGGGACGTTGATCGAATCGGCGCCGAGTTGCTCGTAGACCGCGAACGAGGCCGGGTTGACCGGCCCGACGAGCGCCGAGAGCTTCAGCGTGGTGTCGGCGGGGAGCAGCCCGGCCGCGCGCGCCCGGTGCAGCGTCCACAGCACGCCCTCGTCGGCGACGAGCAGGCACTTGACGCCCAACTCCGTTGCGCGCACCGCGTCTTCGACACAACCGGCGACCGCGTCATGGCCCCGGGCGCGCAGTCCGGCGCCGCCCGAGTCGGTACGGGTGGAGCCGCCGATGTCCCAGGTGCCGCGCGGGCCGGTGAACAGGCAGAGCTCGATGTCGCGCTCCGCGGTGGCCTCGGCCATCTCGGTGATCTCGGCGTCGGTCAGCATCCAGATGCCGCTGCCCTGGCTGATCCGGTGGATCGGCACATCGAGGCGCGAGGCCTCCTTCAGTACCACGGCCAGCGCCTCGGGGCCCTCGCACGAGGGGATCTCGGTGCGCCAGCGGCCACCGCCGGGGAAGGTGTGCGGCGAGGCGTCGGCGGGGTCGAGGGCGGGTGCGCTCATGCCGAGCGCGGTGAGGGTCTGTTCACCGGGCCTGCGGGGAGCCGTGGCGGAAGCGTCGGTCACTGGATGTCCTTTTGTTCGGTATTTCGGACGAAGTTCGCGGCTCGGGGTACGAGTCGGGCGGGGAGGGGCGGGGCTGGGTGTACGCCGGTACGAGGGCCGTCAGGTCGCCCTCGTACCGGCGTACGGACTAGGGACGCAGCAGGACCTTGCCCACCTTCGGATCGCCGGACCCCACCAGCTCGATGGCCTCCGGGAACTCGGCGAGCGGCAGCTCATGGCTCACCAGCGGCAGCGGATCGAGCAGCCCGGCCGCGAACACCCGCACGGTATGCGCCCAGGCGTCCGGCGGAGCGCCGAAGACGGTGTGCACCTCCAGCTGCCGTACGACGAGATCCGTCGGGTCGAGCCCGTCGGCGCCCGGCGCCGGGATGCCGGTGAGCACCAGCCGCCCGCCGCGCCGCAGCAGCGAGGCCGCCGTACGGGCCGCGTCCGCGGACCCGGCGGTCTCGATCACGACGTCGAAGTCGTCCGGGAGCGCCTGGTCCTTGGTACGGAAGTCGGTGGCCCCGTACTGCCGGGACAGCGCCTCACGGTCGCCCCGGGTGCCCACCACCAGCAGCTCGGAAGGGGAGTTGGCGCGCAGGAACTGCACGGCGAACATCCCGAGCGTGCCGGTGCCGACCACCGCGACCCGCTCACCGGGCACGGCGCGCGCCTTCAGCGCGGCGGCGGCGACACAGGCGGCCGGCTCGAGCAGCGCGGCGGCGCTCAGGTCGGCGTCGTCGGGGAGGACGTGCAGCAGCCGGGCCGGGAGGGTCAGCGTGGCGGCCATGGCGCCCGGCTGGGTGAAGCCGGTCTCCTCGTAGCCCGCCGAGCACAGCGTCGTCTCACCGGCGTGGCAGCGGTCGCACACCTGGCAGTTCCGGAAGCCCTCGCCGACGACCTTGCGGCCGACCAGCGAGGCGGGCACACCCGCACCCGCCCTCTCCACGGTCCCGGACCACTCGTGGCCCGGGGTGAGCGGGTAACGCACGTACCCCTCGGGCCGGTTGCCCTGGTACACCTCGCGGTCGCTGCCGCAGATGCCCGAGGCGTGCACCCGGACCAGGGCCTCGCCGGGACCGGGCTCGCGCGGCTCGTGCGGGACCAGGCGGTGCTCGCCGGGTCCCTCGATGACGACCTGGGTGCCCGACCCGTCCCCCCGGCCGGCGGCGGTCACTTCGTGCCCTTGGGCTTGCGCGTCTCCCAGCCCTCGGCCCACAGGTCGAACCGGGCCTGCTGCTGCGGGAACTCGGCCGCCGCGTCGACGTCCAGCTCCACACCGAGGCCGGGGGCGTCGGAGAGGTGGAAACAGCCGTCCTCCGGGTTCACCTGGGGCGCGCCCTTGACGACCTTCTTGATGTCCGCGTCCGCGAAGTCGTTGAAGTGCTCCAGGATCTTGAAGTTCGGGGAGGTGAAGCCGACCTGGAGGGACGCGGCGGTCAGCACGGGGCCGCCGACGTTGTGCGGGGCGACCAGCATGTAGTGGGTCTCGGCGGTCGCGGCGAGCTTGCGGGTCTCCCAGATGCCGCCGATGTGGCCGACGTCCGGCTGGATGATGTCGACCGCCTGGCTCTCGAACAGCTCGCGGAACTCGATGCGGTCGTGGATGCGCTCACCGGTGGCGAGGGGCATGTCGACCTTCGCGGCGACCTTCTCCAGCGCCTTCAGGTTCTCCGGCGGGACCGGCTCCTCCAGCCAGGCCGGCTTGAACGGCGCGAGCTCCTTGGCCAGCCGGACGGCGGTGGCGGGGGAGAAGCGGCCGTGCATCTCCAGCATCAGCTCGGCGTCGGGACCGATGGCGTCACGGACCGCCTCGATCAGCGAGACCGCGTACAGGCTCTGCTCGTGGTCGAGCTCGAAGTGGCCGGTGCCGAACGGGTCGATCTTCAGCGCCCGGTAACCGCGCTCCATCACGGCCCGCGCGGCCTTGTGGTACGCCTCCGGGGTGCGCTCGGTGGTGTACCAGCCGTTGGCGTACGCCTTGACCTTGTCGGTGACCTTGCCGCCCAGCAGCTGCCAGACGGGCACGCCGAGGGCCTTGCCCTTGATGTCCCAGCAGGCCATCTCGACGACGGCGATACCGGACATCACGATCTCGCCGGCGCGGCCGTAGTCGCCGTACTTCATCCGGCGGACCAGGTCCTCGACAGCGAACGGGTCGGAGCCGAGAATGTGGTTGACCTCGGCTTCCTTCAGGTATCCGAGGAGGGCGTCGGTGTGGCCCAGCATCCGGGTCTCGCCGACTCCGGTGATTCCCTCGTCGGTGTGCACCTGGACGTACGTCAGGTTGCGCCACGGCGTCCCGACCACGTGTGTGCTGATTCCGGTGATGCGCACGGCAGTTAGCCCCTCGCTGTGGTGGTGGACCTTGTCATCGGTGTCCGCAGTTCGACGTGTTCGATATTTCGGCACACGTTCGAAATGCTGGCGTGACAGTAAGGACGGGGTGGCGGGGGTGTCAATGGGTCACGCGCATAACGGTTTCGGCAGTTTCGAAACCATTGAGCATTGGTCCGCACCAAACCTTCACAGCAAGGCCTATGAAGCGGACCCGAACGGAACCTAACCTTCCCGCGTCATGGACTTTTGCCACCCGTGCCGACGGCACCTCAATGGCGCCCTCGCCTGTCCCGGCTGCGGCACGCCCGTCGAGACGCTCCGCGCCCAGCAGCAGGATCCCGCCGCGCCCGCGGGGCCCGCGGGCGCGGCGTACGGGGCCGGAGAGGCCGCCGGGGCCGTCCGGGCCGAGGAGGATGCCGCGGAGTACGACGACGAACCGCGCGGGCGTCGGGCGGCCCGGCGCCGAGGCGGGGAGCCGGGACCGGAAGCGGAAGCGGAAGCGGAGCCGGACGAGGACCGTTCGGCGGGCCGGAGCCGCCGGGACCGCAAGGCCGCGGCGCACCGCCGCCGGCGCAACCGCACCCTGCTGATCGCGGCGGGCTTCGTCCTCGCGGCGGGCGGACTGAGCCTCGCGGAGCTCGGCCTGGACGCGCCCGGCCCGGCTCCGAAGCCGGCGGCGGCCGGGGAGGAGACCGCGGACGGCGGCGCGGCGGAGGTGGAGCCGGCGGAGTCGGCGAGCGACGGTGTCGCGGGCGCGCCGGCACCCGGCGGGTCGCCCGGCGCGAGCGCTTCCGGCTCGCCGACGGCTTCCGGGTCCCCGGAGGACGAGGAGTCCCAGGAGGCGGAGGACGAGACCGAGGAGGACGCGTCGTCCGCGCCCGCGACCCCGCCCACGACCGACCCGACGACGCCTCCACCGCCGGAGCCCTCGACGGAACCGGAGACCCCGGAGCCGGACCCGACCACGGAGGAACCCGAACCGGAACCCGAGCCCACGGAGACCTGCGACCGGTTCCTGTGGTGGTGCACCTGACCTGACCAGGCGCCTGCGCTCCTCGGCCTGCGCCTCTCAGCCTGCGCTCCTCGGCCTGCGCTCCTCGGCCCGCGCCTCTCAGTCCGCGTCCAGCATCCTCCGCAGCGCGTCCCGCAGTGCCACCCGCTCCGCCTCCGAGAGGCCCGCCAGCGGCTCGCGCGCGAAGCGCAGCGACTCCCGCAGGCTCCGCGCCACCCTCCGCCCCTCGGCCGTGGCGGCCGCCAGCTTCACACGCCGGTCCGCCGGATCCGGCCGGCGCTCCACCAGGCCCCGCGACTCCAGCCGGTCGACGATGCCCGTGACGTTCGACGGCTCGCACTTCAGCCGCCGCGCCAGCTTCCGCATCGGCAGCGGTTCCAGGGACAGCAGACTCAACAGCTTCGCCTGGGCACCCGTGAGGGCATGACCGGCGGCGGCTTCCTCGTACTCCTCGTGGTAGCGGGCCACCACCGAGCCGATGAGCTCGACGACCTCCAGGGTGAGGGCATCGGGGCGGCGCGAGACGGTGTGGGGTGTGGCCATGTCCTCCAGGGTACCCGGTTGCTTGACATCATGAAATATTCAGCTGCATGGTTGTTTCAGGTAATGAACTACCCGAGGAAAGGTGCCAGGCCATGACCGCCCCCACACTCCCCACCACCGGCCGCGAGTGGCATCTGCTGAGCCGGCCCGTCGGCTGGCCGAAGCCCGAGGACTTCGCCCTCGTCGAGACGGAGGTCCCCGCCCCGGGTGAGGGACAGGTGCTCGTACGGAACAAGTACCTCTCCGTCGACCCGTACATGCGCGGCCGGATGAGTGCCGCGAAGTCCTACGTCGCCCCGTTCGAGCTGGGCAAGGTCATGCAGGGCGGCGCCGTCGGCGAGGTCGTCGCGTCGGACGCCGAGGGGATCGCCGTCGGCGACCACGTGCTGCACTTCTTCGGCTGGCGCGAGTACGCCGTCGTGGACGCGAAGAACGCCGTCAAGGTGGACCCGGAGGCGGCGCCCCTCTCGGCGTACCTGGGCGTGCTGGGCATGACCGGCCTCACCGCCTACGCCGGCCTGCTGCGCACCGCCGCCTTCAAGGAGGGCGACTCCGTCTTCGTGTCCGGCGCCGCGGGTGCCGTCGGCAGCCAGGTCGGGCAGCTCGCGAAGCTCAAGGGGGCCTCACGGGTGATCGGTTCGGCCGGCTCCGACGAGAAGGTGAAACTGCTCGTCGAGGAGTACGGCTTCGACGCCGCCTTCAACTACAAGACCGGCCCCGTGAGCGAGCAGCTGCGCGCCGCCGCCCCGGACGGCGTCGACGTCTACTTCGACAACGTCGGCGGCGACCACCTGGAGGCGGCCATCGGCAGGCTCAACCGGGACGGCCGTATCGCCGTCTGCGGGATGATCTCGGTCTACAACAACACCGAGCCCGCCCCCGGCCCCCGCAACCTCGCCCGGCTGATCCAGACCCGCGGCCGCATCGAGGGCTTCCTCGTCGGCGACCACTACGACCTCCAGCCGCAGTTCGTGCAGGAGGTCGGCCCCTGGGTCCGCTCGGGCGAGCTGAAGTACCGCGAGACGGTCGTCGAGGGCATCGAGAACAACCTCGAGGCGTTCCTCGGCGTCCTGCGCGGCGACAACACCGGAAAGATGATCGTCAAGCTCTGACACGGCCGTGACGCAGCACCGGCCACGGTCGTTGCGTACGACGAGGGCCGCACCCTTGGACGTGGGGTGCGGCCCTCACCGGTCTCACCGGCCCTCACCGGTCCCACCCGCGCTCCCCCGCCGAACCCCGTCAGAAGTCCAGCAGGTCCGCCAGATCCGTCGGGTCCAGCCGGCTCAGGAACCGCCCCGGCCAGGAGTACACCGCGCCGCCGAAGGACAGATTGCGGGTGTAGACGCTCTCCAGCAGGATCGCGAGCCCGAGGTCCAGACCGTCCGGGTCACCCTCCGCGACACCGGAGATCGTCCGCGGCCGCCGCCACTCGGAGCGGGTCATGGTGACGACGACGCCCTTGCGCGTCAGTTCGTGCCGGCGCTTGTCGTCCAGCACCTGATACCGGTACGAGCGTCCCCTGAGCTCGATCCGCAGGGCGCGGTCCGCCCGCCGGACGGCCAGATGACGGCGTTTCGGCGTGCAGTTGTCCACGCCGGCGCTGATCTGCATGTGCGCCATGCGCGGCAGCCCGCGGAACCGGACGCCCCGGAAGGCCAGCGTGGGAACCCCCTCGCCCGTCACCCGTGCGGTCTGCTTCTCCCCGGAGTGCCAGGACTCCCTGGGGCACGTCAGCCGGACCTCCCCGACACCGGGCAGTGTCCCGCTCCAGACGTACGTGGCCCGCCGCAGCAGCCGTCCGCGCTCGAATTCCGCACGCCTGAGCTCGAACCGCATCGTGTCCATGTGCCCCGTCTCCCCCTTGGCCGACGCCGGGGTGAGGCTCCCCGGCAGCTCCCCGATAGGGTTTTACCATGCGCGATCTTGGGGCGGGTTTCCGGTATCTCCTGAAGGGCCAGCGGTGGGTGGCCCGGCACGGCAAGCAGTTCGGGTTCGGGCTGCTGCCGGGGTTGATCACCCTGGTGCTGTACGCGGCGGCGCTCGTCGCTCTGGCGCTGTGGGGAGAGGACTTCGTCACGTGGGCGACCCCGTTCGCCGACGACTGGTCCAGCCCCTGGGCCGGACTCTTCCGCGGCTTCCTCACCGCCGTGCTGTTCGCGCTCGGCCTGCTGCTGTCCGTGCTCACCTTCACCGCGGTGACCCTGCTCATCGGGCAGCCGTTCTACGAGAAGCTCTCCGAGGAGGTGGACCGGGACGTCTCGCCCGACGGCACCGCCCCCGAGTCGGGGCTGCCGCTCTGGCGGGAGCTGTGGATCTCGGCCCGCGACAGCCTCCGTATCGTCGTACGGGCCCTGGTGTGGGGCGTGTTGCTGTTCGCGCTCGGATTCGTTCCGGTGGTCGGGCAGACCGTCGTACCGGTGATCGGGTTCTTCGTCACCGGCTTCTTCCTCACCGAGGAGCTCACCGCCGTCGCGCTCCAGCGACGCGGGGTCGAAGTGCGCGAGCGGCTCGGGCTGTTGCGGGGGCGCAAGACCCTGGTGTGGGGCTTCGGCACACCCCTGGCGGTGGCCTTCCTGGTCCCGTTCGTCGCCGTGTTCCTGATGCCCGGCGCGGTCGCCGGCGCCACGCTGATGGCGCGCGACCTGCTCGGTGAGGAGACCGCCGGGGACGGCGGTGAGGAGTCCGAGGAGGAGGGCGTCCCGTCATGACCGAGGTGCTCGCCGTCGCCGTCATCACCGTTCTGGCCGTGATCGCCCCGGGCGCCGACTTCGCCATGGTGGTGCGCAACAGCTACCTCTACGGCCGCCGCACCGGCCTGCTCGGCGCACTCGGCGTCGCCGCCGGTGTCCTGGTGCACGTCACCTACACGATGCTCGGCGTCGGACTGCTGATCGCCTCCTCCACCTTCCTGTTCACGGTCGTCAAGCTGGTCGGCGCCGCCTACCTCGTGTACATCGGCGTCCGCACCTTCCGCACCCGCGGCGAGGTCACCGTCGACCTGGAGAAGAAGACGGAGCTGACCCCGCTCGCGGCGCTGCGCACCGGCTTCCTGACCAACGTCCTCAACCCGAAGACGACCCTCTTCGTCGTCTCGACGTTCGCGCAGGTCGTCAGCCCCGGCACCCCGGTCCTCCAGCAGGTGGGCTACGGGCTGTTCATGTCGCTGGCCCACCTGCTGTGGTTCGGCGTCGTCGCGGTGTTCTTCTCCCACGACCGGATGCGCACCCTGATGCTGCGCGGCCAGAAGGTCCTCAACAAGGTCATCGGGTCCGTCCTGGCCGGCCTCGGCGTCAGCCTCGCGTTCGCTCCGTCGCACTGACCGCCACGGTCACGATCGACCGCGTCTGCGCGATGATGTCCAGCCGGTTCCGTATGAACTCGGGGTCGGTGACCTCGGTGGTGTTCCCGGCACCGAACTGCAGGACGGGCGTGTGCACATGCCCGCCCGGCAGCCTCTCGTGCAGCCCGAGCCGGTCCCGGAGCAGCGTCGCCCGGTAGGCGATCTCGTTGGAGAGGTAGTCCCCGCCGCCCCCGGCCCGTGCCGTCGAGCCGGGCGTCGGCCCCTGCGGCCGTACGACGGGCTCGGTGCCGCCCGCCGGGATCTCGGTCACGCTCGTGTTGTCGTACACCGGGAACCGCCCGGTGTCCGCGGCGACGATCCGCGCGTACGGCAGGGTCGTGGACGTCCACTGCGGCTGCGAGGCCGGGTCGGTGACCGGGACCGTCTCCGTGCGGCCGATGTTCTCGTTGTCCCCGAAGCCGCCCCGCCAGGCCCCGTTGGTCCGCTCGACGTCGAAGCGGCCCACCCGTCCCTGGCTGACGGTGGTGAACAGGTCGACCTTCGGCAGATACGGCCGCAGCGCCCGCTCCACGCTCCCCTCCGCGAAGTCCCGCCAGCGCACCGGGAACACGGCCGTCTCGATGCGCGCGGGGCCGTCCTCGGTCTCGATCACCGTGCCGTCGAGGGCGAGCGCGACGGCGCCGGACGGGTTGGAGATACGGATGTCCCGGTCCAGGGTGAACGGGTCGAAGCCGGTCACCAGGATCCGCTTCATCCCCTTGCCGGGCTGCGGATACCGGATCGTGGTCTGCCCGCGCGAGGTCCGCTCCAGCTCGTCGAGCAGCCGCGCCCTTCGCTCCTCGCTCAGCCCGAACCCGGGCTCCCAGGTGCGCAGTTCACGGGTCATCGCGAGCCGCGCCCAGTACAGCGGCCGGTCGTCGTCCCGGCTGAGGTCACCGCCCGCCGGGCCGTGCCCCTGCGCCCGGTCGACGGCCCTGCGCCACAGCCGTGTCCCCTCGCGCACGACGGCACGGCGGGCCTGGGCGTAGGAGTGCGCGCGGTCGAGCACGCGGGTGAACTCCGGTGCCACGTCGGCGAATCCGGAGCGGCGGAGTATCTCCTGCGGGGCGGCCCCGTCCAGTCGGCGTTCCTCGACGGTGGGGGAGGGGGCCGTCTCGGCGGCGGTCGCGGTCGTGGGGGCGGCGAGACCGGTCAGCAGGGCCAGACCGAGGACGCCGATGCGAACACGTAGGGAAATCAAGGGGGTCGGGCCTTCCGTCGTCGTGGGGTACGGGATGCCGGAGGCCGCAGTATCGCGTGACCGCGGTGGTCCACGCCATGGGGCGCGAGGGTCGGGTGGGCTAACGGCTCTCCTCGCGGGGCAGTGTCAAGGAGGCCGGGCGGCAGCATCGCGAGCCGTCCACGACTTCGAGGCGGAGGTACCGGCGTGGCGCAGACGGCGGAGGAGCGGCGGGCGGCGGTCGTGGAGGCGGCGCTCGGCCGGCTCGGACTGGACGCCAAGACCCGGCTGCTGGCCGGCCAGGACACGTGGAGCCTGCCCGCGCTGCCGGAGATCGGCCTGGACCCGCTGGTGATGTCCGACGGCCCCATCGGGGTGCGCGGGGTGCGCTGGAGCGCCGACGACCCCTCGGTCGCGCTGCCCTCGCCGACCGCGCTCGCCGCCACCTGGGACCCCGCCCTCGCCGTCCGCGCGGGGGTGCTGCTGGCCCAGGAGGCCCGCCGCAAGGGCGTCCACGTGCTGCTCGCGCCCACCGTCAACCTGCACCGCTCCCCGCTCGGCGGGCGTCACTTCGAGGCCTACAGCGAGGACCCGTACCTCACCGGACGCGTCGGCGCGGGCTATGTCACCGGCGTCCAGTCCGGCGGCGTCGGCACCACCGTCAAGCACTTCGTCGCCAACGACGCCGAGACCGACCGCTTCACGGTGGACAACATCGTCGGCGAACGCGCCCTGCGCGAGCTGTACCTGGCCCCGTTCGAGACCATCGTCGCCGCCGCCCGCCCGTGGGGCGTCATGACCGCGTACAACTCGGTCAACGGCACGACGATGACCGAGCACCGCCACCTCGTCGAGGAGGTCCTGCGCGGCGAATGGGGCTTCGATGGGATCAACGTCTCCGACTGGAACGCCGCCCGCTCCACCGTCGCCGCCCTCCTCGGGGGCCTGGACATCGCCATGCCCGGCCCGCGCACCGTCTACGGCCCGGCCCTCGCGCAGGCCGTACGGGACGGCGAGGTCGAGGAGGCGGCGGTCGACGAGGCGGTCCGCCGGGTCCTGCGGCTCGCCGCCCGCGTGGGCGTCCTGGCGGGCGCCGAACCGGCCGTGACCGAACCGCCCGGGACCGTGGACGGCGTGGCGCTGGCCCGCGAGATCGCCCGCCGCTCCTTCGTCCTGGTCCGCAACGACGGCGGCGCGCTGCCGCTGAGACCCGGCACCGTGGCGCTGATCGGCGCCGCCGCCCGCGACGCCCGCGTCCTCGGCGGCGGCTCCGCCACCGTCTTCCCGGCACGGATCGTCTCCCCGCTGGACGGCCTCACCGCCGCCCTCCCCGAGGGCACCCTCAGCTACGCCGTCGGCGCCGACCCCAACACCGAACTCGCCACCGCCGGACAGGGATTCGAGCTGCGTGCCGTCTGCCGTGACAGCGACGGCACCGTCATCGGCACCCGCGACGCCCCCGACGGCCACATCCAGTGGATGGGCTCCGACCTCCCCGAGGGCGTCACCCACGACATCCTCCACACCGTCGAGCTCACCGGCACCTTCACCCCGCGCGAGAGCGGCCGGCACACCTTCGGCACCCGGGGCGTCGGCGCCTTCACCCTCACCGTCGACGGCACCACCCACTACGACGACGTCCAGCCTCCGCCGGCGAACGACCCCTTCGGTGCCTTCTTCGGCGGCCCGGTGCCGCGCGCCGAGGTCGATCTGGCGGCCGGCGTCCCGGTCGGGGTGTCCCTCACCCGGGTCGTCCACCGCACCGCCGACCGCCCCATGCCGGTCATCACCTTCACCCTCGTCCACCAGGAACCCCGGCGGGACCCCGACGAGCTGATCGCCGAGGCCGTCGAGGCGGCCCGCGGCGCGGACACGGCGGTGGTCGTCGTGGCCACCACCGAACGCGTCGAGTCCGAGGGCTTCGACCGCGAGGACCTGCGGCTGCCCGGCCGCCAGGACGACCTGGTGCGCGCCGTCGCCGCCGCCAACCCCCGCACCGTCGTGATCGTCAACGCCGGCTCCCCGGTGGAGCTGCCCTGGCGCGAGGACGTCGCCGCCGTGCTGCTGAGCTGGTTCCCCGGCCAGGAGGGCGGCGCGGCCCTCGCCGACGTCCTCACCGGTGCCCACGAGCCCGGCGGCCGGCTGCCCACCACCTGGGGCTCCATGGCGGACGCCCCGGTCACCCGCGTGGGCCCCACCGACGGCGCGCTCCCCTACGACGAGGACGTGTTCATCGGGTACCGCGCCTGGCAGCGGGCCGGCCGCACCCCGGCGTACCCCTTCGGACACGGCCTCGGCTACACCGACTGGGCGTACGAGTCCGCCGGGGCCGACGGGACCGCCGACGGGGTCACGGTGACGGTCCGCGTCCGCAACACCGGCGAACGGGCCGGCCGCGAGATCGTCCAGGTCTATCTGGCGCCGAGCGAGCCCGACCCCTCCCGCCCGGCCCGTTGGCTGGCCGGATTCGCCTCCGTGGAGGCCGGACCGGGGGCGCGGGCCGAGGTCGCCGTCGAGCTGCCGCGCCGCGCGTTCGAGGTCTGGGACGAGGCGACCGCATCGTGGTCATATGTGAAGGGTTCGTACGAGATCGAGGCAGGGCGCTCGATCGAGGACCGCAGAATCACCGTGACGATTAACGTCTGATCCGGGAAGTATCCACATGAGCAGCCCCGGTCCGGGACCCTGACCCCGGACCGGGGCTTATGTGTGCGCGGCCGGCCGGGCCAGGGGGTGTCGTCTGGATCAGGCCGGCTTCGGGCGACGGCGCCTCACAGCCGAGCCGGACCCCGCGACCCCGGCAAGATCCGAACGGCATCTCCTAGCGCACGCCGAAGCCGTACACCGTCTCGGAGCGGAACACCTCGCCCGGCTTCAGGACCGTGCTCGGGAAGTCCGGGCGGTTCGGGGAGTCGGGAAAGTGCTGGGTCTCCAGCGCGATGCCGTCACCGGGGGTGAAGGGCTCCCCGATGTGGTCCGCGGTGTAGAGCTGCATCCCGGGCTCGGTGGTCGCCACCGTCAGCACCCGGCCCGACGCCGGGTCGTACAGCTCGGCGACCTCCTCGGCAGCTTCCGTCACCCCCTTGTCGAGCACGAAGTTGTCGTCGTACCCGGTGCCCGCCTTCCGCGCCTCACGGAAGTCGAAACGGGTCCCGGAGACGTCGGCGAGCTCACCGCTCGGGATCAGGTCCGCGTCGGACGGGGTGTAGCGGGAGGCCGCCAGCCGCAGCTCGTGCCCGGCCGCGCTGCCGGAGCCGGCGCCGGCCAGGTTCCAGTACGAGTGGTTCGTCAGGTTCACGTGCGTCGGCGCGTCCGTCACCGCCTCGTACGCGATCCCCAGCGCCCCCCGCTCGTCCAGCGTGTACGTCACGGAGACCTCCAGACGGCCCGGGAAGCCCTCCTCGCCGTCCTCGCCGACCAGGGACAGCCGCAGACCGTGTTCGACCGGGCTCGCGTCCCACACCCGCTTGTCGAAGCCCCGCTCACCGCCGTGCAGCGAGTTCGGCCCGTTGTTCGCGGCGAGCGTGTGGTCGCGCCCCTCCAGGGAGAAGCGGGCGCCCGCGATCCGGTTGGCGTACCGGCCGATCAGGGCGCCCAGGAAGGGTTCCGGATGCCGGAGATAGCCGTCCAGGTCGGAGAACCCCAGCACCACGTTCCCGGTCCGGCCGTCCCGGTCCGGCACCTCGACGTCCTGCACGATCCCGCCGTAGGACAGGATCCGTACCCGTACGCCCGCCCGCTCCAGGGTCCAACGGTGCACCGGCGTGCCGTCGGAAAGTGTGCCGAAGAGTTCGTTCATGTGCGAAACAATAGGTCACGGCTGCTTCGCCGTGACCGTCCGGTACGCGATCTCGGCCAGCTCGGCCTGCCCGTCGACACTGGGGTGGAACCAGTCCCAGTGGCTCAACTGGTCGGTGCCGAAACGGTACTCGTACACCGCGCCGCCGTCGAAGCGGCAGCGGCGGTCCTCGGCGCAGACCTCCTCCAGCACCTCGTTGTAGTCCTCCACCCGGTTCTGCACCGTCTCGCGCCGCAGCGTCGCCGCCGCGTCCAGGGCGTCCGCGTCGCCCAGCATCGACGGACAGATGCCCAGCTTCCACACCTGCTTGCCCAGCGCGCTGGTCCGCCCCTGCGACCAGAGCCGCTTCAGGTTCGGCACGCTCGCCACGTACACCTGTGTCTTGGGCAGTGCCTCGCGCAGTGTGCGCATGGCCTCCTGGAAGTCGGCCCGGAAGTCGTCCACCGACGTCATCGCCGATGTCGTCTCCCGGCAGGCGTCGTTGGCCCCGGCCATCACCGCCACCAGCTCCGGACTCCGCCGCACCGCCCGCGCCATCTGCCCCGGCAGATCCGCCATCCGGGCCCCGGTCACCGAGTGGTTCCAGCTCCGCTCGGCCGCCTCCGCCCGCCCCAGCAGCCGTACGGCGAGACTGTCGACCTCCTCGCTGCCGCCCGTCGCCCACGACACCTCGGGGCAGTCCGTCAGCACCGCGCACGCGTCGAAGCCGCGCGTGATGGAGTCCCCCACGGCGGCGACCGACTCCGGGCTGGTGTCCCACACGGGCGTGGGCTTCGGGGACGGCCGCGTCTTCTTCGCCCCCGTGCCCGACGGGGCGGGGGCGCCACCGCCGGCGGCATCGCAGCCGGCCACACCCAGCGCGGCGGCCGTCACCAAGGCGAGCACAGCCCGTGAACGGCGCCTGCGCCTCCGCGTCGCCTGCTCCATCCGTCGCCTCCCCGCACGTCGTGGTCCGTCCGTCCCCACCCATGACAACGCACGAGGGTTCCCGCCCACCCGCACAGGCGTCCTGCCGGGTGAATGACGCAGGTTTCCCGGCACCGGGACCGACGGTACGTCACACTCCTTGCGCCGTCGCACGGTAGCCTCGCCATCAACGTGGTCCGCCCGGGCCGCGCCCGTCGCGTCCGTTCCAAGACGACCTGCTCAGCCCGGAGGTTCCGGTGACGACCCGTGGAGTTCTGTACGTGCACTCCGCGCCGCGCGCGCTGTGCCCGCACGTCGAGTGGGCCATCGCCGGGGTGCTCGGCACGCGCGTCAGCCTGGACTGGATCCGCCAGCCGGCCGCCCCCGGCACCTGGCGCTCGGAGTTCTCCTGGCAGGGCCAGGCCGGCACCGCCTCCAAACTCGCCTCCGCGCTGCGCGGCTGGCAGATGCTGCGCTTCGAGGTCACCTCCGAGCCCTGCCCCACCGCCGAGGGCGAGCGCTACAGCTGCACCCCCGACCTGGGCATCTTCCACGCCGTCACCGGCATCCACGGCGACATCCTCATCCCCGAGGACCGCCTCCGCGCCGCCCTGGTCCGCTCCCGGACCGGCGAGACGAGCCTGGAGGCCGAGATCGCCAAACTCCTGGGCAAACCCTGGGACGACGAACTCGAGCCCTTCAGATACGCGGGCGAAGGCGCCCCGGTCCGCTGGCTCCACCAGGTGGTCTAGAAGACACCCCGAGGTACAGCGCCCCTGAAAGGGGCGCGGGGAACTGCGCGATCAACCACGACGGACCCGCACCCGACCGACCCCCCGATCCCCCGATGGGGTCGCAGGGGCGAAGCCCCTCGAGGACGGGACGGGCAGGGGCGGGGGCGAAGAAGAACTCCCCGGACCCCCTCGCAGCGGCTGCGCACGGCAAGGGGCCCCCACCCGGAAGGCAGGAGCCCCTCGAACCGCCAACGGCGCTACACGGATCGGAACGCCAACACCACGTTGTGCCCACCGAACCCGAACGAGTCGTTCAACGCGGCGATCCGCCCGTCCACGGGCAACTTCCGCGCCTCACCACGGACGACGTCCGCAGCCGCCTCGGCCTCGGGATCAAGGTTCTCGACGTTGATGGTCGGCGGAGCCACCCGGTGGTACAGCGCGAGCACGGTGGCCACCGACTCCACCCCGCCCGCCCCACCCAGCAGATGCCCCGTCATCGACTTCGTGGCGGAGACCGCGAAGTGGTCCGCGTCGTCCCCGAACACCTTCCGCAGAGCCTTCAGCTCCGCGATGTCACCGGCCGGCGTGGACGTCGCGTGCGCGTTGACGTGCACGATCTCCGCCGGATCGAGATCCGTCCGCTCCATCAGGTTCCGCAGGGCCTGCGAGATGCCCCGCCCCTCCGGCTCCGGCTGCACGATGTCGTGCGCGTCGGCCGAGATGCCCTGACCGACCGCCTCCGCGTACACGCGGGCGCCGCGCGCGGCGGCGTGCTCGGCGGACTCCAGGACGACGACGCCCGCGCCCTCGCCCATGACGAAGCCGTCGCGGCCGGTGTCGTAGGGACGCGAGGCGCCCTCGGGGTCGTCGTTGTTCTTGGACATCGCCATCATGTTGCCGAACGCGGCGATCGGCAGCGGGTGGATCGCCGCCTCCGTGCCGCCCGCGACGACGACGTCGGCACGGCCGGTGCGGATCATCTCGATGGCGTAGCCGATGGCCTCCGCGCCCGACGCGCACGCGGAGACCGGGGTGTGCACACCGGCGCGGGCGCCCACCGCGAGACCCACGTTCGCGGACGGGCCGTTCGGCATCAGCATGGGGACGGTGTGCGGGGAGACACGGCGTACGCCCTTCTCCTTCAGCACGTCGTGCTGGTCCAGCAGGGTCGTCACACCGCCGATGCCGGAGGCGATGACCGCGCCGAGCCGGTCCGGGTCGACGTTCGGGTCCTCGCCGGCCTTGGCTTCGAAACCGGCGTCGGCCCACGCCTCCTTGGCCGCGATCAGCGCGAACTGCGCCGAGCGGTCCAGGCGGCGGGCCTGCGGCCGGGGAATGACCTCGGTGGGCTCCACGGCCACCCGGGCCGCGATGCGGACCGCCTGCTCGGCGGCCCACTCCTCCGTGAGGGGCTTGACACCGGAACGTCCGGCGACCAGGCCCTCCCAGGTCGAGGCTGCGTCGCCACCCAGCGGTGTGGTTGCGCCGATACCGGTGACGACCACGGTGCGATTGGTCGGGCTCATC
The DNA here is from genome assembly GCF_044334705.1 of Streptomyces sp. NPDC020731. Taxonomy (NCBI): domain Bacteria; kingdom Bacillati; phylum Actinomycetota; class Actinomycetes; order Kitasatosporales; family Streptomycetaceae; genus Streptomyces; species Streptomyces sp. NPDC020731. The sequence continues at coordinate 310,769 of NZ_JBIRTN010000001.1, forward strand.
GGAATTCTTTCTCCAACGGATCTACGAGGATTCGTACGGCGCCACCGCCGGGTGGCGGGGCCGGGGTGCCCGGCCTCCGGGCCTCCCGTGCGGAAGGCCCGGCAGGGCTCAGGCCTACTTGCCCAGGTCCTGGTGCTTGAGGATGTAGTCGGTCGCGTCGCCGACCGTCTTGAGGTTCTTGACGTCGTCGTCCGGGATCTTGACGTCGAAGCGCTCTTCGGCGGCGACGACGACCTCGACCATGGACAGCGAGTCGACGTCCAGGTCGTCGGTGAAGGACTTGTCCAGCTGGACGTCCTCAACCGGGATGCCGGCGATCTCGTTCACGATCTCCGCGAGACCGGCGACGATCTCTTCCTGAGTGGCGGCCATGGTGGCGCTCCTTCGTTGTGATTCCAGAGTGATGTGGCGGTGTTTCCTCCGTACCGGACGCATGATCCGGCACGGAGTGCCTAGGGGAGGGTAACGACCGTGGCGGCGTAGACGAGACCCGCCCCGAAGCCGATGACGAGCGCGGTGTCGCCGCTCTTCGCCTCGCCGGTCGCCAGAAGCCGCTCCATCGCGAGCGGAATCGAGGCGGCCGAGGTGTTGCCGGTGGTGCGGATGTCACGGGCGACCGTGACGTGCTCCGGCAGTTTCAGGGTCTTCACCATCGAGTCGATGATCCGCACATTGGCCTGGTGCGGGATGAAGACGTCCAGTTCGTCCGCGGTGATCCCGGCCGCGTCCAGCGCCTGCTGTGCGACCTTCGCCATCTCGAACACGGCCCAGCGGAACACCGCCTGGCCCTCCTGCGTGATCGCGGGGAACTTCACGTTGCCCGCGCTGTCGAGCGGCAGCCGGGAGACGTCGCCGATGTGGAACTTGTCCCACGGCACGGTCTGCTTGATCGTCTCGGACTTGTCGCCCTCCGAGCCCCATACGGTCGGGCCGATCGCCGGCTCCTGGGACGGTCCGACGACCACCGCGCCCGCGCCGTCACCGAACAGGAAGGCCGTGGCACGGTCCTCCAGGTCGGTCAGGTCGCTCAGCCGCTCCACGCCGATGACGAGGACGTACTCCGCCGAACCCTCGACGATCATGCCCTTGGCCAGCGTCAGCCCGTAACCGAAGCCCGCGCAGCCGGCCGAGATGTCGAAGGCGGCGGCCTTGTCCGTGCCCAGCTTGTCGGCGATCTCGGTCGCGACGGCCGGGGTCTGGCTGAAGTGCGACACGGTCGAGACGACGACGGCGCCGATCTGCGAGGCGTCGATCCCGGCGTCCGCGATCGCCTTGCCGGACGCCTCGATCGACATCGCCGCGACGGTCTCCTCGGGAGACGCCCAGTGCCGGGTCTCGATCCCGGAGCGCGAGCGGATCCACTCGTCGGACGAGTCGATCGTCTCGAGGATCACCTCGTTCGGCACGACCCGGGTGGGCCGGTAGCCGCCCACACCGAGAATGCGCGCGTACGGGGCGCCCTTGCTGGGCTTGATCTTCGCCATGCGGGTCGGCTCCTTAAGGGCGTCAGGCGTGCTCGGCGATGAGCGCGCGGGCCGCGTCGAGGTCGGCGGGGGTCTTCAGGGCCAGCGTCTTCACGCCGGGCAGAGCGCGCTTGGCGAGGCCGGTCAGCGTGCCGCCGGGGCAGACCTCCAGGAGGGCGGTGACGCCGAGTTCCCTGAAGGTCTCCATGCACAGGTCCCAGCGGACCGGGTTGGCGACCTGGCCGACCAGGCGCTCGAGCACCTCGGCACCGGTCGTGACCGCCTTGCCGTCCTTGTTCGACACGTAGGTGACCTGCGGGTCGCCCGGCGCCAGGGCCTCGGCGGCCTTCGCCAGCGTGTCGACCGCGGGGCCCATGTGGTGGGTGTGGAAGGCGCCGGCGACCTGCAGCATGACGACCCGGCGCACCCCCTCGGGCTTGTCCGCCTCCAGCGCGGCGAGCTGCTCCTTGGTGCCGGCCGCGACGATCTGGCCCGCTCCGTTGATGTTCGCCGGTGTCAGACCCAGCTTCTCCAGGTGCGCCACGGTCACCTCGGGGTCGCCGCCGAGCAGCGCCGCCATACCGGTCCCGGTGATCGCGGCGGCGTCGGCCATGGCCAGACCCCGCTTGCGGACCAGCGAGAGCGCGGCGGTGTCGTCGAGGACGCCCGCGAAGGCGGCGGCGGTGATCTCACCGACGCTGTGACCGGCGACCGCGCCCGGCACCGTGTCACCGAGTGCCGCGGCGGACAGCAGTCCGGCCGCGACCAGCAGCGGCTGGGCGACGGCCGTGTCACGGATCGCGTCCGCGTCGGCCTTCGTGCCGTAGTGGACGAGGTCGAGTCCGATGGCGTCGGACCACGCGGCGACGCGGTCCCCGGCACCGGGGAGGTCGAGCCATTCAGTCAGAAAGCCGGGAGTCTGGGCACCCTGGCCAGGAGCGACGAGTACGAGCACTCTCACACTCTCTCTTGGGGACGGCCACGGCCGCCCGTGGGGACAAGGACGAAGAACAGGAGGCGGTTTTGTGGAGCCTCCACAAAAGGTCAGGGATGGAGATCACCATCGGCCAGACGCCCCAGGATCAGCGCGATCCGCAGCGTGAACGCAGAGCGTACATCGGAGGGTGACCATCCGGTGACGTCAGTCACACGTCGGAGCCGGTAACGCACGGTGTTGGGGTGAACGAACAGCATCCGCGCCGCGCCCTCGAGGCTGCTCGCCTGCTCGAGATAGACACTGAGCGTCTCCAGCAGCGCTGCCCCGGCCGCCTCCAGCGGTCTGTAGATCTCCTCCACCAACTGCTCACGGGCAGAAGGGTCCGAGGCGATCGCCCGCTCCGGCAGCAGATCGTCCGCCAGCACCGGACGCGGGGCGTCCTGCCAGGCGGAACACGCCTTGAGGCCCGCCGCGGCGGCCTTCGCGGACCGGGTCGCGGCCAGCAGGTCCGGCACCACCGGGCCCGCCACCACCGGCCCCGCCGCGTACGGTCCGATCAGCGACTTCGCAACGGCCAGCGGGTTGTCGCTGCCACCCGCGATCACCACCAGCCGGTCACCCAGCACCCCGGTCAGCACCTGGAGCTTGGCGTGCCGGGCGGCCCGCCGGATGGCCTCCACGGTCAGCTCGGAGTCCCCGTCGGGCGCGGTGCCCAGCAGCACGCACACATGATCGGGCGAGCTCCACCCCAGGGCGGCGGCCCGCGACACGGCCCCCTCGTCGGCCTCGCCACTGAGCACGGCGTTCACGACCAGCGACTCCAGCCGCGCGTCCCAGGCACCCCGTGCCTCCGCGGCCTGGGCGTACACCTGAGCCGTGGCGAAGGCGATCTCCCGCGCGTACACCAGCAGCGCCTCGCGCAGCACGCTCTCGTCGCCGGGCGCCGCCACCTCGTCGATGGCGGACTCCATGACCTCGATGGTGGTGCGCACCATCTCCACGGTCTGCCGCAGCGTGATCGCCCGGGTCAGCTCGCGCGGCGCGGTACCGAAGACATCGGTGGAGATGGCCTGCGGGGCGTCGGGGCGCCGGAACCACTCGGTGAACGCGGCGATGCCCGCCTGGGCGACCAGACCGATCCAGGAACGGTTCTCCGGGGGCATGGCCCGGTACCAGGACAGCGTCTCGTCCATCCGCGCGATCGCCTGCGCGGCGAGACTGCCGGACGACTTCTCCAGCCGCTTCAACGTCGCGGCATGCGGATGGGCGGGGCGTGCTGCGGCTCGGTTGGTACTGGTTTCGGGTTCGGGCACGGGGACAAGACTGCCTTATCGGTACGGCCGCGCGTGTCGCCGGGTCTACGGTGGACGGCGTGATGGACGTACGGCGCGCGCACGAGCGCTACCGGGGCGGCGATCCGGCGGCCGGGATCGAGACGTGGCACGCCTTCTCCTTCGGCCCCCACTACGACCCGGACAACCTCCGCTTCGGCGCGGTGATCGCCTGCAACGAGGAGCACCTCGCCCCCGGCGCCGGCTTCGACGAGCATCCGCACAGCCACACCGAGATCGTGACCTGGGTGGTCGAGGGCGAGCTGACCCACCGCGACTCCACGGGCCGGGAGACGGTGATCCGCCCCGGCGACGTCCAACGCCTGAGCGCCGCCTCCGGCGTCCGCCACGTGGAGCGCAACGCCGGCTCCACCCCCCTGACCTTCCTCCAGATGTGGCTGGCCCCACTGGAGCCCGGCGGCGACCCCTTCTACGAGGTCGTCCCCGGCATAGCCGACTCCACCCCCTACGCCCTCCCGGAGGCGGACGCGATGCTCCATGTACGCCGGCTGACGGTGGGGGAGCGGACCGCCGTCCCCGACGCCGCGTACGTATACGCCCATGTCGTCCGCGGCCGTCTCCGCCTGGACGGCGAGGAACTGGGACCGGGCGACGCGGCCCGCCTCACGGACGCGAAGGACGTCGAGGCGGTCGCCGTGAGCCCGACGGCGGAGCTGCTGCTGTGGGAGATGCGGGGAGCGTGACGCGGACCTGATGAGCATGAGCACATAGAACGCAAGTAGAACTTGAGTTCTATGTGAACTGAATGCGTGAAACTAAAGTAATCTTTGAGCTCTGCGACCAACTCAAGGTGATCGTGTGCTCAAAGACGGTACCGACAGTCGAGCTGCCCTCTGGCGGACCGCGGCTGGTCAGCGCGGCTACTTCACCGCCGCGCAGGCGGTGGACGCCGGATACTCCTACCAGGCCCAGCGCTATCACGCCCAGCACGGCAACTGGCTGGTGATCGACCGTGCGCTCTACAGGTTCCGGGAATTCTCCGACCTGCCGGACGAGGGTGACGAGCAGTTGGTGCGCTGGTCACTGTGGAGCAAGGGGAGAGCCGTGGTCTCCCATGCCACCGCCCTCGCAACCCACGACCTCGGCACGGCGAACCCGGCCCGTATCCACCTCACCGTGCCCCGCGGTTTCCGGCAGAAGTCGGACGCGGTGGTTCTCCACCGCGCCGAACTGACGCAGTCGGACGTCGAGGACCGGATGGGATACCGGGTGACGACACCGCTGCGCGCCATCGCCGAATGCGCGGCGGCCGGTGAGGACCAGGATGTCCTGGACGGAGCGGTGAGCGAGGCGCTGGAACGGGGGGTGGCCTCCCGCCGGAGGTTGCTCCACGCTGCCCAACTGCTGGGCCCGCGAGCGGAACTGGGTGTGGAGCGAGCGCTGGGAGCGATGTCATGACCGGCCGCTATCGAAACGTCACCGACTTGCGCCGCGCCCTGGAAGCCCGGCTGAAGCAGGATGCCGACAGGTCCGGAACCGACCTGGCTCGCAGCCGGCGTCTCGTCGTCTTCGACCGTATGGCGGCGCGTCTCGCGGAGGACCGGATCGGCGGCTGGATCCTCAAGGGCGGCGCGGCGATGGAATTCCGCCTCACCGGACGCGCGCGTACGACGAAGGACCTGGATCTGACGTTGAGGCCCGAGGACGGCTCGGACGCGGACGGAAACGAGGTCCGAGAGCTGCTGATCGACGCCTTGGCGGCAGACCTGGACGGCGACGGATTCCGCTTCCGGGTCGGTCCGTTCGTGCCGTTGACGGCGGACACGGCCGGGCGTGGCGGTTGGCGGTTCTCCGTCGAGTCCCATCTCGGGGGCAAGGTGTTCGCGGGCGTCAGGGTGGACGTCGTGGACCGTGGCGAGGAGATCGCCCGGACGGAACTTCTTCCGTTGCCCAACACGCTTGGGTTCGCCGGCACCCCGCAGCGTGCGATCGAGACGGTGGACCGCCGACAGCACTTCGCGGAAAAGCTGCATGCTTTCACCCGCGACTACGGCGACCGTCCCAACACGAGAGTCAAAGACCTGGTGGACCTCGTGCTGCTGGCCGAGGACGGTCTGCCGGGCGACGCGGCGCTCGTACGGGTTGTACGGCATGTCTTCACGGTGCGCGCCACACACGAGGTGCCGGGCGAACTTGCGGATCCGCCTCCCCTGTGGCGGGACAGCTATCCCGAACTGGCGCGGGACCTGGCCACCGAGGTCCCGCCGACACTCGATGCCGCACTCGGGCTGGTACGAGGACTGTGGGAGGCGGCCCTCGCCGACGCATCACAGACATCGAGGCAGTCGCCGTGAGCCCAGTGGGAGAGCGCTCGATGCTCCACGTGCGCCGACTGAGGGCGGGAGAGCGGACTCGGTGGCAGGGACGTCGGACGCGGAACTGCTGGTGTGGGAGATGGCGGCGAGGTGACGCGGCAGGCCCCGCCGAAGCCGGTACGGCTTGGCTTCGGCGAGGCCTACGAGCGGTCGGATCAGGGCCGTAACCCCTTTACGTGGACTGCAGTTCCGTGTGTGAAGCCATCCGCTTCTTCGACCTGGAACCCCGCCGACGCCAGGATTCCCACAAGAGCATCACGCATACAGTCATGGACGTTCTTGTGATGGAGGACGACCGGGGGCGGGTCCGCGTAGTCGATGCCTTTCGCGAACAGTTCGAGAGCGGCCTCCCTGAGCTCATCAGCGGTGCCCCAGTCCACGTACACCCCGCCGTCTTCAAAAGATTCGACGTGCACGTCCGCACCAGGCTTGCTGCGCGGTTTGTCGCTGAGGTCCCCCCGGTGAACGGGAAGCCCGGCTCGGGCCGGTTCCCGGCATACCTCATCGGCCAGTTCTTCGCGCTCGGCGATAACTTCAGGTGGGGCTTTCGGAGGGAGATCGAACTCGTACTCGGTCATGTACCTCTCACCCCTCCGGGGGCTGGTCACTCGTCAGGGAGCGCGCCGTTTGCCCTCCGCCGGCCTGTCTGATGTACGTTGCCAGCAGCTGCTTTGCCGCACTTGCGAAGGCAGGCTGGTAGGGAACCGACCACGTGACCGGTGTGCGGGCCTTGAGGGCGCCGACCAGCTCACTGGCGCAGTCTGGGCAGGGCTGCCGTTCAGTGCACAGAGCGGTGATCTGCTTGGGATCGAATCCCTTGGCCTTCAATTTATCCAGGATCTCCGTTTCGGAGTGGCCGGCGAATTTGCTGTTACCGACGGGACGAGGGACAAGCTCGAGTGCGTGCAGGCCGGGCAGGAGCTCCTCGCCCGGGGCTGGGTGAACTACTACTGCGACTGGGACGACCCGTTCTGGGTGCTGTGGGCCCTCCCCGCGCAGGACCAGCCGCCGACGGGCGGCTGACCGGCACAGGAAGCCGGGGCCGGCCGGTGGCCGTGGGGGCCGCCGGCCGGCCCGCGGGGCTCAGCCGCGCAGTTCCGCGAGCACCGCGTCCGTGAACGGCGGCCACGCCTCGATCGCCCAGGGGCCGAAGGCGCGGTCCGTCAGGGCCACGCAGGCCGCGCCCGCGTCGGGGTCGATCCACAGGAACGTGCCCGACTGGCCGAAGTGGCCGAAGGCGCGCGACGAGGACGACGCGCCCGTCCAGTGCGGGGACTTGGAGTTCCGGATCTCGAAGCCGAGGCCCCAGTCGTTGGGGTTCTGGTGGCCGTAGCCCGGCAGGACGCCCTTGGTGCCGGGGTACTGGACCGTCATCGCCGCGGCGACCGTGCGGGGGTCGAGGAGGCGCGGGGCCTGCAACTCGGCGGCGAAACGCAGCAGGTCGTCCACCGTGGAGACGGCGTCCTTGGCGGGGGAACCCTCCAATGAGGTTCCGGTCATGCCCAGCGGCTCCAGCACCGCCTGCCGCAGGTACTCGCCGAACGGGATCTCCGTCGCCTTCGCGACATGGTCGCCGAGCTGCTCGAAACCGGCGTTCGAGTACAGCCGCCGCTCGCCCGGTGCGGAGGTCACCTTGTGCTCGTCGAAGGCGAGCCCCGAGGTGTGCGCGAGCAGGTGGCGGACCGTCGAGCCCTCCGGGCCGGCCGGTTCGTCCAGCTCGATCGCGCCCTCCTCGTACGCCACGAGCACCGCGTACGCCGCGAGCGGCTTGGTGACCGAGGCCAGCGGGAAGCGGTGGCCGGTCGGGCCGTGCGTGCCCGGGACGGTGCCGTCCGCCCGTACGACACCCGCCGCGGCGGTGGGAACCGGCCAGTTCTCGATCAACGCGAGGCTCTTCAGCGACATGCCGTCGAGCCTAAGCGCTCAGAGGGTCAGCTCCAGCAAGGGGTCCGGCCTGGGCCTGAAGCCCATCGCGACGTACAGCGGCTCGGCCTGCGGGGACGCGGTGAGGCGGACCCGCCGGGCGCCGCGCTCGCGGAACCACTCCAGCAGCGCCTCCATGCACGCGCGCGCGTATCCGCGGCGGCGGGCGTCCGGGTCGGTGGCGACACTGAAGACGTAGCCGTCGGTGCCGTGCGGGTCGCGCGCGCCACCGATGCGGTACTCCAGCGAACCGGCCACCAGTGCCGCCAGTGCGCCGGGCCGCTCCGGGTGGTCCACGACGAACGCCACGAAGGTGCCGTCCGGCTGGGACAGCCTGCCGCGCAGCACGGGCAGGGACTCGGCGTGCCAGGCCGTGGACGGGTCGGACAGGGCCATCGAGTCGATCATCACCTGGCGCAGACGCAGTACTTCCTCCGCGTCCTTCGTCGTCGCACGGCGTACAGAGGTCATGGCCGTACGGTAATCGGCCACCGGCCACCGCGTCCCGCCCGTTCTCACCTTCACCGCTTGCTTGGAGTGCACTCCAGCGTTCTAGCGTGGGGGCATGACGGTGACGGAGACGGAGACCACGGATACCAGCGCCGACACCTGCGCCGGACCGCCGCAGGGGAACCGCCGGCCGGACGGCGAGGACACGTACACGATCAGCGAGGTCGTCACCCTCACCGGGCTGACGGCGCACACCCTGCGCTGGTACGAGCGCATCGGGCTGATGCCGCACATCGACCGTTCCCACACCGGCCAGCGGCGCTACAGCAACCGCGACCTCGACTGGCTCGCCCTCGTCGGCAAGCTCCGCCTGACCGGGATGCCGGTCGCGGACATGGTGCGGTACGCGGAACTGGTCCGCGCGGGCGACCACACCTACACGGAGCGTTTCGAACTGCTCCGGCAGACCCGCGAGGACGTGCTGTCCCGGATCGCCGAACTCCAGGGCACGCTCGCCGTGCTCGACCGGAAGCTCAGTTTCTACGCGGACGCCGGGCAGGCCCTGGCCTCGGAGAGGACACGATGACCGACATCGGCAGGATCGGTACGGCGGCACTGGGCGAGGGCGGCCCCCCGGTGGGTGTGCAGGGCCTCGGCTGCATGGGCATGAGCTTCGCCTACGGCCCCGTGGACGCGGACGCCTCCCGGGCGACCCTGGAGCGGGCCCTGGAACTCGGCGTCACGCTCTACGACACGGCGGACGCGTACGGCGCGGGCGACAACGAGCGGTTCCTCGCCCCGTTCTTCAAGGCGCACCGGGACGAGGTGGTCATCGCCACCAAGTTCGCCCTGTCGATCCCGCCGGACGACCCGACCCGGCGGATCATCCGCAACGACGCGCCGTACATCCGTCAGGCCGTCGAGGCGAGCCTGAAGCGCCTGGACGTCGACGTGATCGACCTCTACTACATGCACCGGCGCGATGTGAACGTGCCGATCGAGGAGACCGTCGGCGTCATGGCCGAGCTGGTGCGCGAGGGCAAGGTCAAGCAGTTGGGCCTGAGCGAGGTGACCGGCGGCGAACTCCGTGCCGCGCACGGCGTGCACCCGATCGCCGCCGTGCAGTCGGAGTGGTCGCTGTTCAGCCGGGACATCGAGGCGAAGGTCGTACCGGCCGCGCGCGAGCTGGGCGTGACCCTCGTCCCGTACTCACCGCTGGGCCGGGGCTTTCTCACGGGCTCCTTCGTCAACGCCGACCAGGACCTCACGGCCGACGACTTCCGCCGCCAGCAGCCCCGTTTCACGGGCGACAACGCGGCGGCCAACGCGGCGCTTCTGGAGCCGGTCCGCACGGTGGCCGAGTCCCACGGCGCCACCCCCGGCCAGATCGCCCTGGCCTGGGTCCAACAGCAGGCGCGGATCCACGACCTCCCGGTCGTCCCCATCCCGGGCACCCGCAAGCCGACCCGGGTGGAGGAGAACACGGCGGCGACCCGTATCACCCTGACCGACGAGGAACTGGCCCTGCTGGACCCCATCGCGGCCAAGGTGACCGGCACCCGCTACGCGGACATGACGTTCACGTCCGCAGGACGGGAGTGAAGCGCGCCCCGAAGGGGCGCGGGCCGTATCGATGTGCGGCTCCGCCGCGTGGGCGCGACCAGCCCCGGACGGTTCGCAGCCGAAGAACAACCGCCCCCGGCACACGCTAAAGCTCGGCGAGCAACTCCGCCTTCTTGGCAGAGAACTCCTCGTCCGTCACCAGCCCCGCCTGATGCAGCTCCCCGAGATGCCGGATCCGCTCGGCGATATCCGCGGGATCACGGCGCACCGCCGTGGATATCGCCGGCACCGGCGCACAATCCCGCACCGCCGCCAGCACGGCAGCCGCGAACGGCAGTGACTCGTGCACGGGCCCGTACCCCAGCCCGAACACCACGGCCGCCGGATCCTGATCCGCCTGCACCGGCGGAGCCCCCGCGTCCCTGCGCAGCAGCCTCAGATGCCCCTCGAACACCTCGGGCGACCGCCACTCCACCCCGCTCAACTCGCCCACCGGGAACCGCTGGTCACCGGCCTTCCACTTCGCCGACGACGCCCCCGTCCAGAACCACCGGAACGACACCGCGCTGCCGTCGAAGGCCGCCTTCCCGTCGTACGCCTTGAACTGCAGCGGCACCTCGGGTGCGGCCACCAGATGGCGTTCGGCGGGCCCGGACTCGGTGAGCTGTGTGCGCAGTTCGTCGGCGTAGTACTCGGCGAGCGTCTCGCGGTCGGCGGGCAGCACCAGCCGGTAGGGGTCGCTGCTCTCCTTCAACTGCCCGGCGGCGGCCTCCATCAGCGGATCGGCTCCGGGCCGGAGCTCGATCCGCAGGACCACGGTCGCGCGCTTCCCGGGTGCGAGGGTCACCCCCTCGATCGCCTCCAGCGGAACACGCCGCTCCCCGAGGGCCTGGAACAGCTTGGGTGTTCGAATCCCTCGTTCGTAGCGGATGAGCACGGAGTCGGACTCGAACTCCCAGGCGGCATGAAATCCGGCCAGTACGTCACCCATGCGGCTCATCGTATGCGGCACGAGCTTCTTCGTCCCCTCCCCACGCATACCGCCAGTATCTCCGCCTCTACGCGCGTCCGGTAGTGGTCGTACCGGACAAACCTGCCCGGCAGACGTCGTCCTCGCCCGCACAGGACACCGCGCGGTATGCGCCAACACCGATCTCGGCGAAGTTCCGCAGACTCTCCGTGCCCGGTTCGAAGTACCCGGCGTGCCCCTGCGCCTCCCGTGCCGACAGCACCCGCGCACCGAATCCCGCCGCCACCGGGTCGGCCCCGTGCCCCAGACCGCCGAGCTCCAGGTACGGCACGTCCTGGATCCAGTCGTCGGCGTCCCGCATCGCCCACACCCGGGCGGTGGTGTGCAACTGGGACGCCTTCTCGACCCGCATGCCGGGGCTGCCGGCCACCGCGATGTCGGCCACCCGGTCCGGCAGCGTGTGCGCGGCGATCCCGCACACCACGGAGCCGTAGCTGTGGCAGAACAGCGAGACCGGGGCGATCCCGGGCAGTCCGCGCACCAGCGCGTCCAGCCGCAGCGCGCCGTCCTCGGCGCGCATCGCCGTGGCCGCGTCCATGCCGAGCCCGCTGGGAGCGGTGTAGTCGGCCCAGGCGATCACGGCGGTACGGGTCGAGGGAGCGGCGTCGCGCTCCGCCGCGTACAGGGACTTCGCCATGCCGGCGGGGGCCGAGTACGTGCGCCCGGTGCGCTGGAAGGTGAGCAGGTCGGTGTCGACGCCGGGGACGACGACCGAGACCCGTTCGGCCCTGCGCAGGTCGCCGAAGACCTCGGCGACCCGGCCGGAGCCCGACGGGTTGAAGGCGAGGATGTGCCGGCCGGGCCGCATCAGCGCCTCGAAGCGGTCCATCCGCTGGGCCGCCTGCCGCTGGCCCGAGGCGGTGAGGCGGCTGTCGCGCACGCGTGCGAGTTCGACCTTGCGGGCCTGCCCCAGTGCGATGCGGTTGGCGCGGTAGCGCAGCTGGACCGGGGCGCCGTTCATGTTGCCGACCGCGAGCGGATAACGACGGGCGAGACCCGCACGCTGCCCCTCGGTGAGGGAGGCGAAGAACCGGGCCAGCCGGGTGGGCGCCGACTGCGGGTCCGGCAGCCGGTGGCCGGCCATCCGGCCGTGCTCCCAGGCGCTGAGCGATGCCTGGAGCGGAGCGGGATGGCGCTGATGGCGCAGCGCGGTCCAGCCCGTGGTCGCCAGCATCACGAAAACGACGGCGAGCGCGAGCAGCGCGCGCCAGACGTTCAGTTGCGGGGAGGTGTCGAAGGAAGTCACTGAAAGGACACACTAGGAGAACGGGAGTGTCTCGCGTGAGCCAAGTGACCGGTATCACGTTTCGTCGTGCCGGTTCGGGGATCGATCCGTACGCCAGTTCCCCGCGAGCGCCGGTCCCACATGGTCCAGACAGGTCGTCATCAGGTCCCGCATGGCCGCCACGCTGAAATCGTCCCCGGCGGACCAGCGCCGCTCCGCCACGCGGATCACCCCGCCGAACGCGGCCACCAGGATCCTCGGCCGGGGGTCGGCGTCCACGTCGAGCCCCTCGCGCTCGGCGATGATGTGCGCCAGTTCCTCCTCCAGCTCCGTCGCGCGCCGCAGATGGGCGGCGAGCAGGGCGGGCGTCGACTCGATCACCCGGTAGACACGCATGTGCAGTTCCAGGGGGACGAGCTGTTCGACGGCCTCGTTGATGCGGTCCCAGCTGTCCAGCACGGCCCGGCGCAGCACCTCCAGCGGCGCCTCGCCCGGCGGGCGTTCGCGTACGGCCTCGACGACGTGCGACTCCGCGAGCCGGGGGACGAAGAACGCCACCTCCTCCTTGCTGGCGAAGTAGCGGAAGAAGGTGCGCTGCGAGACGTCGACGGCCGCGGCGATGTCGTCGACGGTCGTCCCCTCGTACCCGCGCGCGGCGATCAGCTCCAGCGCGGCCCGGACCAGCGCGTCCCGTGTGCGCTGCTTCTTGCGCTCTCTCAGACCCGGCCGCGGCAGCGCGCCCACGGCGGTCCCGACCGTCTCCATCGCTCCTCCTCGAACTGTTTCCCCAGTTCAGGCTATACGCGCATGTCGTGTCAGTGACCGACTGGTGAATTGGTTTGTCAACTGTCAGCGGCTGACACTAGCCTCGAACGTATGACTAGTCAGACCACCATCGACAAGACGGGGCCGGGGGACGGCACGCCGGACGCCCCGTCGGGCGGGGCCCCGGGCAAGGGGCTGCGCGGGCACCCCTGGTTCACCCTCATCACGGTCGCCGTGGGCGTCATGATGGTGGCCCTCGACGGCACCATCGTGGCCATCGCGAACCCGGCCATCGGCAAGGACCTGGGTGCCACCTGGACCGATCTCCAGTGGATCACCAACGCCTACTTCCTCGCCCTCGCGGTCTCCCTGATCACCGCGGGCAAGCTCGGTGACCGCTTCGGTCACCGGCAGACCTTCCTTATCGGTGTGGCGGGCTTCGCCGCTTCCTCGGCCGCCATCGGTCTGTCCGACGGCATCACGATGGTCATCGTCTTCCGTGTCTTCCAGGGCCTGTTCGGCGCCCTGCTGATGCCGGCCGCGCTCGGTCTGCTGCGGGCCACGTTCCCGGCCGAGAAGCTCAACATGGCGATCGGCATCTGGGGCATGGTCATCGGTGCCTCCACCGCGGGCGGCCCGATCCTCGGCGGTGTCCTCGTCGAGCACGTCAACTGGCAGTCGGTGTTCTTCATCAACGTGCCGGTCGGCGTCCTCGCCGTCGCGCTCGGTGCGTGGATCCTGCTCGACCACCGCGCGGAGAACGCCCCGCGCTCCTTCGACCTGCTCGGCATAGCCCTGTTGTCCGGTGCGATGTTCTGCCTCGTCTGGGCTCTGATCAAGGCCCCCGAGTGGGGCTGGGGCGACGTCCAGACCTGGTCGTTCATCGTCGGCTCGTTCGTCGGTTTCGGGGCCTTCGCCTTCTGGGAGACCAAGGTCAAGGAGCCGCTGATCCCGCTGGCGCTGTTCCGCTCGGTCCCGCTGTCCGCGGGTGTCGTGCTGATGGTCCTGATGGCCATCGCCTTCATGGGCGGCCTGTTCTTCGTCACCTTCTACCTGCAGAACGTGCACGGCATGAGCCCGATCGACGCCGGTCTGCACCTGCTCCCGCTCACCGGCATGATGATCGTCGGATCGCCGCTGGCCGGAGTGATGATCACCAAGGTCGGTCCGCGCATCCCGCTCGCCGGCGGCATGGCCCTCACCGCACTCGCCATGTACGGCATGTCCACGCTGGAGACGGACACCGGCAGCGGTGTGATGTCGCTCTGGTTCGCCCTGCTGGGCCTCGGCCTCGCGCCCGTCATGGTCGGCGCCACCGAGGTCATCGTGGGCAACGCGCCGCTCGAGCTGTCCGGTGTCGCCGGTGGTCTCCAGCAGGCCGCCATGCAGATCGGCGGCAGCCTCGGTACGGCCGTGCTGGGCGCGGTGATGGCCTCCAAGGTCGACAACGACCTCGCGGACAACTGGGCGGACGCGGGACTTCCGCAGCTCACCCCGGCCCAGATGGAGCAGAGCGCGGAGTTCGTCCAGCAGGGCATCGCCCCCGTGGAGAAGGGCACCCCGCCGGAGATCGCCGCGAAGATCGCCGACGTCGCCCACGACACCTTCATCTCCGGCATGAGCCTGGCGTCCCTGGTCGCCGCCGGGGTCGCCGCCGTGGCGGTGCTGGTCGCCTTCCTCACCAAGCGCGGTGAGAACGCGGAGGCGGGCGCGGGCGTCGGCCACATCTGACGGACCGTGTGACCGGGGCCGCTCCGCATGCGCGCCGCCGGAGGGGAGCGGCGCGCACGCGGCGGCCCCTACTGCCGCCCGTACGGCGTGAATTCACCGCCGAAGCGGGGGTACCCGCCATGTCAACCAACCCTTACAGGGAGTTGATGATGGCGAGCTTCGGACACGGTACGCGCAGGCACCCCCGCACACGTGGCCGGACGTGGTCACGGTCCGGGCCGGATCGCGCGACGCTCGGAATCGTCGGAGCCATCTGCGCGGTCGCCGGTTTCTTCGTGCTGGGGATCGTCCTCGGCCCGGTGGCGGTCGTCTGCGGCTGGCTCGCCATGGGCCGCAGCTGGGCGGGCTCCCGCTCGGTACCGGCCCTGGTCGCCCTCGTCCTGGGCGCCATCGACACGCTCCTGGCCGTCATCTGGCTGGCGGGAGCGGGCGCGTCGGGCTACTCGATGTTCTGACGTGACGTCATGTGGAGGGGCCCCCGGCGCAACGCCGGGGGCCCCTCCATGTGATTCCGCGACCGCGGGCGGTCGTGCCGCCACGCGACGGCCCGCCCCGCCCCGCCCGAGCCCTACGCGTCGCCCCCCGCCGCGCCCGGGTCCGCCGCGGCGACGTTCAGCAACTGGTACCGGTCGATCGCCTGCTTCAGCACCGACCGGTCCACATGCCCCTCCCGCGCCAGCTCCGTCAGCACCGCCACCACGATCGACTGCGCGTCGATGTGGAAGAACCGCCGCGCCGCCCCCCGCGTGTCCGCGAACCCGAACCCGTCCGCGCCCAGCGACTGGTACGTCCCCGGCACCCAGCGCGCGATCTGGTCCGGCACCGAACGCATCCAGTCGGACACCGCCACCACCGGCCCCTGCGCCGCCGCGAGCTTCCGCGTCACGTACGGGGTGCGCTGCTCCTCCTCGGGGTGCAGCAGGTTGTGCCGCTCGCAGTCCACCGCCTCGCGCCGCAGCTCGTTCCAGGAGGTCGCCGACCAGACGTCGGCCTTGACGTTCCACTCCTCGGCGAGGATCTTCTGCGCCTCGATCGCCCACGGCAGCGCGACCCCGGACGCCAGGATCTGCGCCGGAAGGGACCCCGCCGTGCCCTCGCTGAAGCGGTAGAGACCCTTGACGATGCCTTCGGCGTCCACGTTCTCCGGTTCGGCCGGGTGCTGGATCGGCTCGTTGTACACCGTCAGGTAGTAGAAGACGTTCTCGCCGTGCGGGTGCTCCTCGTCGGAGCCGTACATCCGGCGCAGGCCGTCCTGCACGATGTGCGCGATCTCGAACCCGAACGCCGGGTCGTACGCGACGCACGCCGGGTTCGTGGACGCCAGCAGCTGCGAGTGGCCGTCCGCGTGCTGAAGACCCTCGCCGGTCAGCGTCGTACGCCCCGCGGTCGCACCCAGGACGAAACCGCGTGCCATCTGGTCGGACATCTGCCAGAACTGGTCACCGGTGCGCTGGAAGCCGAACATCGAGTAGAAGACGTACACCGGGATGAGCGGCTCGCCGTGCGTGGCGTACGCCGATCCCGCCGCGATCAGCGAGGCGGTGCAGCCGGCCTCGGAGATGCCGTCGTGCAGCATCTGCCCGTTCGGCGCCTCCTTGTAGGCGAGCAGCAGCTCCCGGTCCACCGACTCGTACTGCTGGCCGAGCGGGTTGTAGATCTTCGCGCTCGGGAAGAACGAGTCCATGCCGAACGTGCGGTACTCGTCCGGCGCGATCAGCACGAACCGCCTGCCGATCTCCTTGTCCCGCATGAGGTCCTTGAGGAGACGGACAAAGGCCATGGTCGTCGCGATGGACTGCTGGCCCGAGCCCTTCTTCACGGTCGCGTACGTCTTGTCCTCGGGCAGTCGCAGCGGCTTCGACCGCACCACCCGCGTCGGCACGTAACCGCCGAGCGACTTGCGGCGGTCGTGCATGTACTGCATCTCCTCCGTGTCCGGCCCCGGGTGGTAGTAGGGCGGCGGACCGGACTCGAGGTCCTTGTCGGAGATCGGCAGGTGCAGCCGGTCCCGGAAGTGCTTGAGGTCGGTGACCGTCAGCTTCTTCATCTGGTGCGTGGCGTTGCGGCCCTCGAAGTTCGGGCCCAGCGTCCAGCCCTTGACCGTCTTCGCGAGGATCACCGTCGGCTGGCCCTTGTGCTCCAGGGCCGCCTTGTACGCCGCGTAGATCTTGCGGTGGTCGTGACCGCCGCGCCCCAGGTGCAGGATCTGGTCGTCGGTCATGCCCTCGACCATCGCGCGCAGCCGGTGGTCGTCGCCGAAGAAGTGGTCACGGATGTACGCACCCGACTCGGTGGCGTACGTCTGGAACTGCCCGTCCGGCGTGGTGTTCATCTTGTTGACCAGCACACCGTCGCGGTCCTGGGCGAGCAGCGGGTCCCAGGTGCGGTCCCAGACCAGTTTGATCACGTTCCAGCCGGCGCCCCGGAAGACCGACTCCAGCTCCTGGATGATCTTGCCGTTGCCGCGCACCGGCCCGTCGAGCCGCTGCAGGTTGCAGTTGACGACGAAGGTGAGGTTGTCCAGCCCCTCGCGCGCGGCGATGGTCAGCTGGCCCAGCGACTCCGGCTCGTCCATCTCGCCGTCACCGAGGAAGGCCCACACATGCGACTTCGACGTGTCCGCGATGTCGCGCGCGTGCATGTAACGGTTCATCCGCGCCTGGTAGATCGCGCCGATCGGGCCGAGACCCATCGACACGGTCGGGAACTCCCAGAAGTCGGGCATCAGCCGCGGGTGCGGATACGACGACAGCGCGTAGGGGGCCTTCGACTTCTCCTGGCGGAAGCCGTCCAGGTGCCGCTCGCTCAGCCGGTCCAGCAGGTAGGCGCGGGCGTAGATGCCGGGGGAGGCGTGCCCCTGGAAGAAGACCTGGTCGCCGCCGTCGCCCTCGTCCTTGCCGCGGAAGAAGTGGTTGAAGCCCACGTCGTACAGCGACGCGGAGGAGGCGAAGGTGGCGATGTGGCCGCCGACCCCGATGCCGGGCCGCTGCGCGCGGGAGACCATCACCGCGGCGTTCCAGCGGGTGGCGTTGAGGATCTTGCGCTCGATCTCCTCGTTGCCCGGGAAGAACGGCTCGGCCCGGGTCGGGATCGTGTTGACGTAGTCCGTACTGCGCATCTCGGGCACGGCCACGCGCTTCTCGCGGGCACGTTCGATCAGTCGCAGCATCAGATAGCGGGCCCGCTCCCGGCCGCGCTCGTCGACCGCGGCGTCGAGGGAGTCGAGCCACTCCTGGGTTTCCTCGGGGTCGAAGTCAGGAACCTGACTCGGAAGGCCGCCAATGATGATCGGGTTGCGATCGGATGCGGAAGCCACGCTGTTCCTTACCTGTCAGAGGGCCGTGAGACGGGCCGCGGTTTCACCGGTACGGCCCGGATTGCGCCGTTCCCCATGGTCCACCTCGGGGCCGCCGGCGTCATCTCTACCGGGAGGTAATCCGGAGTCGCGACCAGTACGGTGTGCACAGGGCTCGTCCATTCGAGTCTTCGTACACATGGGCGGTTCCCAAAGGGCCAAACGGGGCACAAAGGTGTGGTGTGCGTCACTTCGGGCCATGATGGTGTGCCTGGAGTTGCGGTGACCCGGCCAGGA
Source organism: Streptomyces sp. NPDC020731 (assembly GCF_044334705.1). NCBI lineage: Bacteria > Bacillati > Actinomycetota > Actinomycetes > Kitasatosporales > Streptomycetaceae > Streptomyces > Streptomyces sp. NPDC020731. Next base: position 329,115 of record NZ_JBIRTN010000001.1, read on the forward strand.
TCGTCACCGTTTCGGCGGTCTGCACGGCCGGGTACTTGCGCGATCCGTCCCGCCCGTGTGGACTACGGCCAATGCTTCGCGCACGCGCGTGGCTGAGTTATTTCCAAGACATGATCAGGAGGCAACCCGTGAGCGCGACCGCGGACCACGCGGAGGAGCGGACGAACCCTGCCGCCAGGCTGGGGTTCCAGCCCGGGCAGGTGGTCCAGGAGATCGGCTACGACGACGACGTCGACCAGGAGCTCCGCGAGGCCATTGAGGGCGTCATCGAGAGCGACCTCGTCGACGAGGACTACGACGACGTGGCTGACGCCGTTGTGCTGTGGTTCCGCGACGACGACGGAGACCTGACGGATGTACTGGTGGATGCCATCACGTACATCGAAGAGGGCGGTGCGATCCTGCTTCTCACGCCGAAGACAGGCCGTTCGGGCTATGTGGAGCCGAGCGACATCTCGGAGGCCGCCACCACGGCGGGCCTGACGGCGGCCAAGGGCGTCAGTGTGGGCAAGGACTGGAGCGGCAGCCGGCTGGCGACACCGAAGGCGGCCAAGTCCAAGCGATGAACCACCCCGGACGGGCCGGTCGCGTCATGCGTCGGCCCGTCCGTCGGCCTGTCGTGCTCCCTGCGTAGGGTGGTCGGAACGAACCACCCCGAAGGGACGAACACGACGATGACGATCCAGGTCGGCGACAAGGCCCCCGACTTCGAACTCAAGGACAACCACGGGGCGACCGTGAAGCTGTCCGACTTCCGCGGGCGGAAGAACGTGGTGGTGCTCTTCTACCCGTTCGCCTTCACCGGCGTGTGCACCGGCGAGCTGTGCGAGGTCCGCGACCGTCTGCCGCAGTTCTCCGACCGCGACACCCAGGTGCTCGCCGTCTCCAACGACTCCATCCACACCCTGCGGGTCTTCGCCGAGCAGGAGGGCCTGGAGTACCCCCTGCTCAGCGATTTCTGGCCGCACGGCAACGTCTCGCGCGCGTACGGCGTCTTCGACGAGGACAAGGGGTGCGCCGTGCGCGGGACGTTCATCATCGACAAGGAGGGCGTCGTGCGCTGGACCGTCGTCAACGGTCTGCCGGACGCCCGCGACCTGAACGAGTACGTCAAAGCGCTCGACACCCTGTGATCCGGCCCGACACCCTGTGATTCTTCGGCCGCGGGGCCTGCGGTGGCCGGGAACCCGTTACTAGGATCGACTCGTTGATCCGACATCCAACGCACTACGGGGCACCCCGCCCCAGGACACCAATGGAGGACTCGTGGGAGTCAGCCTCAGCAAGGGCGGCAACGTATCGCTGACCAAGGAGGCGCCGGGCCTGACCGCGGTCATCGTCGGTCTGGGGTGGGACATCCGCACCACGACCGGTACCGACTTCGACCTCGACGCCAGCGCACTGCTGCTGAACAGCGGCGGCAAGGTCGCCAGCGACGCGCACTTCATCTTCTTCAACAACCTGAAGAGCCCGGACGGCTCGGTCGAGCACACCGGCGACAACCTCACCGGTGAGGGCGAGGGCGACGACGAGCAGATCAAGATCAACCTCGCCGGGGTTCCCGCCGACATCGAGAAGATCGTCTTCCCGGTCTCCATCTACGACGCCGAGAACCGCCAGCAGTCCTTCGGCCAGGTGCGCAACGCGTTCATCCGCGTCGTCAACCAGGCCGGCGAGGCCGAGATCGCCCGCTACGACCTGAGCGAGGACGCCTCGACCGAGACCGCCATGGTCTTCGGTGAGCTGTACCGGCACGGCGCGGAGTGGAAGTTCCGCGCCATCGGCCAGGGCTACGCATCCGGCCTGCGCGGCATCGCGCAGGACTTCGGTGTGAACGTCTGAGAGGCCCTGCAGGGCGGCCACGCCCGAGCCCGGCCGTCCCGCACGGCCACACCGCCCGGCGCCGCACGGTTTACGTGCGGCGCCGGACGCGCAGGACCACCTGAGAAACATCACCACCCGGGGAGGGACCAGCATCATGGGCGTCACGCTTGCCAAGGGGGGAAACGTCTCCCTGTCCAAGGCCGCACCCAACCTCACGCAGGTCATGATCGGGCTCGGCTGGGACGCGCGCTCCACCACCGGAGCCGACTTCGACCTGGACGCCAGCGCGCTGATGTGCAGCGGCGGCCGGGTCATGGGGGACGAGTGGTTCGTCTTCTACAACCAGCTCAAGAGCCCGGACGGCTCGGTGGAGCACACCGGTGACAACCTCACCGGTGAGGGCGACGGGGACGACGAGTCCCTGCTGGTCGACCTCCCCAAGGTGCCGGCCCAGTGCGACAAGATCGTCTTTCCGGTCTCCATCCACATGGCCGACGAGCGTGGCCAGACCTTCGGCCAGGTCAGCAACGCCTTCATCCGCGTGGTGAACCAGGCGGACGGCCAGGAACTCGCCCGCTACGACCTGAGCGAGGACGCCTCCACCGAAACCGCGATGATCTTCGGCGAGCTCTATCGCTACCAGAGTGAGTGGAAGTTCCGTGCGGTGGGACAGGGGTACGCGTCGGGACTGCGGGGCATCGCTCTAGACTTCGGAGTCAACGTTTCGTAAAGCCGATCATGGCGGCGGGGGAGACCCGTTAATACACCTGGGGTAGCCAGTGGTTCTGAAAACCTTCGGCTGGTCGTTCGCGGTCACCGCGCTCGGCCTGGTCGCGGCGGTTCTCTTCGGGGGGTGGACCGCCTTCGGCATCGTGGCGATCCTTTCCGTCCTGGAGATCTCGCTGTCCTTCGACAACGCGGTGGTCAACGCCGGCATCCTGAAGAAGATGAATGCCTTCTGGCAGAAGATCTTCCTCACCATCGGCATCCTGATCGCCGTCTTCGGTATGCGGCTGGTCTTCCCCGTCGTCATCGTCGCCGTCAGTGCCCAGCTCGGTCCGATCGAGGCGGTCGACCTCGCGCTCAGTGACAAGGACCGCTACCAGGAACTCGTCACCGACGCCCACCCGGCGATCGCCGCGTTCGGTGGCATGTTCCTGCTGATGATCTTCCTGGACTTCATCTTCGAGGACCGGGACATCAAGTGGCTGGGCTGGCTGGAGCGCCCGCTGGCCAAGCTCGGCAAGGTCGACATGCTGTCGGTCTGCATCGCCCTGGTCATCCTGCTGATCTCCGCCCTGACCTTCGCCACCCACGCCCACCAGCACGGCGGCGCGCACGTGGACAAGGCGGAGACGGTCCTGCTGTCCGGTATCGCGGGTCTGATCACCTACATGATCGTCGGCGGTCTGTCCGGCTTCTTCGAGGACAAGCTCGAGGAGGAGGAGGAACACGAGCACGAGGAGGAGGAGAAGGCCGAGCGCTCCGGCAAGCCCCGTACGGTGGTGGCCATGGCCGGCAAGGCCGCGTTCTTCATGTTCCTCTACCTCGAGGTCCTGGACGCGTCCTTCTCCTTCGACGGCGTGATCGGTGCCTTCGCCATCACCAACGACATCGTCCTGATGGCCCTCGGCCTGGGCATCGGCGCCATGTACGTCCGGTCCCTCACGGTCTACCTGGTCCGCCAGGGCACCCTGGACGACTACGTCTACCTGGAGCACGGCGCGCACTACGCGATCGGCGCCCTGGCGCTGATCCTGCTCGTCACCATCCAGTACGAGATCCACGAGCTCATCACCGGCTCCATCGGTGTCATCCTGATCGGCTGGTCCTTCTGGTCCTCCGTACGCCGCAACAAGCGGCTCGCGGCGGCCGGGGGAAACGCCGACGACAAGACTGAGGTCTCCTCCGGGGTGTGACAGCCCTTCGGGTGAGGAACGCTCTCGACGGGGCGGCCACCGAGGACCACTCCTCGGGGCCGCCCCGTCGGCCGTCCGGGAGTCCTGGCGGCCCGAGCGGGGTTCGGCGACTGGACTTGGGGCGGGAATGGGTTTCCTGGACGGACTGTGGCGCGGACGTGAGAGCGCCTTCGACTCGGGCAGCGCGGCCAGCAACGCCATCGAGCTGACCAAACGGCACGGTCAGGTGTCCCTGACCAAGCAGGGCGCGGCCACCGGCCATCTGCGGGTCAACCTGAGCTGGCGGATGCGGACCTCCGACTTCGGCGGCTCCCAGCGGGAGAGCCTGCTGCGCCACCCCTTCAAGGCGCTCAAGCCGCCGGAGGTGGTCGGCCACAGCCAGTCCATGGTCAACGTCGACCTCGACCTGGGCTGTCTGTACGAGCTCCAGGACGGCACCAAGGGCGTGGTCCAGCCCCTCGGCGGCTTCCTCGGCGACGTCAACGCGCCGCCGTACGTCAAGCTCAGCGGTGACGACCGGTTCGGGTCGGGCTCGGGCGAGACCATGTACATCAATCTGGACCACCGCGAGAACATCAAGCGGCTGCTGGTCTTCGCCTACATCTACGACCAGACGCCCGCGTTCGACCGCACGCACGCCATGGTCACGCTCTACCCCAGCAACGGCCCGCGGATCGAGATCGGCCTCGACGAACGCCACCCCCAGGCCCGCTCCTGCGCGGTGGTGATGATCGAGAACGTCAAGAACGAGATCCTCGTCCGCCGCGAGGTGAAGTTCGTCTACGGATTCCAGGGGGAGCTGGACCGGCTGTACGGGTGGGGGCTCCAGTGGGGGAGGGGCTTCAAGACCAAGGCCGACCGCTGAGAAGCCCTTGGTCCCACAGGAGCCGGTCCGCTAGCGCCCGATGAACTGCGGCCCCTGCGGCGGAAGCCGGAAGTCCGGGTCGGGGGAGGCGGCGGCCGGTGGCGGGAAACCGTACCCGGACGGCGCCCCCGCGGCGGCCGTGGCGGGCGCAGGCGGATAGCCGTAGGCGGGCTGACCGGCCGGCTGTGGATAGCCGTAGGCCGGCTGCGTGGCCGCGGGCTGCCGCGGCGGATAGCCGTACGCGGGCTGCGCGGGCACTCCCGCCGGCTGCTCGGGCGGCAGTGGCCGGGACACCTCGGGCACCGGCGGGACGAGCGGGGCCTGCGGCTGCGTCAGGGCCTCGGAGGAGGTCCGGTCGGAGGCCGGTACGTGCGCCGTCGGGGGTGGCTGCTGGGTGACGTCGGAGGGATCGGGCTGCTGCTGCGCCGCCTCCGACTCGTCCACCGAGATGCCGAAGTCGGTCGCCAGGCCCTTCAGGCCGTTCGAGTAGCCCTCGCCGAGCGCCCGGAACTTCCAGCCCTCCCCGCGCCGGTACAGCTCACCGCAGATCAGCGCGGTCTCCTGGCCGGTCTCCGGCTTGATGTCGAAATGCGCCAGCGCGTCCCCGTCGGCGGCCTGCGCGTCGTACAGCAGGATGCGCAGGTCCCGTACGTGGTCGAAGACGACGCCGTCCGCCGACGCGACGAGCAGAATCCGGCCGACACCGGACTCGACACCGGCGAGATCCGTCTGGATCGTGTCGGTCAGGCCCTCGGCGACGCGCTTCTTACCGAGCCGCCACACCTGCCCGGCAGGGTGCCGTGGCTGGTTGTAGAACACGAAGTCCTCGTCGGAGCGCACGCGACCGTCGGGGCCGAGGAGCAGCGCGGAGGCGTCGATGTCCGGCACCCCCTGCCCGGGTGACCAGCGCAGCACGGCACGTACCGTGGTGGCCTCGAGAGGGATGTTCGACCCCTTGAGCATCGCGTGCGTCATACGGTCATCCTGCCTTCTCCGTCCTGGTCACGACAATGCGGGGGGTTGGGGTCGACACGGCGGGGTTACCTGAAGTTCATGCCCCGAGGGAACCGCCGACATGGATCCCTACGTACTATTACCGGCCACCTTCCGACATTCCAGAGATTCCAGAGAGACCACGGGGGAGTTCAATGCGTCATTTCGGTCACATCGCCCCTGCGGTGCGGAAACGTCTCTTCTATCGGGAGCCCGTCGAGTTCACGCCGGATTCCCCGGCCCGGCTGCTCTCCGCGGCCCTCGGCGCCACGCTCTACAGCCCCGCGACCCGGCCCCGGCTCGCCGACGACGTCCTCAAGCAGGGCGGCTGCGGTGTGGTCTCCATGGTGCTGTGCCTGGAGGACTCCATCGGCGACGCCGACGTGGCCGCCGGTGAGGAGAACCTCGTACGCCAGCTCGCCGACCTGGCCGGGCGGCCCGGCGCGGATCTGCCGCTGCTGTTCATCCGGGTCCGCACCCCCGAACAGATCCCCGACCTCGTCCGGCGCCTCGGCCCCGCGGTCCGGCTGCTGTCCGGATTCGTACTGCCGAAGTTCACCGCCGAACGCGGCCTGCCGTTCCTGGAGGCGCTGGCCACCGCCGAGGCCGAGAGCGGCCACCGGCTGTTCGCCATGCCGGTGCTGGAGTCGCCCGAGCTGCTCTACCGCGAGTCCCGCGTCGAGACCCTCGAAGGCATCTTCCGGGCCGTCGACAAGTACCGTGACCGCGTGCTCGCGCTGCGTCTCGGCGTGACCGACTTCTGCTCCTCCTACGGGCTGCGCAGAGGCCCCGACATGACGGCCTACGACATCCAGGTCGTCGCCTCCGTGATCTCCGACGTGGTGAACATGCTGGCCCGGGCCGACGGCACCGGGTTCACCGTGACGGGGCCGGTCTGGGAGTACTTCCGGGTCCAGGAACGCATGTTCAAGCCGCTCCTGCGGCAGAGCCCCTTCCACGAGGTGCAGGCCGTGGCACTGCGCCAGAAGCTGATCGAGCACGCCATGGACGGTCTGCTGCGCGAGATCTCCCTCGACCGGGCCAACGGTCTGCTGGGCAAGACCTGCATCCACCCCTCGCACGTACTCCCCGTGCACGCGCTGTCCGTCGTCAGCCACGAGGAGTTCAGTGACGCCCAGGACATCCTCCGGCCGGAACGCGGCGGTGGGGGTGTACTCAGGTCGGCCTACACGAACAAGATGAACGAGGTGAAACCCCACCGCGCCTGGGCCGAGCGGACCCTGCTGCGCGCCGAGGTCTTCGGCGTCACCAACGCGGACATCGGCTTCGTGGAACTGCTCGCGGCGGGCCTGGCGGACTGACGGGGATGGAGAGAAGAACTGTGAACGAGGGGATGCACCACCCGGTGCGTCGGGCGGCACCGGCGGGCGAGGACATATGGTCCGGCAGCTGGGTCACGCGGCGGCTCGGCGTCGAGCTGGCCGGGGACGAGACGCTGCCCGGGCTGCTGGGGCTGGCGCTGCGCCGCAACCCCAAGCGGGCCCACCTGCTGGTGTCCAACGTCCTCGGCAAGCACGTACCCCAGTCCCCGTCGGTCGTGTACGGCCACGGCGTCGAGCTCGGCCGCAGGGTGCGGGAGCTGCTGGGGGCCTCGGCGAAGGACGCGGTCGTCCTCGGCTACGCGGAGACCGCGACCGGACTGGGCCACTCCGTCGCCGACGGTCTGGGCGTCGCGCCCTACCTGCACTCCACGCGCCGACCGGTGGCGGGGACGGCCACGGCCGGGGGCTTCGAGGAGTCCCACTCCCACGCGACGTCCCACCTGCTGCTCCCGGAGAATCCCCGGCTGCTCGCGGGCGAAGGGCCGCTGGTCCTGGTCGACGACGAGTTCTCCACCGGCAACACGGTGCTGAACACCGTCCGTGATCTTCATGCGCGGTATCCGCGGGGGCGGTACGTGATCGTCGCCCTCGTCGACATGCGGTCGCCCGCGGACGCCGGGCGGCTGGACGGGTTCGCCGACGAGATCGGCGCACGCATCGACCTGGTGACGGTCGCCTCGGGCACGGTGCGGTTGCCTGACGGCGTCCTGGAGAAAGGCCGGGAACTGGTGGCGCGCTACGAGAGCGCCACGGCGGACGGTTCGCCGACTGCGGCTGCGTCGGGGCCGGCCGCGCGGTTCCCCGTCCCCCCGGAGGGCGTCGTCGGTGCCGTTGGTTCTGAAAGCGACGGTCGGGCCCACCCCCCAGGGGCGCGGGACGTAGTTGAATCTGCGGCTACCGCCGCGTGGGCGCGATCGGCCCACGACGGGCCGCAGCCGAACGGCACGCCCACGCGAGTGGACCTGGGCTGGCCCGCCGGGCTCCCCGACGGGGGACGTCACGGCTTCACCCCCGCGCACCGGGCCCGCCTCGAATCCGCACTCCCCGACATGGCGGCCCGCCTGGCAGAGGCACTCCCCGCCAGGGCGCACCGCGTCCTCGTCCTCGGCTTCGAGGAGCTGATGTACGCCCCGCTGCGCCTCGCCGGCGAACTGGAGCGGACCACCGGCGCCGAGGTGCGCTTCTCCACCACCACCCGTTCGCCCGTCCTCGCCGTCGACGACCCCGGCTACGCGATACGCACCCGCCTGGTCTTCCCCGCCCACGACGACCCCGCCGACGGTCCCGGCGAGCGCTACGCCTACAACGTCGCCGGCGGCGGCTTCGACGCCGTCGTCGCCGTCGTCGACTCGGCCGCCGACACCCCCGCACTGCACGCGCCCGGCGGCCTGCTCGCCCGGCTCGCCGCGCACACCCCGCAGGTCCTCCTCGCGGTCGTACCGTCGTACGTACCCGCGCCCCAGGACGCCCCCCAGGACGCCCGACCGGACGCCCCCGAAAGGCCCGCCACCATGCTGCCCGCGCCCCTCAGAGGCCCTGCCTTCTCCTCGTACGCGCCCGAGGAGGTCGGCTGGCTGCTCCAGGACCTCTCGGACGTGACACTCGAGGCGCCGACCGAGGAGCGCGAGGAGGCCATCCAGAGCGGCGGCGCCCACTACGCGGAGTCGCTGCCCGTGGAGTACCAGCCCAGCGAGCAGTACCAGGCGCTGTTCCACGCGGCCCTGGACGAGTCCGCGGCCCGCCTCGCCCACGCGGTGGGCGTGGTCACCGAGACCGTCCTCGCCGAAAGGTCACCCCGCCCGGTCCTGGTCTCCCTGGCCCGCGCGGGCACCCCCGTCGGCATCCTGATGCGCCGCTGGGCCCAGCACCGCCACCAGCTCGACCTCCCGCACTACGCGGTCTCCATCGTCCGCGGCCGGGGCATCGACACCAACGCGCTGCGCTGGCTGGCCGCCCACCACGACCCCCGGGACGTGGTCTTCGTCGACGGCTGGACCGGCAAGGGCGCCATCACCCGCGAACTCGCCCAGGCCGTCGAGGAGTTCGAGAAGGCCGAGGGCGTCACCGGCTTCGACCCGGAGATCGCGGTCCTGGCCGACCCCGGCTCCTGCGTACGCACCTACGGCACCCGCGAGGACTACCTGATCCCCTCCGCCTGCCTCAACTCCACCGTGTCCGGCCTGATCTCACGCACCGTGCTCCGCGCCGACCTGGTCGGCCCGCACGACTTCCACGGCGCCAAGTTCTACCGCGAACTCGCCGGCACGGATCTCTCGGTGGCCTTCCTGGACGCCGTGTCCGCCCGCTTCCCGGAGGTCACCGACGCAGCCTGCGCCCAGGCCAAGGAACTGCTCTCCACCGACCGCACCCCCACCTGGGAGGGCTGGGCGGCGGTCGAACGCATCAGCGAGGAGTACGGCATCCACGACGTGAACCTCGTCAAGCCCGGCGTCGGCGAGACCACCCGGGTGCTGCTGCGCCGGGTGCCCTGGAAGGTGCTCGCCCGGGCCGGAGCCGGCAGCGACCTCGACCACGTACGCCTCCTCGCTCAGCAGCGGGGCGTCCCCGTCGAAGAGGTCGACGGACTCCCCTACACCTGCGTCGGGCTGATCCACCCCCGCTACACCCGCGGCGCCACCGGTACCGACGGCAAGGCGGTGACCCGCTGATGCCCGTCATCGTCGCCAGCGACCTCGACCGCACCCTCATCTACTCCGCCGCCGCCCTCGCCCTGACCATGCCGGACGCACGGGCACCCCGGCTGCTGTGCGTGGAGGTCCACGAGAGCAAGCCCCTTTCCTACATGACGGAGACGGCGGCCCGGCTCCTCACCGACCTCGGCGACGAGGCCGTCTTCGTGCCCACGACGACCCGCACCCGCAAGCAGTACCAGCGCATCAACCTCCCCGGCCCGCCGCCGACCTACGCGATCTGCGCCAACGGCGGACACCTCCTGGTCGACGGCGTGTCCGATCAGGACTGGCACGCCCGGGTGCTCGCCCGGCTGGCCGACGAGTGCGCCCCGCTGTCCGAGGTGCAGGAGCATCTGCTGCGGACCGCCGACCCGGTCTGGGTGCGCAAGCACCGGGTCGCCGACGACCTTTTCGCCTACCTCGTCGTCGAGCGGGAACTGCTGCGCGAGGAGTGGGTGAAGGAACTCGGGGAGTGGGCGGAGAACCGCGGCTGGACGGTGTCCCTCCAGGGCCGCAAGATCTACGCCGTGCCGGGGCCCCTCACCAAGAGCGCGGCCATGCACGAGGTCGCCCGCCGCACCGGCGCCGATCTCACGCTCGCCGCCGGGGACTCCCTCCTCGACGCCGATCTGCTCCTCGCCGTGGACCGGGGCTGGCGCCCCGGTCACGGAGAACTCGCCGACGCCGACTGGACGGCCCCCGCGCTCAGGGCTCTCCCCGAGCGGGGCGTCCTGGCCGGCGAGCGCATCCTGCGCGAGTTCCTGCAGACGGTGCGTTCACCCCGGTGAGACCGCACGGCCGTGAGGCCATGCGGCAGGGGCGTCAGCGGTGGCGCCGCAGGCTCACCGTGTCGCCGGAGCCGTACCCGCGGGCGGGCACGTCTCCGACGGCGTGACCGGCACCGGGGGCGGGGTGCGGCGGGCGTGGGTGATCCGTGCCCGCTCGCCCGTCCCGCCGCCGGCGGCCGTCGCCCGAGCGCAGCAGCCGCAGGACCACGAACGCCACCAGGGCCAGCGCGGCCACGCCGAGGACCACCTTCGAGTACGCCGACACGATGGTCGACACCTGCTCCCAGTTGTCCCCCAGCGCGTACCCCGCGAGCACGAACGCGGTGTTCCAGATCGCGCTGCCCAGCGTGGTCAGACCCAGGAACAGCGGCAGCCGCATGCGCTCCACGCCGGCCGGCACCGATATGAGACTGCGGAAGATCGGGATCATCCGGCCGAAGAACACCGCCTTCGGCCCGTGCCGCAGGAACCACGCCTCCGTCTTCTCGATGTCCGAGACCTTCACCAGAGGCAGCCGCCCCGCGATCGCCACCGTCCGGTCCCTGCCGAGCAGCGCGCCCACTCCGTACAACGCGAGCGCGCCGATCACCGAGCCGGCGGTGGTCCACAGCAGCACGGCGAGCAGACCCGTCCGCCCACTGCTCGCGGCGAACCCCGCCAGCGGCAGGATCACCTCACTGGGCAGGGGAGGGAAGAGGTTCTCCAGCGCGATGGCGAGGCCGGCCCCGGGGGCGCCCATGGCGTCCATGAGGTCGTTGACCCACTGTGGTCCGGCACCCCCGTCCGCGGCCGCTGTGATCGTGTGCGCTGCGCCGGCTGTCATGCCCTCACGCTAGGAACGTGAAGCTGAAGGGACCCTGAAGGAGCCCGTCAGCCGCAGCAGCCGCCACCGCAGCAGCCACCGCCACCGCCCGCGCGGGGAGCCGGGGCCGCGGCGGTACCGGCCACCGCCACCGTGGAGAGGAGCTTGACCGTGTCGTCGTGACCCGCCGGGCAGGCCGCGGGCGCGGAGGACTCCGCCATGGGGCGGCTCAGTTCGAAGGTGTCGCCGCAGGTCCGGCAGCGGTACTCGTAGCGAGGCATGGGCACAGGTTAACCGGCCCGGCCGGCGCCGGGACGGTCAGTGGGCGGCGCTGCCGCGTTCCTCCCGGATCCGGGCCACCACACGGCTCACCGCCGCCCGTACCTCCTCCGTCTCCGTCAGGAAGTGCCAGTAGTCGGGATGGCGGCCCTCCAGTCCGGCGACGGCTCGCTCCAGCCGGGCCACGGCGTCGTCCAGGGGACGGGCGTGACGCGGGTCGGGGGTGTTGCGGCCGGCCATGGCCAGCCGCTGGGCGTCCCGGATGGCGAAGCGGGTGCGTTCGATCTCCTGCCCGGGGTCCTTCTGCACCGCGTTCAGCCGCCGCAGCCGGTCACCGGCGGCCGACACCGCCTCGTCGGTCGTGTTCAGCAGCGCCCGCGCGGTCGACAGCAGGGCGGTGGCGTCCGCCCAGCGCTGCTCCTCGCGGGCCGCCCGGGCCTCGGTGAGTCTCGCCTCCGCCTGCCCCACGTTCTCCGAGGCGACGCCGGGGACGTGCTGCAGGTCCTGCCAGCAGGCGGCGGTGAAGCGCCGGCGCAGTTCGCTGAGGATCGGTTCGACCTGTTCGGAGCGGGTGGTGAGGGCCTGGGCGCGGGTACGCAGGGAGACCAGCCGGTGGTCGGTCTCGGCGGCCCGTTCCGGCAGCCGTTCGGCTTCGACGCGGACCGCCTCGGCCTCGCGCGTGACCCGTTCGGCACGCTCCAGGGTCCCCGGCACGCCGTGCTGTCCCGCGCCCTGGTTCAGCTTGGTCAGTTCCGGGGAGAGCGCGGCGAGCCGGGCGGCGAGGTCGTCGGCCCTCAGGCCCGATCCGCGTGCGGTGTCGAGGGCGTTCGAGGCGGCGAGCAGCGCCTGCCGGGCGCGTTCGACGGCGGGCGCGAGCCGGGCGAGCTGGGTCTCGGCCTTGCCGAGGAGGGAGCCGAGCCCTTCGGTGAACCGGTCCAGCTCCTGCCTGACCCGGCCGAGTTCGTCCTTGGCGGCGGTCAGCCGGTCGCGGGCCTGGGCGGCTGCCGAGGCCTCCAGGTCGTCGCGGTCCAGGTCGTGGGCGTCGACGGCGCCGATGTACTGCCGGCTGGCCTCGTCGATGCGCCGGCCGAGGGCCTCGAAGTCGGCGACGGCACGGCGGGCGGCGGGGGAGGCGTCGACAGCGGTGATCGTCTCGATGGAGATCCGCAGGTCGCGCTGGGCGGTGTCGAGTTCGTAGAAGGCGGCCGCCGCCGCGTCCTTGGCGGCCTGCGCCTCGGCCCGCTGGTTCTCGGCCCGCCCGCCGAACCAGCGCCGCGTCCCGCCCCCGGCGAACGCGGCGGGCAGCACCAGCGCCGCGACCAGCGGCAGCCCCACGAGGGCGAGCGCGTCCCGCAGCGCGCCGCGAGCGCGGCGGACACCCGGCCGAGGAGGAAGCGGAGGCACGGCACGACGCGTGCGAGGCACGCGCGGCTCCGACGGCGAGTACGGCTGCGCTGGTGTCGCCGTCACATCCCTCTCCCGTACTGTCGTTCGCCCGGCCCGATGCCATTCTCCCACCGGTGAAGGACGAACACACGGGTCGGTCAGTTCACCGTGCGGACGGTGAGTTTGCCGTCGCCGGTGCGCGCGGTCACCACGTGGGAGCTGGAGTCGTCGCGGGGCACGGACACGTCCTCGGCGCCGTCACCGGTTCCGGTGTCCACGCGGTAGGAGGCCCGCGGCAGGTCGATCGTCAGGGAGCCGTCGCCGCTGCGGGAGTCCACCAGGTCCGGTACGGCGGCGAGTTCGAGGCGGACCGAGCCGTCACCGCTGTGGGTGCGCACCGTACGGGAGGAGACCTCCGCGCGCACGGACCCGTCACCGGTGCGCAGTTCCAGCGGCCCGGTGGAGTCCGTGACATGGACCGAACCGTCCGTCGTGCGGATGCTCAGCGCGTCGCGGAAGCCCCGCGCCCGCACGCTGCCGTCCTTCTCCTCGACCTTGACGGAGACCCCGCGGGGCACCTCGATGCGGTGCTTGGTGGAGCAGTTGGCGACGAGCCCGGAGCACTTCTCCCGCAGTACCAGCCGGTCACCGTCCATGGACCAGGTGACCTTCGGGTCCGAGCCGATGGCGACGGTGCCCTGGAACCACCGGGTGACCCCGACCTCGCCCGGGGCGTTCTCGTCCGAGGCGACGATCTCGAGGGTGGAGTCGTCGGAGTCGATGGTGAGGGTCCTGCCGGGCAGGTCGAAGGAGCGGCGGTCGGGGTCGGCGTCGTCGGCGGCCGACGCCCCGCAGGCGCTCACGCCCGCGACGATCACCACGGTGGCCCCGGTGAGGGCGAGGGCGCGGGTCCACGCGGCGCGGGCGCCGGAAGCGGAGCCGATGGTTCGGGCGGTACGGGTCGTGCGGGTCATGACGGTCTCCCCCTGGGACGGACGGTGGCGCTCACCGGCGGTGTCCGGGCGCTCTTCGACCGTACGGACGGGGAGCCCGCGGGGGGATCCGGGCGGCTGGCGGATCCGGGGTGGGGATAGCCCCCGGTGATCGCCGGTGGGGAATCGCTTCCCTGGCCTGTGGTAATTTCCATTCGTCCCGCAAGGGACCGGTTCGGGCTGGACCGCAACCCTCAGGTCGGAAGCCCCCTCCTTCAGGTAGGGGAGCGGAGTCACGTAGGCTGTCGACTCGACCTGGGCGCATGGCCCGGGTCCCGGGTGCGTAGCTCAGGGGTAGAGCGCCTGCCTTACAAGCAGGATGTCGGCGGTTCGAAACCGTCCGCGCCCACCAGGACACAGGGCCTCTGGAGTTGCTCCGGGGCCCTTGTCGTTGTGCCTCCCCCGTTCCTTCCGCCCGGTCCGTCCTTCCGCCCGGTCCGTCCTTCCGCCCGTCCTACGAGGACTCCATCGTCTCCTCGCGGGTGTGCTTGAGCCGGGAGCGGGCGTGCGTGCGGTCTGCGCCGGTGAGTCCGGCCCAGTAGCGGTGGGTGCTGACGAACACCGCGAGCTCGTGCTCCCGTTGTCGGAGCTTCTCCACCTCGGCCTGTTCGTCGGCGGTCCAGCCGGGTGAGGCGGGGCGCTCGATCTTGCGCCAGCCGTTGTCGTCGCTGAAGCCGTCGAGGGGCTCGACCGACCAGGGGAGCCGCTTCAGCAGGGCGGACAACTCACCCTGGACCTGTCGCAGTTCCTCCTGGCCGGCGAGGAGGTCACTCGGAAAATCGTAGGTCGCAGCCACGACCCAATGATACGCCTGTTCGATTTTGGGTGGCGCGTCACCGAGAGGGCGCGTCAGACTGGACGCATGTGCCGGAGTATCAAGACCCTGCGTCCGCCCGTGCAGCCCGAGGAGGCCACGGAGGAGGAGATCCGGGCCGCCGCCCTGCAGTACGTGAGGAAGGTGTCCGGCTTCCGGGCGCCGGCCGCCCACAACCGCGAGGTGTTCGAACGGGCGGTGGAAGCGGTTGCCTCGGCGACGGCCGAGTTGCTGGACGGGCTGGAGGTGCGTGGCGGCGCGGCGCGGCGGGCGACGGCGGAGTAGGCCCACCGGGAGCCCCGACCCCGGACCGGGAGCCGAGGGCGGGCGGGGTGGGCCGCGCAGCCCGGCGTTCGCGGGGTGCCTTCCCCCTCTCGGCTCCGCTCATGGGGCCCCCGTGAGCGGGAGGTACCCCGTCGCCCGCCCTCCCCCACTCTCGGCTCCGCTCGAGCGGGGGCCCCGTTGCCCGGGGATGCCTCCCAGGCCGTTCCGGACACCGGGGGAGGCACGATCGCCCGCAGTTGCGGCGGCGCCGGGGATGGGCACCCTTGCCCGCCGTTGCGGTGGTGCCGGAGGAGGCGTGATCGCCGGCGGTTCGGTGGAGGGTGCTACGAAGCCTCCGAAGGCCGTGGTTGCCGGCGCATCAGGTACCCCGCGCCCGCCCCCGCCGCGAACAGCGCGCCCACCGACACCGCCGTGGCCAGCCAGGTCGCGCCCAGCCAGTGGGCGCCGAAGTAGCCGAGGGCCACGCTGTACGCGGCCCAGGACAGCCCCGCCAGGGCGGACCAGGGGAGGAAGTCGCGGGCGCGGTGGCGCGCGGCGCCGGCGCCGAGGGAGACCACCGAGCGCCCGGCCGGCGCGAAGCGGGCGAGGACCACCAGGGCGCCGCCGCCCCGGGCGAACGCGGCGCCGAGACGTTCCTGCGCGCTCCTGAGCCGCCGCGAACGGGCGATCGCCCGGTCCAGACGGGCGCCACCGCGCCAGGCGAGGCGGTAGGCCACCAGGTCACCCAGGACGGAGGCGGTGGCGGCGCACAGCGTCAGCACCAGGATGTCGGGCACGTCGGTCGCCGTGCCCGCGGCCGCCGCCGTGGCCGCGGTGATCACCAGTACCCCGCTCGGCAGGACCGGGAGGAACACGTCGAGCAGGACCGAGAGGGCCACCACCGCATAGATCCACGGGCTGCCGACCAGCGACCCCAGACTCTCCACCCGAACTCCCCATGGCTCCCCCGTGGGCCGTACCGTGCCGCGCTGTCGCGCGGGAGCGGCAGGAGTGGCAGGAGTGGCCGGTGACAGCCATACAGCGTACGCCCGGTGAGTGACGGAAAGGTCACGGGAGGTTCGTGTGTTCAGCCCCTGGCGTTCCCTTCCCCTTCCCCCGCGCAAAGGGGAAGGGTGCCCTCCCCGTCGTACGGGGAGGGCACCCGTGCGGCCCGAGGGGGAGGACGGTCAGGCCGTCACCGGGGTGAGGGTCAGGCCGTCACCGGGGTCCGTTCCGCCTGTCGTTCGCCGTTCGCCGACGACCGCCTGGTGAACAGGCGGTCCAGGCCGAAGGCTCCGGAGCCGGTGAACACCAGCAGGAACATGGCCCAGCAGTACATGGCCGCGCCCTCGCCGTTGTTCTCTATGGGCCACAGGGCCTCGGGCTGGTGGACCTTGAAGTACGCGTAGGCCATCGCGCCGGACGAGACGAACGCGGCGGCGCGGGTGCCGAGTCCGAGCAGGACCAGGGTGCCGCCGACGAGTTCGATCAGGGCGGCGTACCAGCCGGGCCAGGCGCCGGTCTCGACGGTGCCGCCGTTGCCGTCCACGCCGCCGAGCAGACCGAGCAGGGAAACGGCGCCGTGGCAGGCGAAGAGCATTCCGACGACGATGCGGAACATGCCCAGGGCATATGGCTGGGCGCTGTTGAGGCGTCCGGTCATGTGGGGGGTCTCCTTCGGTCAGGCCGGCCCCCGGGTGGGACCGGTCCGGGGGACGGAACCGAGTCGACTTTCCACGCTAGGTGTCCCTGACTGATACTTGCAAGTTCAACATTTGGCCACGGGTCTGCCTCCGCTCGGCTGTTCCGGCGCCCGCTCCCGCCGGTCGATACGGCGTCCACCCGGCCGGTCGATACGGCGTCCACCCCGCCGTCATGACCCACAACGTGACCGAATCCGCACCACCTTGCACAGCGGACCCACAGGTTCACCGGCTCAGCCGGGTCTCCGCCACGCTCCTGAGCCGCGTCCCGGCCTCCTCCTTCTGCGCGTGCTCCAGCCGCAGCACCGCCGAACGCCCCTGGGCCGTCAGCGTCATGAGCTGGTTGCCGAACCAGGGCCCGCCCGTCTTGCGCCAGGCGACCGGCGGCGGGCGGAGGCGGCCGTGCCGCGCGAACAGGCGGCCGAGGAGCCGGGCGGCACCACCCCAGCCGAGGCGGAAGCCGAGCCTCATCGACAGCGGAATGGAGTTGTGGACGGGCGAGCAGGTCAGCTGCACCACCCGGGAGTCCGGCCCGGTGCCGCCCGGCCAGCTCGGCTCGGCGACGTAGGCGTGATGGACGTCTCCGGAGAGCACGCACACCGTCGCCGGCGCCTGTGGCCCCGTACCGGCCTCGGCGATCAGCTCCGCCAGCTCGCCGAACGACTCCGGAAAGGCCGCCCAGTGCTCCAGATCCGCCCCGCGCCGCAGCTTCTCCCCGAGCCGCGCCCAGCGGGTGCCCTTGTCGCCCCGGCACAGCGCGGAACTCCACGCCTCGACGTCGTGCACCAGATGGGGCAGCAGCCAGGGCAGGGACGTACCGATGAGCAGATGGTCGTAGGAGCCGCGCTCGTCCAGGGCCTGTTCGCGCAGCCAGTCGGCCTCGGCCCGGTCGAGCATGGAGCGCCGGCCCTCCTCCAGGACGCGGGCCGCGCGGCTGTCGACCATCACCAGGCGCACCCGGCCGAAGTCGCGCCGGTAGCTCCAGCGCACGGTGGCCGCGTCGGCCTCGGCCCGGGAGGCGAAGGCGCGCAGCGCGTCGGTGCCGTCGCCGGCCGCCCGGACGGACGCGTACAGCGGGTCGGCCTCGACCTCGGCGGGGGAGAGGTTGCCCAGGTGCTGGTACACCCAGTACGACATCAGGCCGCTGAGCACCCGCTCCCGCCACCACGACGTGGCACGCATGTCGGCGACCCAGGAGGCGGAGGTGTTCCAGTCGTCGATCACGTCGTGGTCGTCGAAGATCATGCAGGTGGGCACGGTGGACAGCAGCCAGCGCACCTGCGGGTCGAGCCAGGACTCGTAGTAGAGGTGGGTGTACTCCTCGTAGTCCGCCACCTGGCTGCCCGGGGGGTCGTTCAGATCGCGGCGGGCGGCGAGCCACTCGCGCGTGGCGTCGGAGGTCTCGTCGGCGTACACCTGGTCGCCGAGGAGCAGCAGGACGTCGGGCCGTTCGCCGTCCGGGTCGGCGGCGATGCGCTGCGCCAGGGCGTCCAGGGCGTCGGGGCCGACCGGGTCGGGCTCCCCGGTGGGCGGGGACGCCCAGCGGCAGGAACCGAACGTGACGCGCGTACGGCCGTCCGGGCCCGGGGTGGGGATGACGGACGGCGGGAGCGACGGGAAGGGGGCCTCGGTCAGCGGCCACACCCGGGTGTCGTCCAGGAAGACCTCGTACGGGGTGGCCGTCCCCGGTGTGAGACCGGTGACGTGGACGAGCGCGTAATGGTGGCCCGCGATCTGAAAGGTGCCGGTCGTCCCGCCGGTCCCGTCCGCGCAGCGCACCTCCACGGTGCCCGGGCGGCCGGTCTCGACCCAGATGGTGGCGGACGAGCCGTCGATGTACCTCAGCAGTGGTCCGAGCCGCAGTCCGGCCATGGTGACCCCTTCCTCCGTCGCCCCGTACGGTACGCAGCGACGGAGGCCGCCGGGGAGATTTGTGCACCCGGCAGTTCGCGGGGCGCGTCAGCAGTTCGCCAGGTACCCCTGCAGGGCGGACTTCTCGGCCGAGTCGACCGACAGGTCGTAGTAGTACTTCACCTGCACCCAGGCGCGGACGTAGGTGCAGCGGTAGGCCGAGCGCGACGGCATCCAGGTGGCCGGGTCCTGGTCGCCCTTGGACTGGTTGACGTTGTCCGTGACGGCGAGGAGCTGCGGGCGGGTCAGGTCGTTGGCGAAGGACTGGCGCCGCGAGGTGGACCAGGAGTCGGCGCCGGAGTCCCAGGCCTCGGCGAGCGGTACGAGGTGGTCGATGTCGACGTCGGAGGCGGCGGACCAGGTGGCGCCGTCGTACGGGGAGTACCAGCTGCCGCCGGTGGCGGCGCAGGAGGAGTCGGTGACGACGCCCGAACCGTCGCGCTTGAGGACGGTCTCGCGGGTGTTGCAGGAACCGGACTGCGTGATCCAGTGCGGGAACAGGTCACGGTCGTAGCCCGTGCGGTCCTCGGTGGCCACCGTGAGCGAGGCCAGGTAGCCGCGGGCGGTGGAGGCACTGACCGGGGTGGGGAGGGCGGCGGAGGCGGTCGGTCCGTTGAACAGGCCGACGGAGGCTATGAGTCCGGTGAACGCCGCGACTGTGCTGAGCCGTCGACGCGCGTAGAACTTCGACATGCGAACTCCCTTGTGGGGTGGGGCCGTTGGCGTGCGGGCAAGGGGATGCTCGCCGCGCCGCGTGGCCGGCAGGAGTGGATGCGGTAAGAAGCTAATGGCGAGTTCATGACACGTCTATGGTTCGGGTGTGAAGTTTCCGCGTGCGACGGCCGGCGCGGGCCTCGCGTACCATGGACGGCGCAGAAGGGGAGTAGCTCTTCGCCGGACCGTCGACATACTGCTCAGCACGCCTGAGCCGGCGCCCGGAGGCGGACCTCGCGACGCGGGGTCGGCCAGCGAGACCTTCGGCAAGCAGTACACGCCCGTGCCTACGGCACGGGTGCCGTGTGTGCTGCCGTGCCGAGGTGTCCCGTGGAAATCGCACAGCACTCTCGGCGGGGCAGTCCCGACCGATTGAGGAACCGTTGATCAGCCTGACCGTGACGGCCGTCGTCTTCGGCGTCGTCTTCCTCGCCGAACTGCCGGACAAGACCGCACTCGCCGGCCTCGTCCTCGGCACCCGTTACCGCGCCTCCTACGTCTTCGCCGGTGTCGCCGCCGCCTTCGCGCTGCACGTGGCGCTCGCGGTGGCGGCCGGAAGCGTGCTCACGCTGCTGCCGCAGCAGATCGTGCACGCGATCACGGGCGTGCTCTTCCTGGGTGGCGCGGCGGTGCTGCTGATGAAGAGGGACGAGGACGAGGAGGAGGTCCGCAAGCCGGAGAACCAGTCCTTCTGGAAGGTCTCCGGGGCCGGATTCATGCTGATCCTGGTCGCCGAGTTCGGCGATCTGACGCAGATCATGACGGCCAACCTCGCCGCCCGCTACGGCGACCCGCTCTCCGTCGGCCTCGGCGCGGTGCTCGCGCTGTGGTCGGTGGCCGGGCTCGGCATCGTCGGTGGAAAGGCGCTGATGAAGCGGGTCCCGCTCAAGCTGATCACGCAGATCGCGGCGCTGCTGATGCTGGGCCTCGGCGCGTGGAGCCTGTGGGAGGCGGTCGCCGGGTGACCCCCGCCGCGCGGGCCTTTCGCGGCAACGGCGGGCCGAAGCGTTCGTGAACGGTCGGCGAAGGAGGTGGCGGGATGCCGGGTTTGTTTTGTACCGTGGATGAACAAAGTGGCTCCCGCCCGTTCTCCCTGACCGGCGGGCGGGGTCACTCTGTCCCCCGGGTCACCACCCGAAGCCCCTCCTCCGCGCCTTGGAGCTGCCGATGACGGCCACCGCCGTACTCACCGCCCGCGCCCTCCTGCTGGACATGGACGGCACCCTCGTCAACTCGGACGCCTCCGTCGAACGCGTCTGGCGGCGCTGGGCCGACCGGAACGGGCTCGACGGCGACGAGGTCATGAAGGTCGTGCACGGGCGCCAGGGATACGCCTCGATGGCCCTGCTGCTGCCCGACCGCCCGATGGAGCAGAACCACGCGGACAACGCCCGCATGCTCGCCGAGGAGACCGCGGACACCGGGGGCGTCGTCGAGGTGCCGGGCGCCCGCGCGTTCCTCGCCTCCCTGAAGGGGCTGCCGCACGCGCTCGTGACCTCCGCCGACGTCGCCCTGTCGACGGCGCGGATGGCCGCCGCCGGGCTGGAGCGGCCCGACGTGCGGGTGACGGCGGAGTCCGTCGGTGCGAGCAAGCCCGACCCGGAGGGCTTCCTGAAGGGCGCGGCGGAACTGGGCGTCGACCCGGCCGACTGCGTGGTCTTCGAGGACTCCGGCGCGGGCATAACCGCGGGCCGCGCGGCCGGGATGCGGGTGGTGGGCATCGGCCCCCGGGCCGGCTTCCACGGTCCGGACGCGGTCGTACGGGATCTGACCCAGGTACGGGTGGAGGCCGCGGCCGACGGCACGATCCGGCTGCACATCACGGAGTAGGGCAGGGGCCCGGCCCCCTGCGGGGGGCTGCCGGCGCATCGTGCGGAGCCGGGTCGTGGAGCCGCGAAACATGACACTTCCACGGAGAGTTCCACGGTGCGCGGCCGGGAGCGCCCCGGGGCGCCGGCGCCCGCCCGTCAGGGCTCCTGGGTCTCCGATTCCAGGCGGGCCCGCGTCCGGGGGCCGTACACGCCCAGTTCGTCCTGGAGGCCCCGGGACCACTGGTAGTTGCGCAGGGACTCCTCCACGCGGCGGTTGAACTGGCCGTTGATCTCGTCGTTGTAGAGGTACAGCTGGTGCAGGCGCTGCTGGAGTTCCGTGACCTCCGAGCCGCGGTCGCCGCGGCTCAGCGCAGGGCCGGTGTCGCCGGGGTCCTCCTCCTCCGTGTCCTCGGCGGGGTCGGCCGGCGCCGTGGTCGTCGGGGTCGAGGACGGTTCGGCGGACCCCGACGGGCTCGCCGAGGCGGTGGACGCCGACGCCGACGGGGAGGCCGACGCGCTCGCGCTCGCCGACGGGGAGGCGGACGGGGAGGCGGACGACGACGGCGCGGCGGAGGACGCACCGGTCGTTGGCTCCGCGGAGGGCGCGGCGGGCGACGCGTCCGGGACGCTCGCCCTGACGTCCTCCGGCGCCGCGCCGTCCCGGGACGGCGTCTCGTAGGAGAACACTCCGCTCGCCCACCCCGCCGCCCCCACCACGGCGACCACGGCCCCGGCGACCGCGAACAGCACCCCGCGGCGGCGCCGGCGCGGCGGTGCCTCGTCGGTGCCGTCCGGACCGGACGCGGCGGGGACGGCCGCGAGGGGCTGCGTGGTGTCGAACAGATGCAGATCGGTGGCGTTCGGCCGGGCCGTCCCGGGTGCCAGCGGCGTCGGGAGGACGGACGTCGGGTCCGCCGTGCCGGGCGCCGCCTCCGACGGGACGGCGCGCAGGGTCATGGTCTCGTCGACCGCCCCCGAGGCGCCGGGCCCACCCGTGGACGGAGCGGACGGAGCGGACGGCTCCGGCGTGCCCGTGGCCTCCGCCGGCCCGTCCGGCGCACCCTGCCCGGTCCCGCCGTCCAGCTCGACGTACGGCCGTATGCGCAGCGGATCGAAGTCCTCCGCGGCGGCGGCCTCCGCCGTACGGGCGTCGCGAAGGGCGTCGGACGCACGCAGGGTGCAGGCGCACGACGGCGTGTTGTCGCTGTTCCTGGGCGCACCGCACTCCGGGCACGGGTTTCCGTTCGGTTGTTCCATGTGTTCGTCCCTCCCCTCGCGAACTCCAGAGATTATGCAGATCTTCTTCACAGCTCCGTCCGCGCGCCCCCGGAATATGGACTTCCGGAAGGACTCAACAGGCCATAACGGGTCACACCGATCACGATGGACGGTGGAACCAGGATTCTGTGGAGGTCTTCATGGCCGGGGACGCGCACCGTACGGCGCCGAAGGCGAGCAACAAGGGGCCGGCACCCGGCGCCGGGCCGCCCGACCGTGACCCCGGTGACCGGGAGCACGTGTCCAAGAACGTCATGGTCTCGATCGGCGCCCTGCTGCTCGGCCTGCTGCTCGCCGCCCTCGACCAGACCATCGTCGCCACCGCGCTGCCCACCATCGTCAGCGAACTGGGCGGCCTGGAGCATCTGTCCTGGGTGGTCACCGCGTATCTGCTGGCCTCGACCGCCGCGACCCCGCTGTGGGGCAAGCTCGGCGACCAGTACGGGCGCAAGAAGCTCTTCCAGACCGCCATCGTGATCTTCCTGGTGGGCTCCGCGCTGTGCGGCGCGGCGCAGGACATGCCCCAGCTGATCGCGTTCCGCGCGCTCCAGGGACTGGGCGGCGGCGGGCTGATCGTGCTGTCGATGGCGATCGTCGGCGACCTCGTGCCGCCTCGCGAACGCGGCCGCTACCAGGGCCTGTTCGGTGCGGTGTTCGGCACGACGAGCGTCCTCGGACCCCTGCTCGGCGGACTGTTCACCGAGCACCTGAGCTGGCGCTGGGTGTTCTACATCAACCTGCCCGTCGGGATCGTCGCGCTCGCCGTGATCGCGGCGGTGCTGCACATCCCGCGCCGGCGGACCAAGCACGTCATCGACTACCTCGGCACCTTCCTCATCGCCTCCGTCGCCACCTGCCTGGTGCTGGTCGCCTCCCTCGGCGGCACCACCTGGGACTGGGCCTCGCCGCAGGTCATCGGGCTCGCGGTGCTCGGCGTGCTCCTCGCCGTGGCCTTCGTGGCGGTGGAACGGCGGGCCGCCGAGCCGGTGCTGCCGCTGAAGCTGTTCCGGGTGCGCACGTTCACGCTCTCCGCCGTGATCAGCTTCATCATCGGCTTCGCCATGTTCGGCGCGATGACCTATCTGCCGACCTTCCTCCAGGTGGTCCACGGCATCACCCCGACCATGTCCGGCGTGCACATGCTGCCGATGGTGGCCGGCATGCTGCTGTCCTCCACCGGCTCCGGGCAGATCGTCAGCCGCACCGGCCGCTGGAAGGTGTTCCCGATCGCGGGCACCGCCGTCACCACCCTCGGACTGCTGCTGCTCCACCAGCTCGACGCACACAGCTCCACCGCCGAGATGAGCGCGTACTTCTTCGTCTTCGGCCTCGGACTCGGCCTGGTGATGCAGGTCCTGGTGCTGATCGTGCAGAACGCCGTCCCCTACGAGGACCTCGGCGTCGCCACCTCCGGCGCGACCTTCTTCCGTTCCATCGGCGCCTCGTTCGGCGTCGCCATCTTCGGCACGATCTTCGCGAGCCGTCTGGGCCACGAGCTCACCGACGCCTTCCGGGGGGCGCGGCTCCCGCCCGGCGTCTCCGCCGACTCCCTGGAGGCCGACCCGCGCGGCATCGCCGGCCTGCCGCCCGCCCTGCGCCCACCGGCGGTCGACGCGTACGCCACCGCCATCACCGACGTCTTCCTGTACGCCGTGCCCATCGCCCTCCTCGGCTTCGCGCTGGCCTGGTTCCTCAAGGAGGACCGGCTGCGCGCCTCGGTCACCGCGCCCGACGTCACCGAGACGCTCGCCAGCAACCCCGTGGAGCGGTCCTCGTACGACGAGGTGTGCCGCGCGCTGTCGGTGCTCGGCACCCGTGAGGGGCGCCGCGAGATCTACCGGAAGGTCACCGACCGCGCGGGCTACGACCTGCTGCCCGCGACGAGCTGGCTGCTGCTGCGGATCAGGAAACACGGCTCGGTGGAACCGGCCCTGCTCGCCGAACGCAGCCCCGTCCCGCTGAACATCGTCCTCGAGGCCGCCCGCCAGGCCGAGATACGGCACCTCGCAGTGCGCCGGGGCCTCGACATGGTGCTCACCGACGAGGGGCGCGAGGTGACGGAGCGGCTGGCGCGGGCCCGCGAGGAGTCGCTGGCCGAGCTGCTCGGCGACTGGTGGGGGCCGGACCGCCCGACCGACCTGGTACGGCTGGTGCACGACCTGAACGACGAGCTGTGCGGCTCCCGGGACGAACGCCCGCACGACGAACGGGCGGTGACCCGGACCGGCTGAGACGCGTCCTCAGCCCAGCTCCTTGGCGAACCAGTGCTCGGCGTACGGGTCGGCGTTGTGCGGCTCGGTCTCCGCGTAGCCGAGCCGGGCGTACAGCGCACGGGCCTCGACGAGGTCCCCGCGCGTGTCCAGGACCATCCGGGTGGCACCCGAGGCACGGGCCGCGTCCTCGGCGGCCCGTACCAGCAGCGCCGCCCCGCCCCTGCCCCGCATGCCCGTGTACAGGAACACCCGGGTCAGTTCGGCGGTCGCGCCGGCCCGCAGCCGGATGCCCGCGGAGCCGGCCGGCTCACCCGCGTACCGCGCGACCAGCAGCCGGCCCTTCGGCGGCGCGAGGTCGGCCCCCGACGTGGCGGCGATCTCCCGCTCCAGCTCCTCGGGATCGGTCCGCCGCCCCTCGTGCAGCAGGTACCAGCGGTCACTGACCTCCGTGCAGTACGCCCGCCACAGTGCGGCGGCGACGGAGGAGTCGTACGGTTCGGGGGCCACGGTCCACACCATGCCCGCATTCTCGGCGGACCCTCCGGCGGGCACGCAAGCGAATAAGCCGTGGCGGACCGTTACGGCCCCGAACTGTTTGTGCGTGAACCTTCGGGCAACCCGGAAGACGAACCGGCTCGCGAGGAGTGCCGGTTGGGCCGAGAACCCGGAAGGCATTCATGTCCACTGGCCTGATCATTGCGTTGATCGTGATTGTTGCGGTCGCTGTCGTCGCGGCCGTGCTGACCCTGCGCGCCCGCGGCCCGCGGCACGGCACCGGCCTGAAGCGGCGCTTCGGACCCGAGTACGACCGTGCCGTCGCCCGGCACGACGGAGACACCAAGGCCGCCGAGCGGGAGCTCGCCGAGCGCGTGGAGCGCCACGGCGACCTGCGCGTACGGTCGTTGGAGCCCGCCGAGCGGGAGGGGTACGAGGCGCGCTGGACGGCGGTCCAGGAGCGGTTCGTCGACGCGCCGCGGGACGCGGTCGCCGAGGCGGACCGGCTGATCGCCGAACTCGCCGCCGCGCGGGGCTTCCCCGCCGACGGGCACTACGAGGACCAGCTCGCCGCGCTGTCCGTGCACCACGCCCACCATGTCGAGGGCTACCGGCGCGTGCACCGGGTGGCGCAGGCCCGCGCGAACGGCGCGCGCGACGGTGGTGCGGGCACCGAGGAGATGCGCGAGGCCGTCGTCGAGGCCCGTGCGCTGTTCGAGGAACTGGTGCGGCCGTCCCGGCACGAGGCCGGACACCACCGCGCCGGTGCGGACCGTGACCGCACGTCCCCGGCCGCCGAACGCGGCCACCGCACGCCGTCGTTGTTCCACCGGCACCAGGCGAAGGAGAGCTGAGCGATGACCGACACGAGCCGACGCCCCGGCGACATCCCGCCCGTCGGGGGGCCCCGCACCACCCCTGGCGTCCGGAGCGACGCCCCGGACCCCGGCACCCGGGACTCCGGCACCCGTGAGGGAACCGGCCGCACCGCCCCGGCCCCCGACGGCGAGAGCCCGCTGGTCGCCGCGCACCCGCGGCCCGGCGACACCGCCCCCGCGGGCACGGGCACCCATCACGATGGCGCCGACCGGACGCCCGCGGGCACGGGCACCCATCACGATGGCGCCGACCGGACGCCCGCGGGCACGGGCACCCATCACGATGGCGCCGAGCGGACGCCCGCGGGCACGGGCACCCACCATGGCGGCGCCGAGCGGACGCCCGCGGGCACCGGCACCCACCACGACGGTGACCGGGCCCCCGCCCGTCTCCTCCGGCTCGACGACACCGACAAGCTCACGGCGCAGTTGCAGCACGCCGTGGCCGGCTTCGTCGACGCGCCGCGGGACGCCGTACAGGAGGCCGATCGCGCACTGCAGGAGCTCACCGAGCGCTTCACGGACGCGGTGACCGAGCGGCGCCGCACCCTGCGGCGGTCCTGGCAGACCGACGGCGCCGGTGAGGGCAGGACCGCGGCGGCGACCGACACCGAGCAGCTGCGGCTCGCCCTGCGGGACTACCGCGAGCTGGCGGAACGGCTGCTACACGTCTGAGCCGTCCGCCGCCGCCCGGCGCTCCCGCCACTGCCGTACGACGTCCTCGACGTCGTACGGCTTCTTGCCCAGCGGGGGGCCGGGCGGCGGCTTGAACATCATGTCGCTGATCTTCGCGTTGATCTCCGTGAGGATCTTCCGGACGATCCGCTCCGAGGGCGCCGCGAGGGCCGCCTCCAGCGCGTCCTCGGCCTCCTTGCGCAGGGCCAACGCCGGCGGCAGCACCGAGAAGCCCTCGCGGGCCATCTTCCGCTTGACCCACCACAGTTCGTCGTAGGCGGTCTCGACCTCGCGGGGGAGCGGCTTGCCCACCCCCGCCAGCTGCTCGAACTCCCCGCGCGCCTCGGCATCACGAATCTGCTTGTCGACCCAGCTCTCGAAGTCGACGCCAGGTGGCTTTCGCTCGGTCATGAGGCCATTGTGCCGGACGCCGTCGAGCCGGGCGTTTTATCATTCGGCGGCAGCTGGGCCGGGCCTCTCCGGTCCGTCAGGACGTCTCAGGAGGAGCCCACGTGCTCGAACTCACCATGGCCGCGGTGTCCGCGGCGGAAGCGGGCGCCACGGCCGGCATGCTCATGGCCGACGCGCCCAGCGAGCCGGGCACCGTGCTGCGGGTGGGCCGGGACAAGTCCCTGTGCCGGCTCTCGACGCCGGACGACTGGCTGTTCGTCTCGCGCGTCCACCTGGAGTTCCAGTGCGCGCCGGACGGGGCCTGGCAGCTGAGCTGGCTGCGCGGCTCCCTGCCCGACCCGTCCTCCGAGGTGCGGCTGACCATCGGCGGGCACACCCACCCGGTCGCCTACGG
Source organism: Streptomyces sp. NPDC020731 (assembly GCF_044334705.1). Taxonomy (NCBI): domain Bacteria; kingdom Bacillati; phylum Actinomycetota; class Actinomycetes; order Kitasatosporales; family Streptomycetaceae; genus Streptomyces; species Streptomyces sp. NPDC020731. Next base: position 356,560 of record NZ_JBIRTN010000001.1, read on the forward strand.
CGGCACCGTCGCGCTGCCCCGGGGCGGCAGCGGCGAGGTCGTCATCCAGGACCGCACCGCCCCGCGCAGCGTCAACGTGGGCTTCTACCACGAGGTGTAGGACCACGAGGTTGTAGGACCACGAGGCGGGGAGCGCAGGGCTCAGGCCAGCACCCGGGCCAGCGCGAAGCCGTCGTACTCCTTGGTGCCGACCGTCTGGATCGCCGTACCGCTCAGCCGGGGGTGGCTGCCGATCAGGTCGAGGGCGGCGCGGGTACCCAGCACGTCCGGGTCGGTGTTGTCCGGGTCGGCCACCCGGCCGCCCCGCACCACGTTGTCGAGGACGATCAGGCTGCCCGTGCTGGTCAGTCTGAGCGCCCACTCCATGTAGTGCGGGTTGTTCGCCTTGTCGGCGTCGATGAAGACCACGTCGAACGGCGGCGGGTTCTCGTCGGCCAGCCGGGGCAGCGACTCCAGCGCCGCGCCCACGCGTACCTCGACCTGCTTGTCGAGTCCCGCGCGGGCGATGTTGCGGACGGCGACCTCGGCGTGCCCGGGGTCGTACTCCAGGGAGATCAGCCGTCCGTCGGCGGGGAGGGCGCGGCCCAGCCAGATGGTGCTGTAACCGCCGAGCGTGCCGATCTCCAGGATGTGCCTGGCACCCTGCAGCTGCGCGAGGAGCTGGAGCAGCTTGCCCTGGAGAGGTGAGACGGCGATCGGCGGGAGGCCGGCGGCGTCGCTGTCGCGCAGGGCGGCCGCCAGGGCGTCGTCGGGGGCATCGGGCAGGAGACGGCCGGTGAAGTAGCCGTCCACCCTGTGCCAGAGCTGCGACTCGCTCATGCCCCTGTACCTTCCGTACGGCTGGTCAGCCTGTCCAACCGGTGCCGCTGACGAAGATACGCCGCGCCTCCGCTCCCCGTCAGGCGTTCTCCCGGTGTGTCCCGGCCGTCCCGGCCGTCCCGGCCTCCAGCGACGGCGCCGAACCCGGCAGCGGGCGGCCCGCCGACTCGGCCATGCGCCACACCGCGAAACCGCCGATCACGGCCGCCGCCATCATGTAGTAGGCGGGCATCATCATGTCGCCGGTCGCGCCGATCAGGGCCGTGACCACCAGCGGGGTGGTGCCGCCGAACAGGGACACCGAGACGTTGAAGCCGATCGACAGCGAGCCGTAGCGCACCCGGGTCGGGAACAGCGCGGGCAGCGCGGACGGCATGGCGGCGGTGAAGCAGACGAGGAGCAGGCCGAGCGCGCCCATGCCGGCGGCGACCGCGAGCAGGCCGCCGTCGCGGATCAGCAGCAGCGCCGGCACGGACAGCACGAGGAACCCGGCGCAGCCGGCCGCGATCACCGGACGGCGGCCGACCCGGTCGGTCAGCGCGCCGGCGAACGGCTGGACGATCATCATCAGCACCATCACGCCGAGCACCACGACCAGGCCGTGCGTGGCGTCGTAGCCCAGCTCACTGGTGAGGTAGCTCGGCATGTACGACAGCAGCATGTAGTCGGTGACGTTGAAGACCAGCACCAGGCCCACGCACAGCAGCAGCGCGCGCCACTGGCCGGTCACCATCTCCCGCAGCGGCACCTTCGGGCGCTCGCTCTCGGCCTTGGCGACCTCGGCCGCGAACGCCGGGGTCTCCTCCAGGCGCATCCGCAGGTAGAGGCCGATGATGCCCATCGGGCCGGCGATCAGGAACGGCACGCGCCAGCCCCAGGAGAGCAGGTCGTCCGAGGAGAGCAGCGCGGTCATCAGGGTGACCAGGCCCGCGCCGCCGATGTACCCGGCGAGGGTGCCGAACTCCAGCCAGCTGCCGAGGAAGCCGCGCCGCTTGTCGGGGGCGTACTCGGCGATGAAGGTGGACGCTCCGGCGTACTCGCCGCCGGTGGAGAAACCCTGCACCAGACGGGCGGCCAGCAGCAGGATCGGGGCGCCCACGCCGATCGCGGCGTAGGAGGGGATGAGGCCGATGGCGAAGGTGCCCGCCGCCATCATGATCATCGTGACGGCGAGGACCTTCTGCCGTCCCACGCGGTCGCCGAGCGGGCCGAAGACCATGCCGCCGAGCGGGCGGACCAGGAAGGCCGCGGCGAAGGCGCCGAACGTGGAGAGCAGCTGGGCGGTGGGGTTGCCCGAGGGGAAGAAGACCTTGCCCAGGGTGACCGCGATGTAGCTGTAGACACCGAAGTCGAACCATTCCATCGCGTTGCCGAGCGCCGCCGCCTTCACGGCGCGCCGGACGAGCGCGGGGTCGGTGACGGTGGGGGCGGAGGTGTGTGCGGCGCCGGACTTCGGCGAGGACTTCCGCGGGGACGGGGGAGCGGTGACCGTGACAGTGGTCAAAACGTCGCTCGCCTACCTTTCGACGGGAACAGGGGCGGGTCCGCGCGGCGGCGCTGTCGGGCGGGCCGAAGGAAACGACGATAGGCGCCGTTGGTCCCGTTACGGGCGGTACGCGAATAGCTGCATACTGCATGTAAATGCGGTGTACGCAGGAGTGCGACCCCGCGCCGGGACACCCCGCCCGGTGGCTCGTTGTGATCCTTCTCGCGTCGCCCGCAAGCAGCGCGATCCTCCACGGACTATCGTCATCCGGACAAAAGTGAGAGGGCCGTCAGGTGAGGCCGCGGTTTCCCGCGTCCCTGTCCAGGGGTGGTGCGAGCCTCACGGGGTTCGCGGAGCGAATCCCCACGCACGGGACGCGCGGGGTGAAACGGGGCGGGAGGTCGGCGAGGCGTGGCGAACGCGGAGCACAGTGGGCGAACGGCGGAGGCACTCGGGACGACAGCGGGCGGCGGCACCCGGGCACGGCTGCGCGCCGAGCGCCTGGTCCTGTGGCTGCTGGCCGCCGTCCTCGCCGTACGTCAGGTCGCCGTCGTCCTCACCACACCGAGCGGAGAACGGCTGACCGCCCTGGAGACCTGGGTGGGCCCCGAGGGCGTCCTGCACGTCAGTGGCTCCCTCTACGACTCCGGCCGGTTCACCGGCACCCCCTTCGGCGGGCTCGTCCTCAAACCCCTCACCCACCCCGCCGAACAGGCCCTCGGCTGGGGCTGGACCTTCGGCACCCTGCTCCTGGTCGTCGCCCTCGGGCTGATCGCCGCCCGTGCCCTGCCCCAGCCGGTCGGCCGCCGCACCGCGCTCCTCGCCGGGCCCGTCGCCATCAGCCTGCTCATGCTGTCCCTGCCGGTGCGCAACACCCTCTGGCTCGGCCAGACCAGCGTCATCCCGGTCCTGCTCGTCCTGCTGGGCTGCTTCGTCGCCCACGGCCGGCGCGCCGGCGGCGTACTGATCGGCGTCGCCGCCGCCCTCCAGCCCACCCTCCTCCTCTTCGCCCCACTGCTGTGGTTCACCGGCCGCCGCCGGACCGCCGCCGCCACGGGCGTCACCTTCACCGCGGCCACCGCACTCGCCTGGGCCGCGATGCCGCACGACTCCCACACCTACTGGGTGCACCACCTGGCGGGCACCGGCCTCGGCGGCCCCGCCGACGACCTCGCCAACCAGTCCCTGCACGGCGCCCTGCTCCGCCTCGGTTTCGAGGGCCCGCCGGAGACCGGCCTCTTCCTGCTGCTCGGCGCCGCGGTCGTGGTCCTCGCCCTGCGCCGCGCGGTGCGCTACGCCCACGACGGCCAGTTACTGCTCGCGGTCGCCGTCACCGGCTGCGCCGCCATCGCCGTCTCCCCCACCGCATGGCAGCACCAGCTGCTGTGGGTGCTGCTCGCCGTGGTCGGCAGGGTGGGCGGACGCGCCCGTGACCGGCTGGTGTGGCCCGTCGCCGTCATCCTGGTGATGACGCTGCCGGCGAAGATGCTGCTGCCGAACATGGCCTTCCTGTACCCGCTGCGCGACAACGTCGTCCTCCTGGCCGCCCTGGCCGCCGCCGTCGCGGCCCCCTTCCTCTCCCGCGCCTCGCCGTACTTCCAGGCACCGGTCCCGACCCGGTACGCCCCACCCGTCCCGGCCCGCTTCGCGTTCGTCCCCCTGCTGCCGTTCCTGCGCCGGGTGCTCATCCGCCCGAACCTCCTGCTCGAGCTCCTGCTGATCCGCGTCACCTACGCCGCGTACGCCAAGGTCCGCCTCGCCGCGACCGGCGGCAGCAACTCGGCGGGCCGCGCCCGCGCCGAGGAACACGGACAGCAGATCCTCGACCTCGAACGCCTGCTCCACATCGACATCGAGCACGCCGTCAACCACGCCGTGGTGAAGATCGGCCGGCTGCGGGAGTTCTTCGACTTCTACTACACGTCGTTCCACTTCGTCGTCCCGCTGACCGTCCTCGGCCTGCTCTACTGGCGCCGCCCCGTCGACTACCGCTGGGCCCGCTCGGCCCTCGGCTTCGCCACCCTGCTCGCCCTGGTCGGCTTCTGGCTCTACCCGCTCGCCCCGCCCCGCCTGATGTCCGGCCTCGGCATCATCGACACGGTCCACGGCGTCCAGGACTTCTCCAAGCCCGACTACGGCACCCTCACCCACCTCACCAACCAGTACGCGGCGATGCCGTCCCTGCACTTCGGCTGGTCCCTGTGGTGCGGACTGGTGATCGCGATCATCGCGCCGAAGCCGTGGATGAGGGCGCTGGGCCTGTTGCACCCCCTGTTCACGGCCTCCGCGATCGTCGCCACCGGCAACCACTGGGTGCTGGACGCGGTCGGCGGCGCGGTCGTCGTCGGCGCCGGCTTCGGACTGACGTACCTGCTCCAGGGCCCGCGCGCCCGTACGGTCGTGGCCGCCGCCGAGCTCAGCAGCGAGCCGGCGGCGCCGGTGAAGGACCGTACTCCGAGCTGATCCGGTACTCGCCGGGTGCGGACACCGTGAGCCGGGCGAACTCGCCGTGGCGGCTCAGGCAGCCGCCGTCGTCGCTGCGCAGCCAGGGCGACCAGGCGACCCGCACGGTCACCGCACCCGGCCGGGACACGCGGAGCACCAGGTCGGCGCCGGAGGTCCGGACGACGGTCCCGGGGGCGGAGACGAGCGGTACGGCGTCGCGGACGCGGAACACCCGCCAGTGGGCGTCGTGCCAGACGGGCAGCAGCCAGTCGGGGCGGGTACGGCTGTCGCGGATCAGCCGGGCCTCCTCCTCGGCGAACCCGTCGGGCTTGCCGTTCGGCAGTACGACGAACCCGACCGCCCACCGGTCCAGCCACTCCCGGTAGGACGCGGCGGAGAAGGACCCGTCGTAGAACAGCCGGCCCCGCTCCACGTCGAGCTGCCGGTTCCAGCCGCGGGCGAGATGGAGGTGGGGCGCGAGCGCGGAGGCCTCCCGGTGATTGCGCGCGGGCACGACCTCGACCCGGGACCGGTCGGCGCCGAGCCCTTCGAGGGCCTCGACGACGCCGTGGGTGTGCGCGGCCCAGGCAGGCACGGTCGTGGAGACCGCGAGATCGTCGACGGTCTTCTTGCCCGTCCAGCCGACGGAGAAGACGAGCGCGGCGACGAGGAGAGTGCGGCGCAGGACGCGCAACCGCGGCTGCGCGAGCAGCGCGGTGAGGAGGGCGACGGGTGCGGCGTACTCGGCGAACCGCTCGACGTTCGTGCCGATGGGGGACGGGACGAGATACGTGAGCACGGTCCCGGCGGCGTAGACGACCCCGCTCCGGCGGGCCACCCGCCAGGAGGGCGGGGCGAGCGCGGCGACGGCGAGCCCGAGCAGCACGGGCGGCCATATTCGGGGCGCGAGCATGAGCTGCTCGCCGTGGAAGGGGAAGAGGACGCTGGTCGCCCCGACGACAAGGGCGGGCGGGAGGAGCAGGGCCGTGGCGCGAGCCGGCTGCCGGTTGAGCAGGTACCCGGCCCCGACGACGGCGAGGAACAGCCCGGCGACCGGGGACGCCATGGTGGCCAGGGCGGCGTAGGCGCCGGTGAGGGAGAGGGCGAGACGTTTCTGCCGGGGGAGGAAGAGGCATGCGGCGAGCCCGAGGGCGACCCCGAGGGCGAAGGTGGTCCGGCCGGAGGCGACGTTGCACCAGAGCGCGAGGGAGGCGAGCAGGGCGGGAGCGAGGGGTCTTCGCCGTTGGGCGCGCTGCACGAGGACGGCCGCGAGCCAGGTGGCGGCGACCCCGGACGCGACGGTGAGGGCACGTACCCCGAAGGCGGCCATCAGGTAAGGGGAGACGAGGCTGTAGTTGGCGGTGTGCATCCCGCCGTACCAGAACAGGTTGTACGCCGAACTCCCGTGCTCGGTCACGAAGCCGGCCCAGGCGTCCTGAGCGGCGAGATCACCGCCGCCGGTGGCGAGGAAGGCCCACCAGAGGGCGTAGAGGGGGAGGACGGGGAGGGTGGCGAGGAGAGGGACGCGATGACGTCGGCAGAGGGTGCGGAGGGGGTGAATCCGCTCAAGGGCCGTGTCCGCGTGCTGGATCAGGGTGAGGTCGGCAGGGGGCACGATCTCGTAGACGTGGAACGGGGCGGGGGCGTTTACCGCCGGGCGGGCGTACGGGGTCGCGCGGTCGCCGGCCTCACGGACGAGGACTTCGAGCGCCCGTCCGGCTGCAGGGGCCGGCTCGTTCGGGACCTGGTGTGCCGCCCGGTCGTCGACGCACAGGGCGTCCTGATCACCCTGGTCGGCCCCGCCGACACCGAACAGACGGCGGACGCGACCACCTGCTGGAACCTGGCCGGCCCTCCCGGACCGGCGACGACAGGGACCACGGCTGCGGTGTCAGTCCGCTGACGTATCCTTCCCGCCACCGCGCACCGACTGTGAGGAACAAGAGAATTGACCGGCCTGTCCGCTTTCCCGCTGCCCTTTCACGCTTCCCGTTCCATATCGTTCGCGACACCCCGAACGCTGCGGGAACTTCAGATGATGCAATGCAGCTCACACATTCGGGCGAAGCCGGGGTGGTTCGACAAGATGAACGATGCCGACATCGTCGGCAGGTGGACGCAAGAAGCGGTCGCCCAGGGCCTCACCGAAGCGCAGGTCCGTTACGTGCTCGACGAACTCCGGTACTACGCCGCGCTGCGGGACGGGCGAACCGGCGTCGAGGTGTCCGCCGTCGACGGGGTGTGGCAGTCGGACACGCTGGTCGACGACAAGCTCAGGTCCCGGTTGCGTGAGGCGGTCCGGGTTCTGGAGCAGGTCCCCGAAGCGGAGCGGGACTGGCATCCCGGATCCGGCGGCCAGGTCCTGGATCTGGTGCATCCCTCACTGTTCTGCCTGGTGAGAGAGGTGAGCGGGGCGCCCGAGCGGGCTTGGCGGAACTCGACGGACCGCTACTCGAAGTACGAGTTCTCGGAGAGGTTCCAGTGGCTGCCCACGGACGTCGACGTCAGTGAGGACGGAGATGTCACCTTCCGTTCGTACGTCAACAACGTCCACCCCGAGACCCACCACGAACTGGCCTCCGTTCTGCCGGAGTTGTTCGCGCGCTTCCGCCCGCTGTGGGAGAACGTGCTCACCGGTCTGCGCCGTCCGAGACCCCTGCGGATCGAGGCCGATCCCTACGGTTGGTACGACTCGGAGCCGGAGTACCCGGCCAAGTCCTCCTACAGCGGTGACGAGACCTACGAAGAGGCCCTCGAGGCATGGGAGGAGGCCCATGAGAACTGGTGGGAGAACCGCCGTCCGGTCGTCCCGGACGCCCCGGTCTTCACCCCGCCCGAACCGCCCGGCGAATCCGACCGGGTCGACCTGCGCGGCCGTCGTCTCCAGGTCATCGTGAAGCTCGCCACCATTCATCTCACCCCGGACGAGCCCGAGTACGCGGGCGGCTCCTGGCATGTCGAGGGGATGCTGAACGAGCGGATCGTCTCGACCGGCATCTACTACTGGGACAGCGAGAACATCACCGAAAGCCGGCTGGGTTTCCGCGCGGCACTCGACGACCCGAACTACGAACAGAACGACGACAACGGCCTGCGTGAGGTCTACGGCCTGGAGGACGAGGACGCACTGAACCAGATGCTGGGATCGGCGCCGACCCCGGCGGGCCGCTGCCTGGCGTTCCCGAACGTCCTGCAACACCGCGTCGGCTCGTTCCGCCTCGCGGACCCCACCCGCCCGGGACATCGCAAGATCCTCGCGTTCTTCCTGGTCGACCCGTCGGAGACGATCGTCTCGACCTCCGATGTGCCGCCGCAGCAGCCCTGGGCCGACACCTCGACCATGACGCTGGAACAGGCCAAGAAGTACCGCGAACAGCTCATGCACGAACGCAAGTTCTTCGTCGCCGAACACAACGAGCAGCTCTACGAACGGGAGTTCTCCCTCTGCGAGCACTGAGGCGCTGAGGCGGGAAGACGAAGGCGGCGGCCCCGGGGATCGTGGGGTCGCCGCCTTCGGTATGAGGGGGTGCGGGGCTGTCAGTACCAGTTGTTGGCCTGCCAGAAGGACCAGGCGTCGCAGGCGCTGCCGTAGCGGTCCTTCATGTAGTCCAGGCCCCACTCGATCTGGGTGGCGGGGTTGGTCCTCCAGTCGGAGCCGGCCGAGGCCATCTTGGAGGCGGGCAGAGCCTGGACCAGGCCGTAGGCGCCGCTGGAGGCATTGGTGGCGCTGGGGTTCCAGCTGCTCTCGTGCTGGACGATCTTCGAGAAGCACTGGAACTCGGCCGAGTTGCCGATCATCTTCTTCGCGGTCGCCTGGGCCGAGGAAGCGCTCGTCGTGGTCGCGGCCTGGGCGGGCGCGGCGGCGATCAGGGTGCCGCAGGTGGCGGCGACCAGGGCGGCACCTGCGAGGGTCTTCTTCGGGGCGGCGACGGTGCGGAGGAGGGAAGCGGCGGACACAGGCGGCCTTTCGGTCGGGATCAGGGCGGTCGCGCTACGCCGTGCCGGATGCCGTGGTGTGCGGCGGGGGGCATGCGTCGGCGCCGCGACCCCGTGGGGGTGTTGGCGCCTGGCGACTGCTCCACAGAAACAAATCTCGGAATTGCCCGCAAAGGCCCCCTTTACTACCGATGGTCGGAGGGGCCGGTCCGAGAAGCGGGGCTGCCCCCGCGGGGCCCCGGTACGCCGCTACGGTGTCGGGTCGTATGTGATGCCGGTCATGTGGGGTGGTTCACCGCATCGGTCACGGATCGTGTGCGGGGACTCACCGAGGGGTCTCCTCGAATGTGACCGGCGCCTCGAAGGCCGCCCGGCGGGTGGCGCGGCGCAGGGCCTTCAGGACCGGGGTGCCGAGGGCGAGGGTCAGGGCGACCGTGACCAGCGCTCTGCCCAGGTCCCAGCCGAGGGACGTGGCCAGGCAGTACGCCAGGAAGCGGGCCAGGTTGGCGGGGAGTGCCGCGTCCGGGTCGAAGGAGATGTTCGAGGCGCCGGTCGCCATGAAGGGCCAGCCCGCCATGTTCATCACCGTGCCGTAGGCGAAGGCCGCCAGGAAGCCGTACACCGCGAGCAGCCAGAGCTCCGCGCGCCCGCGCAGCCGGTCGGCGCCCGGCAGCAGGGCCGCGCCCATCGTGAACCAGCCCATCGACAGCATCTGGAACGGCAGCCAGGGGCCGACACCGCCCGTGAGCAGGGCGGACGCGAACATCGTCACCGAACCGAGGACGAAGCCGAAGCCCGGACCGAGGACCCGGCCGCTGAGGACCATGAGGAAGAACATGGGCTCCAGGCCGGCCGTGCCCGCGCCGATGGGGCGCAGGGCCGCCCCCGTCGCCGCGAGGACGCCGAGCATCGCCACCGGCTTCGGACCCAGGCCCGATTCCGAGATCGTCGCCGCCACGACCGCCACCAGCAGGACCAGCAGGCCCGCGAAGAGCCACGGCGCGTCCTGCGCGTGGGCGTTCAGCGTGGAGGCGGGCGGGGCGAGGAAGGGCCAGCCGACGCCCGCCACGCCCACCGCGCTCACCAGGGTGAGGGCTGCCCACGAGCGGGGGCCCAGGCGGATGGCCCGGGTCTGGCGCTGCGGGCTTTTGGCGGCGGTCACCGCAGTGCCTCCCGGACCTGGGAGACCGTGAGCCAGTGCTGCGGGGCCAGGATCTTCGCCACCTGCGGGGCGAAGGACGGGGACGCCACGACCACCTCCGCCGCCGGGCCGTCCGCGATCACCTCGCCCTCGGCGAGCAGAACCACCCGGTGGGCGAGTTCCGCCGCCAGTTCCACGTCGTGCGTGGCCATGACGATGGCGTGGCCCTCGGCGGCCAGTCCGCGCAGAATCCTCACCAGGCGGGCCTTCGCCGCGTAGTCCAGGCCGCGGGTCGGCTCGTCGAGGAGGAGCAGGGGCGGGCGCGCGGTGAGGACGACCGCCAGGGCGAGGGTCAGGCGCTGGCCCTCGGACAGGTCGCGGGGGTGGGTGCCGTCGGCCACCGAGGGGAGCAGCTCGGTCAGCAGGGCGCGGCAGGTGCCCGGCTCGGCGCCCGCGTCCTCGTCGGCGGCCGCGCACTCCGCCGCGACCGTGTCGGCGTACAGGAGGTCGCGGGGTTCCTGCGGGACCAGGCCGACGCGGCGGACCAGGTCGCGGGGGCGGGTGCGGTGGGGGACCGCGTCGCCGGTGCGGACCGAGCCCGAGGAGGGCGCGACCAGGCCCACGAGCGCGCTGAGCAGCGTCGACTTCCCGGCGCCGTTGCGGCCCATGAGGGCGATCGTCTCGCCGGGGGTGACGGTCAGGTCGACGTCGCGCAGGGCCTGGACACGGTCCCGGCGGACGGCGAGGGAGCGGACCTCGGCCACGTGGGCGGGGGTGGGCGTGTCGGGCTTCCTGCGCGGGAACAGGCGCCGGGCGGCGGGGGCCGGTGCCGGCGGCGCGGGTTCCCGGGCGGGCGGTCGCCGGTCGGCGAGGCGGTCGCGCAACGGGCCCGCCCTGCGTCGGGCGTCGCGGACCGTCAGGGGGAGGGGGGACCAGCCGGCGAGGCGGCCCAGGCCGACCACCGGGGGGTGGACGGGGGAGACCGCCATCACCTCCGACGGGGCGCCGAGCCACGGCCGCTCGCCGGGGCCCGGCAACAGGACCACCTGGTCGGCGTACTGGATGACGCGTTCCAGGCGGTGCTCCGCCATGAGGACGGTGGTGCCGAGGTCGTGGACCAGACGCTGGAGGACCGCCAGGACCTCCTCGGCGGCCGCCGGGTCGAGTGCGGAGGTCGGCTCGTCCAGGACCAGCACCCGGGGGTGCGGGGTGAGGACCGAGCCGATGGCCACGCGTTGCTGCTGGCCGCCGGAGAGGGTGGCGATGGGGCGGTTGCGGAGGCCGGCGAGGCCGAGGAGGTCCAGGGTTTCCTCGACCCTGCGGCGCATCACGGCCGGAGGGAGGCCCAACGACTCCATGCCGTAGGCGAGTTCGTCCTCCACCGTGTCCGTCACGAAGTGGGAGAGGGGATCCTGGCCCACCGTCCCGACGACGTCGGCGAGTTCGCGCGGCTTGTGGGTACGGGTGTCGCGGCCCGCGACCGTGACCCTGCCGTGCAGCGTGCCGCCCGTGAAGTGCGGGACCAGGCCGCTCACCGCGCCCAGCACCGTCGACTTGCCGACGCCGGACGGGCCGACGAGCAGCACCAGTTCACCTTCGGGGACTTCGAAGTCGACGCCGTGGACGGCGGGTTCCGCCGTTCCGTCGTACGTCACCGACACGTTCTCGAAGCGGATCACGTCGTCGGCTCCTTGCGGGTGTCCATGAGCTCGGGGGCGGGGGTGACGAAGGCGGGGAGCAGGCCGATCAGGACGGCCGCCGCCGGCCACAGGGGGAGCGTGGGTGCGACGAGCGGGACCACGCCGGGGTGCAGGGCCGCCGGGTCGCGGGAGGCGGCGAGGGTCAGGAGGGCGGCCACGGCGGCTCCGGACGCCGTGACCAGCCAGGCCCGGGTGTCCCAGGGGTCCGGGCGGTAGCGGGTGCGCAGGGTGCGCCGGCCACCGAGCCGCAGGCCCGCGAGGGCGGCGGTGACACCGGCGAGGAGGACGGGGAGGCCGTAGGTGCCGCCCGCGGCGGTGAGCAGTCCGTACGTTCCGGCGCAGACGCCGAGCAGGCCGCCGAGGGTGAGGGCGGCGGTGGTACGGCGGATGGCGGGAGGCACCTCGGCGGTACGGCCGTAACCGCGCGCGTCCATCGCGGCGGCGAGGGCGACCGAGCGCTCCAACGCGCCCTCCAGGACCGGGAGTCCGACCTGGAGCAGGCCGCGGACACCCTTGTCGTGCCGGCCTCGCAGACGGCGGGCGGCGCGCAGGCGCTGGACGTCGGCGATGAGGTTCGGCGCGAAGGTGAGGGCGACGACGACGGCCACGCCGAGTTCGTACAGGGCGCCGGGGAGGGATTTGAGGAGGCGGGAGGGGTTGGCGAGGGCGTTGGCGGCGCCCACGCAGATGAGGAGGGTGGCCAGACGGAGGGCGTCGTACAGGGCGAAGGTGAGGGCCTCGGCGGTGACCTTGCCGCCGAGGCGGATGCCCTGGGCCCAGTGGGGGAGGGGGACTTCGGGGAGGTGCACGAGCACGTGCGTGCCGGGGATGGGGGAGCCGAGGAGCACGGCGAAGGCGAGGCGGATGAGGAGGACGGCGAGGGCGAGTTTGACGAACGCGCCGTAGGAGCGGGACCAGGGGGCGTGGGGGCGGCGGGCCGCCACGACGTAGGCGGAGACGGCGATGAGCAGGGTGAGGAGGAGGGGGTTGGTGGTGCGGGTGGCCGCGGTGCCCAGGGCCAGGGCCCAGAGCCACCAGGCGCCGGGGTGGAGTTGGGAGCGGTGCCGTTGGTCGTGCCCGGGGGTCGGTTGCTCTGCCGGCGCTTGCCGGGTGCCTCCCCCGCTCTCGGCTCCGCTCGAGCGGCACGACTGCCCGCGCTCACGTGGCACGGCGGCGTACCTGCCAGATCGCTGCTCCTCCGAGGAGGGCCACCACGGCGATTCCCGCTACCAGGCCGATCGACGGGCCCGAGCCGTCCGACCCGGTCTTCTTCTCTGCGGGAACGGGGGCCTCGTCCGCCGAGACCTGTTCCCCGCAGCCCGTCTTCGGGTAGCCCGCTATCGCGCACAGCAGGGCGTTGGTGTCGTAGCGGAGGGGTTTGGCGACCGAGGCCAGGGCCTCGGCCGTGGTGGCGTCCTCGGGGACCCGGGCGCACGCCGTGCGGCCGGCCGGCGGGGTTTCGCCGGAGGGGGCGTCGGTGGGGGTGCCGAAGTCGATGACCAGGGCCACGCGTTTCCTGCCGTCGGCAGCCGGGGTCTTCGCGCAGATGGTGTCGAAGTCGGCGGTGCCGCGGGGCTTCACCGCGTCGGCCGAGTTCTCGCTGACGGAGAAGCGGAAGCCGTGGACGTCGCCGTCGGCGGGGCGGGCGAGGGACGGGCCCTGGTTGGCGTACGTCCATGCCGTGCCGTCCTGCTCCCAGAACGACCAGTAGCGGTAGCCGGCGGCCTCCGCCCGGCCCGCGCCCGCCGGCAGGGGCAGGAGCGCGGCCAGGAACAGTACGGCGGCCCGGCGGATCACGGCTGCTGCCGCTTCGTACGGCCGCTGATCAGGAAGCCGATGCCGATGCCGGCGACCAGGCAGACACCGACGAACCACCAGACACTGAGGCCGGAGTCCGACTCGGCCTTGTCGTTCTTCTCGTCGCTCTTCGCCTCGGTCGTCTTCTCCGGGGCGGCCGGACCCGTCGCGCCCAGCTGCTTCACCAGGTCCGCGCCGCCGAAGTCGCGCGGGTCGGCGCCGGTCGCGTGGGCGGCGAAGATCAACTGGGCGTAGGCGGCGGGGCCGCTCTGTGCCGCCCAGTCGGCGGCGTTCTTCTCCAGCCAGGTCAGGGACTTCCCGGCCTGCTCGCCGGCGCCCTGCGCGGCGAGCGCGACCACCGCGTCGGCGGTGTTGCCGTAGTCGGGCTGGTCCTCGGCGCCGGCGAGGGCGGAGGTGAGGTGGCCGTCCTCGGCGAGGGCGTCCGTGAGGTACGCGGCACCGTTGGCGGCGGCCTGCCCGGGGTCGCCTGCCTTCTCGCACGACGCTTCCCCGGTACCGTCCTCGCCGGGCTCGACGACCAGGCCCGCACCGAGCGAGCCGAGCACGCCCGCCGCCGTCGCGTCCGCGTTGGCGACCAGCTCGCCCTTCTTGTCAGGCTGGAAGGCGAAGGCGCCCGCGCCGTCGCCCTCGCAGGGGAGCGCCAGCTTCAGCAGGGCGTCGTAGGGGGACCTGCCGTCCTTCTTCACCTCGGCCGGCTTCTCACCGGCGGCCGCGAGGGCGCCGATGACGACGGAGGTGGAGTTGGTGTCGCTGGCGCCGCCCGCCGTGTAGCCCCAGCCGCCGTCCTTGTTCTGCGCGGACTTCAGCCAGTCGACGGCCTTCTTCGTGACGTCGTCGTGTCCGCCGAGCGCGGCGAGGGCCTGGACGGCGGCGGAGGTCTGGTTGGTGTCGACCATCGTCTTCGCGTCGCACGCCTTGGTGGTGTCGGCGCGGTACGGGGCGAAGGAGCCGTCGGCACACTGCTGCCCGGTGAGCCAGTCGACGGCCGCCTTCGACGGCTCGACGCCGGCCGTGTGCTGCGCGAGCAGGGCGAGCGACTGGCGCCAGACGCCGTCGTACTGCGGGTCGCTGTCGCCGTACAGGGCGGAGGGGAGCGCCGTGGACGGCGCCGGGGACGGGGTGGCGTCGGCGGCGGCCGGAGTGGCAGCGCCGATCACGGCGACGGCGGCCAGGACCGCTGCGCTGCGGCGAACATTCATGATCGGCGGGTGCCTTCCCTGCGGAGGGCCGGGCAGCGCGGGACACCCCGGCGGCTCGGCTCCGTATGCCTCGACGGTGCCGTGCCCGGCGGAGCGCCGGGCACGTGAGCCGGTCACGAACCGTGCGGGGCAGTCCGGCTCACCGCCTCGGGGGCGGCTTACGGTTGCGGGTCAGCGCCGGAATTGCACCGGCTTCCCCCCGTACGGTGTGATGACGACGCCGACACTCTACCCGCCCGTAGGGAAGGGGCCGGGGGGTGGCTTCGGTGAGCGGGGTCACGTCGGCCGGGAGACGCGCACCGCACCCGCACCCCCGGCAAGGGGAGTACGGGTGCGGGTGGGCCGGGTCAGGAAGCCGTGCAGGCGCCGACCTGCGGCGGGGGCGAGGCGCCGCCGCTCACGGTGAAGCCGAAACTGGTCGAGGCTCCGGCCGCGAGCGGGCCGTTCCAACTGGGGCGCACCGTCATGACGTTGCCGCTGCTGTCCCAGGTGGGTGAGCCGTTCCAGACGGAGAGGACCTTCTGCGGGGACGTCATGGTGACGTTCACGCTCCAGCCGGTGATCGGCGAGCTGCCGGCCGTGATCGTCACCTTGCCGTTGTACCCGCTGCCCCACTGCTCCGCCGTGGTGTAGGTGGCGGTGCAGCCCGCGCCGGGGGTGCCCGGGTCGTCGGGGTCGTCCGGGTCGTCGGGGTCGGTGGTGCCACCCAGGGCGCTCAGGGCCGCGTCGTAGGCGGGCTTCTTGTTGTAGTTGTCGTCGAACAGCAGGGGGGTGCCGCTCGACCGCCACGAGTACTTGTCCGGGATGCCCCACACCGTGATGCCGGTGCATCGCGTCACCGCGAGGCAGGCCCGTACGACGTTGCCGTAGTCGGTGGCCTGGGCCTGGCCCGAGCCCTCGATGTCCAGCTCGGTGATCTGCACGTCGACCCCGAGGTCGGCGAAGCGCTGGAGGTTGGCCCGGTAGTCGGCGGGGACGGGGGAGTTGGGGTTGAAGTGGGACTGGAAGCCGACGCAGTCGATCGGCACACCGCGGGACTTGAAGTCCTTGACCATGGCGTAGACCGCGTTGCTCTTCGCGTTGACGCCGTCGGTGTTGTAGTCGTTGTAGCAGAGCTTGGCGTTCGGGTCGGTCGCGCGGGCCGTGCGGAAGGCCTCCTCGATGAAGCCGTTGCCGAGCTTGTCCTGGAAGGGCGAGCTGCGCCGGGCGCCGCTGCTTCCGTCCTGGAACGCCTCGTTGACCACGTCCCAGGAGTGGATCTCGCCCTTGTAGTGGGTCATGACCTGGGTGATGTGGTTGTTCATGGCCGACCGGAGGTCGGTCGCGCCCAGTCCGGAGACCCAGCTCGGCAGCTGGGAGTGCCAGACCAGGGTGTGGCCGCGGACGTCCATGCCCTGACTCCGGGCGTGGTTCACGATCTGGTCGGCGCGGCTGAAGCTGAAGGAGCCGCGGCTCGGCTCGACGGCGTCCCACTTCATCTCGTTCTCGGGTGTCACCGAGTTGAACTCGCGGTCGAGCGTGGCGGCGTACTGCGCCTCGCCGAGGTGGTTCGCGGCGACGGCGGCACCGAAGTAGCGGCCCTTCTCGGTCGCCGCCGCGCCCAGGGTGTCGGCGGCGTGGGCGGTGGTCTGGGGGAGTGCGGCGAGCGCGGTGACGGTGAGCAGGGCGGTGGTGGTGGCGCCGAGGGCGGCGCGCAGTCGGCCGCGTGCGGGGCCGTCGCCTCCGGCTCTCGTTCTCGTTCGCTTTTCGATCATGCGCATGTCATCCCTTCTCCGGTGGGTCCCGTGCTGCGGGTGGGCGGGATTGCTGCTGTACGGTCGAACGAAAGTTTCGGACTCGGCTCCGAATTTCTGCGGAGACGATACGGGTCGCCGGAGAGGTGGTCAATCATTCGCACACGAGGAAGTCATCGACGCGTGAGGGTCCGTACAGGGGGAGCCCGCTACCAGCATTAACGGAAAAGCGGCGAAAGTTTCGACAGTGGCCGTCAGTGATCGTCGGTGCTCTTCGGGGCCGTCAGGTCCATCAGGCGGCACACCGTCTCTATGTCGACCTTGACCTGGGCGATGGAGGCACGGCCCGAGAGCCAGGTGATCAGGGTCGAGTGCCAGGTGTGCTCGATGACCCGGACGGCCGAGAGCTGCTCGGGCGTGGGATCGGTGAGCTCCATGGCGTCCAGGATGATCCTCGTGGTCTGCCGGGAGACCTGGTCGACCTCCGGGCTCACGCTGCGGTCCGCGAACGTCAGGGCGCGCACCATCGCGTCGGCCAGGTGCGGCTCCCGCTGGAGCGCGCGGAAGGCCCGCATCAGGGTCTCCGCGACCCGCTCGGCCGGGGTCGCACCGGCCGGCGGCTTCTTCCGCAGCGTGCCGTGCAGGGTCTCCAGCTGATCCTGCATGGTCGCGACCAGGAGATGGATCTTGGACGGGAAGTAGCGGTACAGCGTGCCGAGCGCCACCTGTGAGGACTCCGCGACCTCGCGCATCTGCACCGCGTCGAATCCTCCCCGGCCGGCCAGCTGCGCGCACGCCCGCAGGATGCGGCGCCGGCGCGCCTCCTGGCGCTCGGTGAGCGGCGAGGCCGGGGTGGGCCGCGCGGTGCCGGCTCCCGTCGCCGCCGCCTTGCCCGCCCCGTCCGTCGTGGCTGCCCTGGCCGCCTTGCCCCTGTTGGCTTCCGTAGGCATGGGTCCCGTCCGTGACAGTCGGTGAGGGTGAATGATCAGACAGCATGGCATGCCGTCCGCCGTGGCGTGAATCACCTGATCCACTGCTGCCGACACCCCTACCTGCCGGTAGATTCAGACCCTCCGAACGATCAACTCTGAAACTTGTTCTAGATTAGCGTCCCGGCGTAATCTCGCGGGACAGTGCAGGGAGAAGGGGGCCCAGAGTGACCGCTGAGGCCAGTCAGGCCGGGCTCTCGCAGGGTCCCGCATCCGACGGCTTGCGACCGCTCCGCATCGCACTCCTCACCTATAAGGGAAACCCGTTCTGCGGTGGGCAGGGCGTCTACGTACGCCACCTCTCCCGCGAACTCGCCCGCCTCGGGCACCGCGTCGAGGTCATCGGCGCCCAGCCCTACCCCGTGCTCGACGTCCTCGACGAGGGCCACGACGGGCCGAGCCTCACCGAACTGCCCAGCCTCGACCTCTACCGCCAGCCGGACCCCTTCCGCACCCCGAAGCGCGACGAGTACCGGGACTGGATCGACGCGTTCGAGGTCGGCACCATGTGGACCGGCGGCTTCCCCGAGCCGCTGACGTTCTCCCTGCGCGCCCGCCGCCACCTGCGGGCCCGGCGCGGCGACTTCGACGTCGTCCACGACAACCAGACCCTCGGCTACGGTCTGCTCGGCGACGTCGGCGCCCCCCTGGTGACCACGATCCACCACCCCATCACCGTCGACCGGCGCCTGGAACTGGACGCGGCCGAGAACTGGCAGCGGCGGTACTCGGTGCGCCGCTGGTACGCCTTCACGCGGATGCAGAAGCGGGTGGCGCGCCGCCTGCCGTCCGTGCTCACCGTCTCCGGCAGCTCCCGCCAGGAGATCGTCGACGATCTCGGCGTACGGCAGGACCGCGTCCACGTCGTCCACATCGGCGCCGACACCGACCTGTTCGCGCCCGATCCGTCGGTGCCGGTCGTACCGGGCCGGATCGTGACCACGTCCAGCGCGGACGTGCCGCTGAAGGGGCTGGTCTTCCTCGTCGAGGCACTGGCGAAGGTGCGCGCCGAGCAGCCCGAGGCGCATCTCGTCGTGGTCGGCAGGCGGCCCGTGGAGGGGCCCGTCGCGCAGGCCGTGGAGCGGTACGGCCTCGAGGGCGCCGTCGAGTTCGTCAAGGGCATCTCGGACGCCGAACTGGTCGACCTGGTGCGGTCGGCGCAGGTCGCGTGCGTGCCGTCGCTGTACGAGGGGTTCTCGCTGCCGGCCGCCGAGGCCATGGCGACGGGCACCCCGCTGGTCGCCACGACCGGTGGGGCGATTCCCGAGGTGGCCGGCCGCGACGGGGAGACGTGTCTCGCCGTACCGCCCGGCGACGCGGGGGCGCTGGCCGCCGCGCTGACCCGGCTGCTCGGGGACCCGGAACTGCGCGCCCGGCTCGGGGCGGCCGGACGGGAGCGGGTGCTGCGGCACTTCACCTGGGCGCGTGCGGCCCAGGGCACGGTGGCCCACTACCGCGAGGCGATGGCCCGCGCGGGCCATCGCACGGACACCGCCCGCGGGGACCGCGACGCCGGGGACGACCGCTCGGCGACCACGCCTTCGCACCGCTCCGGATCCGGGACCGCCGCCCGCGCGGGCGACCGGGACGTCGAGCCCGCCGGTGTCCAGGGTGCCGACCGCGCCGCGGCCCAGCCCGTCGACCGTGCCGCGGCCCAGCCCGTCGACCATCCCGCGTCCGTGACCCCCGGCCGCCCCGACGCCCCGGTCGCCGGGGACGCCGGTCCCGACACCCTCGCGGACACGGCCGCCGCCGTGTCCGCGCACGCAGCCGACACCTCCGACCGCGAAAGCAGGGCCACGTGCTGACCGTCGACTTCTCCCGGTTCCCGCTCGCGCCGGGCGACCGCGTCCTGGACCTCGGCTGCGGGGCCGGCCGGCACGCCTTCGAGTGCTACCGGCGCGGCGCCCAGGTCGTGGCGCTGGACCAGAACGGCGAGGAGATCCGCGAGGTCGCCAAGTGGTTCGCGGCGATGAAGGAGGCCGGGGAGGCACCCGCCGGGGCCACCGCCACCGCCATGGAGGGCGACGCCCTCGCCCTGCCCTTCCCCGACGAGTCCTTCGACGTCGTCATCATCTCCGAGGTGATGGAACACATCCCGGACGACAAGGGCGTCCTCGCGGAGATGGTCCGGGTGCTCAAGCCCGGCGGCCGGATCGCGATCACCGTGCCGCGCTACGGCCCGGAGAAGGTGTGCTGGACGCTGTCCGACGCCTACCACGAGGTCGAGGGCGGCCACATCCGCATCTACAGGGCGGACGAGCTCCTCGCCAAGATCCGCGGGGCCGGCCTCAAGCCGTACGGCACCCACCACGCGCACGCGCTGCACTCGCCGTACTGGTGGCTGAAGTGCGCGTTCGGCGTGGACAACGACAAGGCGCTGCCGGTGCGGGCATACCACAAGCTGCTGGTCTGGGACATCATGAAGAAGCCGCTGGCCACGCGAGTGGCCGAGCAGGCGCTGAACCCGCTGATCGGCAAGAGCTTCGTGGCGTACGCGACCAAGCCGCACCTGCCGCGTGCCGAGGCCGAGGCGGACGCCACGTGACGACCCCCCGGACCCCTCGGACGGAACACCTCGTCCTACCCGGGGTGCTCACGGCCGGTCAGGCCGCCGCGACCGTCGCCGGCATCCTCGCCGTGCAGCGGGAGGACGGGGCGATCCCGTGGTTCCGGGGGCACCACCTCGACCCGTGGGACCACGTCGAGGCCGCGATGGCCCTGGACACGGCGGGCGAGCACGACGCCGCCGAACGGGCCTACCTCTGGCTGGCCCGGCACCAGTTGGCGGACGGCTCCTGGTACGCGGCCTACGCCGACGGCGACCCGCTCGACGTCACCGACCGGGGCCGGGAGACCAACTTCGTCGCCTACATCGCGGTCGGCGTGTGGCACCACTATCTCTCCACCGGCGACGACACGTTCCTGGACCGCATGTGGCCGGTGGTGTGCGCGGCGGTGGAGTTCGTACTGCGGCTGCAGCAGGCCGGCGGGCAGATCGGCTGGCGACGCGACGACGACGGCACGCCCACCGCGGACGCGCTGCTCACCGGCTCCTCCTCCATCCACCACGCGCTGCGCTGCGCGCTCGCCATCGCCGAGCAGCGCGAGGAGCCGCAGCCGGACTGGGAGTTGGCGGCGGGTGCGCTGCGGCACGCGATCCGGCGCCATCCGGAGCGGTTCCTGGACAAGGACCGCTACTCCATGGACTGGTACTACCCGGTGCTCGGTGGCGCGCTCACCGGCGCGGAGGCCAAGGCCCGTGTCGAGGAGGGCTGGGACCGCTTCGTCGTCCCCGGACTCGGGGTGCGCTGCGTGGTGCCCAACCCGTGGGTGACCGGCGGCGAGTCGGCCGAACTCGCCCTGGCGCTCTGGGCGATGGGCGAGTCCGACCGCGCGCTGGAGGTGCTCCAGTCGATCCAGCACCTGCGCGATCCGGAGACCGGCCTGTACTGGACGGGCTACGTTTTCGACGACGACGCGATCTGGCCGCGCGAGCTGACCACCTGGACCGCCGGCTCACTGCTGCTGGCGGTCGCCGCCCTCGGCGGCCACGAGGCCACCTGCGCGACCTTCGGCGGCGACCACCTGCCCAGGGGACTGGCCCCGGACTGCTGCACGCTCACCTGAGCCGGCGACCACGTGGGCCCAGGCCTCGTCGAAGGTGCTGTGTTCACTGGGGGCGCCCCCCCGGACCCCCGGGTCACGTGACCGGTTGGGTGCGGGGTGCGGGGTGCGGGGTCGGGGGTGGTCTCAGTGGCGGCGCAGTCGGCCGGCGATGGCGTGGCCGATGAACAGGTAGACGACGGCGGCGAGTCCGTAGCCGGCGACCACGCGGGCCCAGGCCTCGTCGAACGTGAAGAGGTCACGTGACCAGGTGGCCAGCCAGTTGGCCGTGTCGTGGACGAACTGCACCAGGTCGTTGCCCCGGTTGGCGTCCAGCAGGTACATCAGAATCCACAGTCCGAGGATGACGGCCGTGATGTCCGCGATCACCGCGACGACCGTCCCCGCGGAGTTGGAACCAGTGCGATATCGAGGGGACATGCTTTCCGACTGGCCCCGAAAGCCCGGTTGAAACCCGGAACGTCCGGGGCCGCCGCGGGAGTTCGCCGCGAGTTCAGCGGTGAGTGAGCAGCAGGCGCCACGCCTCGGGGCCGCGCTGCTGGTAGTCCACCGCGAAGACGCCGGGGTGCCGGTCCTCGATCTGCCGCAGCAGCGGAAGCGGGTCGTGCGGTGCCACGAGCACCATGGCCCGCCCGGCCGGTACGGCCCCGAGCGCGCCGAAGACCGTGGCGTGACGCAGCGCGTGCGGCACGTCCCGGACGTCGAGCTCGGGCACGTCGACGTCGTCCGATCCGCCGCAGCCGCACGTGCCGCCGCAGCCACCGCCCGCGGACTCGTCCGTGGCCTCGCCGCCGCCGAGCAGTTCGTGCATGCCGCCCAGCAGGCCGGCCAGTGAGATGTCCGGGGCGCCGGCGAGCAGCGGCAGGACGAGGTCGTTCTCCTTGTCCAGGTGCTCCTCGAACAGGACCTGGAGGGCCCGGCCGTCGGCCGCCGCCCGTACGGCGGAGCCGGCCTCGCGCAGCGCGTCGACCAGGGCGGTGAGCCTGCGGTGCTCGGCGAGCATGCCGTCGACGAGGAGACGGGCCTCGGGCAGGTCACGGGCGGCGGCGTAGAGGGTGCCCTCCTCGGCGACCGCGTGCGGGATCAGGTCCCGGTCGCAGAAGGCGACCAGGCCGGCGCGGACCTCACCGGCCTCGACCGGATCGCGGTCCGCCGCGGCGACCAGCATGGCCACCCGTCCGGCCAGCTCACCGGCCAGCTGGGCGTGATGCGCCTCGACGGCTTCGACGGCCGCCGCGTCCTCGGGGTCCGATGCGAGGGTGAGAGTACTCATCTGGGGGCCGTTCCTTCCAACCGTCGACGACCCGTCCGAACGGTGCGGGCCGATGTCTGCAATATAGTACGGACATGACCGTGGAAAATAACGGACCGCTTCCCGGCAGCGGATCGAACCGTGTGCCGTTGTCCCGGCAACGGCGCGGTGTCCTGCAGTACCTGCGCGGCCAGGCCGCCCCCGTCACCGCCACCGCGCTCGCCCAGGTGTGCGCGCTGCACGTCAACACCGTCCGCGAGCACCTGGACGCCCTGGTGGACGACGGTCTGGCGGTGCGGGAACGGTCCGCTCCCTCCGGGCGCGGCCGGCCCGCCTGGCGCTACCGGGCCCGCTCGCCGCAGGAGTCCCCCGCGCGGGAGTACGCCGGACTCGCCGCCGTACTCGCCGCCCGCATCGCCCGCACCGGCGCCGACCCGCGCGGGGACGCGCTCGCCGCGGGCGAGGAGTGGGGGCGCGTGCTGACCGCCGGGCAGGAGCCGTCGGCGGATCCGCGGGAGGCGCGCGAACGCGTGCTGGACCTCCTCGGGGAGATCGGCTTCGCGCCGGAGGCGGACCCGGAGGCACGCCGGGTGCGGCTGCCGCGCTGCCCCTTCGTCGAGACGGCCCGCGAACACCCCGGCGTCATCTGCGGTGTCCACGAAGGGCTGGCCAGGGCCGCCCTGGCCGCCCTGGGCGAGGCCCCCCAGGAGATCGAACTGCTGCCCTTCGCCGAACCAGGCGCCTGCCGCCTCCATCTGGACACCGGGCCCGCACCGGACACCGGGCCCGCATCGGACACCGGGCCCGCATCGGACACCGGGCCCGCATCGGACACCGGCCCCTCACCGGACACCGGGCCCGAGCGGCACCGGGCCCGGTGAGACCCCGTGACCCCCGCCGCCCCGGCCGCCCGCCGCGCGGGTGCCCGCCGGGCGCCCCTGCTGCTGGCCGCCGGCGTCTGTCTGCTCGCCGGTCTCGACGCCGCCCTCGTCCTGCTCGGACTCCCCGCCCCGGTCACGAGCGACCGCCTGCCCCAGGTCCACGGGGTGCTGCTGGTCCTCGGCTTCGCCGGCACGCTGGTCGCGCTGGAACGCGCGGTCGCCCTGGGCGGCCGGTGGCCCTACCTCGCCCCCGCGGCGCTCGGCGCCGGGGGCCTGCTTCTGCTCACCCCCGTGGACCTGGCCGTCCCGCGGCTGCTGCTGGTCGCCGGGGCCGCCGTACTGACCGCCCTGTACGTGCGGTTCTGGCAGCGGCAGCCGGGCGCCGCCCTGCTCGCCCAGGCGGCGGGCGCCGTGTCGGCGCTCGGCGCGGCACTGCTGTGGCTGGGCGGCCTCGACGTCCCGCGCCTGCTTCCCTGGCTGGTCGCGTTCCTCGTGCTGACCATCGCGGGCGAGCGGCTGGAACTCGCCCGGGTGGCCGTCCTGGCGCCCCGCGCGGAACCGGCCTTCCTGGCGTGCGTCGGCGCCGTCGTCACCGGCGTCGTCACCACCCTGATGTGGCCGGCCACGGGCACGCTCCTGCTCGGCGCGGCCCTGCTCGCGCTGGTCGCCTGGCTCGTCGTGCACGACGTCGCCCGCCGGCTGCTGCGCGCCACGGGACTGCCCCGCTTCTCCGCCGCGTGCCTGCTCGCCGGGTACGCGTGGCTGGGCCTCTCCGGCGCCCTGTGGCTGCTGGGCGGCCCGGTCGCCGAGGGGAGCCGCTACGACGCCGTGGTGCACGCCGTGTTCCTCGGCTTCGTGATGTCGATGATCATGGCGCACGCCCCGGTGATCCTGCCCGCCGTGCTGCGCCGCCCCCTGCCCTACCACCCCGGGCTCGCGGTGGCGGCCTGGCTGCTGCACGGCTCCCTCGCCCTGCGCGTGGTGGCCGGCGACCTGCGGGAGATCCGCGGGGCGTGGCAGCTCGGCGGGGCGCTCAACATCGTCGCGGTCCTGTTGTTCGTCCTGACGGCGGCGACCGCGTCGGTGACCGCCACCCGGCGCGCCGCCTCCCCCTCCACCACGTCCGCCCCCGCCCCTGTCTCCGCCGACCCGAGGAACGACCGGTGACCACGCAGCTGTCCTCCCCCGCGGCGAACGGCCCTGCTCCGAAGCCGCCCGGACGATCACCGCGCGCCCTGTGGCATCTCGGCGTGAACGCCGTCGTGGTGGTCTGGCTCGCGCTGTTCGCCGCGACCGGGAGCGCCCACCACTTCCTGCCGCACGCCTCCTGGCTGCTGGTCCACACCCTGCTGCTCGGGGCGGTCTCCAACGCCGTCGTCATCTGGTCGGGGCACTTCGCCGCGTCCGTGCTCCGGCTGCCGGAGGCGAACCGGGGCGCCCCCGCGGCCCTGCGGCTGGTCTGCCTGAACGCCGGAGCCGTCGCCGTGATCGGCGGCATGGCCACCGGGCGGTGGCCCGTCGTGCTCGTCGGCGGATGCCTGGTCGCGGCGGCGGTGACCGCCCACGCCGTATGGCTGGTACGGCTGCTGCGACGGGCCCTGCCCGGCCGGTTCTCCATGACCGTGCGCTACTACACAACCGCCGCCGCCCTGCTGCCCGTGGGTGCCGCGCTGGGTGTCGTCATGGCCCGCGGCGATCTCGGCGGCGACCTTCCGGAACGGCTGCTGCTCGCACACGAGATGATCAATCTGCTCGGCTGGGTCGGCCTCACCGTGGCCGGAACGCTGATCACCCTGTGGCCGACGATGCTGCGCACCCGGGTGGCGGACGGCGCGGAACGGGCCGGGCGCACCGCCCTGCCCGTGCTGCTCGTCGGACTCGGCGCGGCCGTCGCCGCGGCGCTGCTCGGCCCCCCGCCGCTGGCCGCTCCCGGTGTCGTCGTCCACGCCGCCGGGCTGGTGAGGGCGGGCGTCCCGTGGGTGCGCGAGGCCCGCGCCAAGGCTCCGCGTTCCTTCGCCGCCTGGTCGGTCGCCGCGGGCAGCCTCTGGCTCGCCGGGTCCCTGCTGGGACTGGCCGGCATCCTCGTCTCCACGACGTCCTGGATCACGGTGGCGGAGCGCACGTCGATGCTCACCGCGCCGCTGGCCGCCGGCTGGATCGCCCAGGTGCTGCTCGGCGCCCTCGGTTTCCTCGTCCCCGTGGTCCTGGGCGGCGGCCCCACGGCCGTGCGCGCCGCCACCGCCGGACTCGAACGGGCCTGGCCCGCCCGGCTGACCATCACCAACGCCGCGCTGCTGCTCTGCGTCCTCCCGGTGCCGTCCGTGGTCCGGGTGGTCTGCTCGGTGCTGCTGCTGGTGATGCTGCTGTACTTCCTCGTCCTGCTGGTGCTCACGGTCGTACGGGGCATACGGGACCGGCGGAAGGGGACGGCCGAGCCGGCGCCCCCGGAGGTTTCGGCGCCCCCGCACCGTGTGCTCGGGGGCGTGGCCCTCGGGCTCGCCGTAGTGATGCTGGCGGTCGCGGGCGGCAGTGCGGCGGACGTGCGGTCGCTGCCGATCCTGGAACGGTCCGCCGCCACGAGCGCGGACGGCGGGGAGGTGACACCGACCGGCCGCACGACCACGGCCGACGTGACGGTACGGAACATGCGCTTCTCCCCGGCCTCCGTCGACGTGCCCGCGGGCGACCGCCTGGTGATCGAGCTGCACAACACCGGTACCGACACCCACGACCTGGTGCTGGAGACCGGTGCCCGCACCGACCGGATCGCCCCGGGGAAGCGGGCCACGCTGGACGCGGGCGTCATCGGCCGGGACCTCGACGGCTGGTGCTCGGTGGTCGGGCACCGGCAGATGGGCATGGTCTTCGGGGTACGGGTCACCGGTGACGGCGGCGGTACCGCGTCGGAAGGGAGCGGAGAGAGCGAGGAGAGCGGGGAGAGCGGAGAGACCGCGCACGACCACGACGGGACGGCGTCCGAGGGCACGGGCGGATCCGCCGCGGACGCCTTCGACCCGATGGCCGAACCGGCCCACGGCTTCACCGCCCGCGAAGCCCAACTGCCGCCCTCCGCCGAAGGATCCGGCCCCCGGCTGCACAAGCGGACCCTCACCGTGAAGGAGGCGGAGGCCGAAGTCGCCCCCGGCGTACGGCAGACGCTGTGGACCTTCGACGGAACTGCCCCCGGACCCGTCCTGCGCGGCCGGGTCGGTGACACCTTCGAGATCACCCTCGTCAACGACGGGACCATCGGTCACTCCGTCGACTTCCACGCCGGGGCACTGGCACCGGACGAGCCGATGCGCACGATCCAGCCCGGCGAGTCACTGACGTACCGCTTCAAGGCCACCCGCAGCGGGGTGTGGATGTACCACTGCTCGACCATGCCGATGTCCCTGCACATCGCCAACGGCATGTTCGGCGCCGTCGTCATCGACCCGCCCGGGCTGCCGAGCGCGGACCGCGAATACCTGCTGGTCCAGTCGGAGTTCTACCTCGGCGCGCAGAACGGCACCGCCGACGCCGGCAAGGTGAACGCCAAGGAGCCCGACATGGTCGCCTTCAACGGGTACGCCAACCAGTACGACCACGACCCGCTGACGGCGGGGACCGGTGAGCGCGTACGGATCTGGGTGCTGACGGCGGGGCCGAACGTGCCCAGTGCCTTCCACGTCGTGGGCGGCCAGTTCGACACGGTGTTCCGTGAGGGCGCGTACGACCTGCGGCCGGGCGGTGCGGAACGCGGCGGTGCGCAGGTCCTCGACCTCGCCCCCGCGTCGGGCGGATTCGTCGAGCTGACCCTGCCCGAGGCCGGCGACTACCCGTTCGTCACACACGTCATGAGCGACGCGGAACGGGGCGCGCACGGCGTCCTTCGTGTGCGATGACCGGGCCGAACGACCCTGACCGGTGCCCCGACGGACCCATGGGCCCGTCGGGGCACCGGTCCTGGGCTGGCGCGGAGCGCACCGCGCGATCCCCGCCGTTGTGAGTGAGGCCCCCTGTGAACCGCCGCCGTGATCTGCCGCTCGTCCACTCCTGCTCGGGTTGTTCGAGCGCGGCCCAGATGACCAACTGGATCGCGGTCCAGCTCGACCGGCGCGGCATCGCCGAGATGTCGTGCATCGCGGGCGTCGGCGGGGACGTGCCGAGCCTGGTCCGCAAGGCGCGCGGTGACCGGCCGGTCATAGCCGTCGACGGATGCGTGCTGCAGTGCGCCCGCAGCTGCCTCACCCGGCAGGGTGTGACGCCGGCCGTGCACCATCTCCTCAGCGACGACGGTGTGCGCCAGCGGCGGGGGGAGGACTTCGACCCGGAGCAGGCGGAGCAGGTGCTCGACGGGCTGATCGAACGGATCAAGGAGGAGATCCGGGGCGTACCGGAGCCGGCCGGGGCGGCCGGGGCGGCCGGGGCGGTCGAGGCGGCCGGGGCGGTCGAGGCGGCCGATCCGGACGCGGAGTCCGCCGGCCGTTGACCCGGGCCGGGGCTCGGGCCGCGCCCGGCCGTCGTCCAGCGGAACGGCAACGGCCCCCCGCCCGGAAGGGCGGGGGGCCGTGACGAGGAAGGGCTGGGGCCAGTCAGCCGCGCTGGATGCCCGAGGTGTCCTGGAGGACGCCGCGGCGGCCGTCCTGGGTCTGGGCGACGAGGACCGGACCGCGCTGCTCGACCGCCAGGTACCAGGTACCGGGGGCCAGTTCGGCGATCGGCGTGGGCGAGCCGTCCTCCGGGAACAGCGGACGGGGCACCGGCACGGCGAACCAGAACGGCGAGAAGTCCCCGGCGGGCGCCGGAGCGGGCTGGCCCGGCTGGGGCTGACCCGGCTGCGGCTGGCCCGGGAAGGGCTGCTGCGGCTGACCGGGCTGACCCGGCTGCGGCTGGCCACCGAACGAGGCCGGCTGCGCACCCGGGTAGCCGTAACCACCGGGCGGCTGTGCGCCGTACGGCTGCGGCGCGGCGGGACGGGCGGCCGGGAGGAGCGCGCCCTTGAGGGCGGGCACCAGGGGGGTGGCGACGGCGGCGGCGGCCATGACGAGCGTGGCGACGAGGGCCAGGATCAGGCCCGTGCCGGCGCCGATGTCGTCGGAGAAGCCCCCTTCACCGTCGAAACCACCGGTCGGGTCGAAGATGTTGCCGAGCGCGCACCAGGCGGCGAACACCGTGAAGGCGACGCCGAACTGGCCGAGGTCGAGGCCGGCGATCTTGCGCGGCTGCGGCAGCCCCCGGGCCACGACGACGAGCGCGGCGCCGATGATCCCCGCCAGCACGATTCCGAGCACCACCGGCCCGCTGTCCCAGAGGGTGGGGATGTCCGCGCTGTCCGGGGCACCATCGATCGAGTAGAGGTCGAGGAACGACGCGATGAACAGCAACACCGCTGCTCCGATCACCACGCCGTCGCCTCGAGTGAGGGAGCGGATATTCACTTCAGGTCCTTCGTAGGTCGTCTCGTCGTCGGAAGAGGCGTCGCTGTCACCATGTCGCCCGAAGGCCCCGGTGTGAAGCGCGAGGGTGGCCCCTCATCGTACGGACGACACTATCGTCCGTACGATCAGGCTGTCCGCCCGGATCAGCGCGCTGATCCCTACCCGCGCAGGAAACTCACGATTCCCTCGGAAATCCCTTGCGCCGCTTTCTGCCGCCAGGCACCGCTGGTCAGCAGTGCCGCGTCCTTGCTATCGCGCATGTTGCCGCACTCGATGAACACCTTGGGAACCGTTGACAGATTGAGACCGCCCAGGTCCTTACGCGTGACGAGACCGGTACCGCCGCCGACGTAGTTGGAGGGCGCGCTGCCGGTGACGCGGACGAAGTTGCCCGCGATGCGCGTACCGAGGTCGCCGGACGGCTCGACGATGGCACGGGTGTCGGCGGCGCCGGAGTCGACGGCACCGGGGAGGATCACGTGGAAGCCGCGGTTGCCGGTGCCCGAGCCGTCCGCGTGGATCGAGACGACGGCGTCGGCCTTCGCCTTGTTGCCGATCCGGGCCCGCTCGTCCACGCACGGGCCGAACGGCCGGTCGGCGTCCTGCGTCAACTTCACGGTGGCGCCCTGCTTCTCGAGGAGCGTGCGCATCCGGTGGGCGACGTCGAGGGTGAAGTCGGCCTCGGCGTAACCGTCGTTGGTGGACGTGCCGGTGGTGTCGCACTCCTTGTGGTTCGTCCCGATGTCCACCTGGCGGTTGATCTCGGCGGTGTGCTCGAAGTTGCCCGGGTTGTGCCCGGGGTCGATGACGACGACCTTGCCCTTGAGGGGGCCGCTCGCGGCAGCGGAGGCGCCGGGCTTCTCGTCCTCCGAACTCGCGGACGGCGCCGGCGACGACGTACGGGACGAGGCGGAAGCGGAAGAGGAAGAGGAAGAGGAAGGGGAGGCGGAGGCGGCGGCGCTCCCCGATCCCTCGTCGCCCCCGGACCCGCCCACCGCGGCGTACACCGCCCACCCGAGCAACGCGCCCGGCACCAGCGCGGCGAGTGCCACGGTCAGGGGCCCGCGCCGGGGCCTTCGGGGCTGGGGCGGATCGAAACCGGGACCTGTGTACGACACGCAGCCACCCTAGCGGTGTCGGGCACCCGTGCCGGTACGGCGCAGTACGCGCAGGGATCCGGTGGCCGAGACCTCGGTGAACGCGCCGGACGCGAGGGCCCGGAGAAGGACGCGGTACGGCGCCTGGCCGGTGAACTCGTCCACCGGGTCGGGGAAGACGTCGTGGATGACGAGCAGGCCGCCCTCGGCGACGTGCGGGGCCCAGCCCTCGTAGTCGGCGGTGGCGTGTTCGTCGGTGTGGCCGCCGTCGATGAAGACGAGGGCGAGAGGGGAGGCCCACAGGGCGGCGATCCGGGGGGAGCGGCCGACCAGGGCCACCACGTGGTCCTCCAGGCCCGCGCTGTGCAGGGTGCGGCGGAAGGTGGGGAGGGTGTCCATCAGGCCCAGTTCGGGGTCGACCGTCTCCGGGTCGTGGTAGTCCCAGCCGGGCTGCTGCTCCTCGCTGCCGCGGTGGTGGTCCACGGTGAGCGCGGTGACACCGGCCGCGCGGGCCGCGTCGGCGAGCAGGATCGTGGAGCGGCCGCAGTAGGTGCCGATCTCCAGGAGCGGCAGCCCGAGACGGCCGGCCTCGGCCGCCGCCGCGTACAGGGCCAGGCCCTCGTCCACGGGCATGAAGCCCTTCGCCGCTTCGAACGCGGCCAGGATCCCGGGCCCGGGTGTCATCGGCATGGGGCTTGTCCCTCCCGAGGTCGTACGTGTGTGCACGGGCCCATGCTGCCGTACCCCCTGCCGGACCGGCCGACAGGGGGTACCGCCGGGTAACAGGGGTCAGGCGGAGACCGTCTCGCCCGGCAGGGACAGGTCCAGGTCGACCGGACGCCCGTCGCCCCCGTGGAGGGCCGGGGAGGTGAGCGGGGCGTGGCCGGTGGCGCGGGCGGCCAGGACGTACGCACCACCGGCGGGGACGGTGAGGGCGTACCTGCCGTCGTCGGCGGAGACGGTGGCACCGGCCTGGCGGCCGTGCCGGTCGATCAGGGTGACCTCGGCGCGGGCCACGGGGACACCCCTCGCGTCCAGGACCCGGCCGCGGAAGCCGCGCAGCGCCGCCTGAGCGCGCTCCAGGTTCGCGTCCTCCTCGCTGCTCGCCCGCAGCCGCGGGTGCGCCGACGGGCGTCCGGTGGGCAGGAACAGGGCCAGGACCAGACCCACGACCACCGCCGCCGTCGCGATCAGGAAGGAGATCCGGAAGCCGTACGGGGTCGGGATCTCCACCCCGCCCACGGTGTCCGCCGTGCCGGCCAGCACCATGCCGATGACGGCGCTCGACACCGACGTGCCGATGGACCGCATCAGGGTGTTGAGGCCGTTCGCCGCGCCCGTCTCCGAGGCCGGCACCGCGTCGGTGATCAGCGCGGGCAGGGAGGAGTAGGCGAGGCCGATGCCCGCGCCGATGACCACCGAGGTGACGACGGTCTGCCAGGCGGCGTCCATCAGACCGAGTCCGCCGCCGTAGCCGGCCGCGATGATCAGCAGGCCGAGGATGAGGGTGGTCTTCGGGCCGTACCGGGCGGACAGCCGGGCGTAGACGGGCGCCGTGAACATCATCGTCAGGCCCAGCGGGGCCACGCACAGGCCCGCGACGACCATCGACTGGCCCAGCCCGTGGCCGGCGGGCAGTTGGAGCAGCTGGGGCAGGACCAGGGAGACGACGAAGAAGGAGACACCGACCATGATCGACGCGAGGTTGGTGAGCAGGACCTCGCGGCGGGCGGTGGTGCGCAGGTCCACCAGGGGTGCGGGGACGCGCAGCTCCATGAAGCCCCAGAGGAGGAGGACCACGGCCGCCGCGGCGAACAGGGTCAGCGTGGTGCCGGAGGTCCAGCCCCAGGCGCTGCCCTTGGAGACGGGGAGCAGGAACAGCACCAGCCCGGCGGACAGGCCCAGCGCGCCCGGCAGGTCGAAGGTGCCCTTCGCGCGCATCGGGGATTCCGGCACGACGGTCAGGGTGAGCGCGATCGCGAGGACGCCGAGACCGGCGGCGCCGAAGTAGAGGGCGTGCCAGTCGGCGTGCTGGGCGACCAGCGCGGCGGCGGGCAGCGCGAGACCGCCGCCGACGCCTATGGAGGAGCTCATCAGGGCCATCGCCGAGCCCAGCCGCTCGCGGGGCAGCATGTCGCGCATCAGGCCGATCCCGAGCGGGATGGCGCCCATCGCGACGCCCTGGAGCGTACGGCCGGTGATCATCAGCAGCAGGTCGTCGGTGAACGCGCTGACCAGCGCGCCGACCACCATCACCGCGAGGCTGGTGACCAGCATGCGCCGCTTGCCGTAGAGGTCGCCGAGGCGGCCCATGATCGGGGTGGCCACGGCACCGGACAGCAGGGTCGAGGTCAGGACCCAGGTCGCGTCGGTGGGGGTGGTGTCCAGCAGTTGCGGCAGATCCTTGATGACCGGGACCAGCAGGGTCTGCATCACCGCGACAACGATGCCCGCGAAGGCGAGCACCGGGACCACTGCCCCGCCCGCTCTGCCGGAAGGACGGTCGGTCGTCGTCTGCGTCATGAAGGGTGCCTCCGGGGGCGGCCGTGTACAGGGATACGTGCAGACCGAACCCCGTACACCGAGGCAACTATTCCGATGCTTCGAGCCGCTAACGAATTCTTGACCGTTCCTTTGTGCCGACCGGTACCGATGCGCCTGATTGAAGCGGCAACCAAGAAATTGCCGAGATTTCCGGCATTCGGGTCTGCTGTCGGAGGAAAGGGGCACTACGGACGGTGCGAAAGCGACTGCTGGGACCACTGAGATGAGGGAGACAGCAATGCGCAAGTTCGTAGGCACCGTCGTCATCGGCGTTCTTCTCGCCGTCGCCCCGGCCGGTGCGGCGTTCAGCCAGACCGCCGAGCAGACGGCCCGGCCGGCCACCGCCACGGTCGTACAGGCGCAGGACGACAACGACGACGACGGCGGCGGCAACGGCGGACTGTGGGGCCTGCTCGGCCTGCTGGGACTGGCCGGGCTGATCCCTCGTAAGACCAAGCACGAGCACCCCCGGGACACCAGCGGAAGCCACCGCATGTGACCGCCGGCCCCCGGCCTACCGGGGGCGGCGCGCTCGTGTCCAGGTCCGGGGACCGGGTCCGGCGTAGGGCGAAAAGCCGATGCCGGGGAGAACCGGGCCGGGCCCCTGCCGTCATTGCTGACGGCAGGGGCCCGGCCCGGTCGCGGATAGGCGCCTGACGTGATGTCAGGCAGCCGACCCGGTGTACTCGTTCATCCGCTCCGGCCTGCGGTGCCGGCCGCGCGGGGACGCTTCCGCGTCCTGCGTGGAGACCGGACCCCGGTGCTTGCCGTGCCCGGCAGCGGCCTGTCCGTCCTCGGCGGACTGCGGCTTGTTCGTGCTGACGTCATTCATCGGAAGGAACTCACCCCGTAAACATGATCTTTCCTACAGCCGGGCGAGTTTAACCGGCACACCACCACCCGGATCCAGGCGGCCACGCCGACCGCCGCTACTTCGTTACAAGCCGCCCCAAAGGCGCCTGCTGCAAGGGAACGGGACGGGGCGCGGCGGGGTTGTCGGGGTCGCCGTGCGCAGGAAGTCCGGCGTGGAAAGGGCTCCGGTCGTCGGTCATGTGCTCGCCGCAGGGCTGCAGTCGACCATCGACCAGGTGCGCGGTGCACAGCGGGAACCGGCCCTCGGCGACATGCATGACGTACGACGCCAGCCGACCGCCGACGCGCATGGCGTAGGGCGGGAGGGAGCCGTCGGACATGGGGCTGACAGGGGAGGCGAGTCGGTCTTCGGCTGTGAGTGCGATGGCGGAGGGGGTGTGGTCTTCGGTCGTGGGTGCGGTGGTGGCGAGTCGGCCGGTGGTCATGAGCGCGGCGGCGGAGGGGCTGTGGTCTTCGGCCATGGGTCCGGCGGGGAACGCGAGTCGGCCTTCGGCCGTGAGTGTGGCGGTGGAGGGGTTGTGGTCTTCGTTCACGGGTCCGGTGGGGGAGGCGAGTCGGTCTTCGGCTGTGAGTGCGGTGGCGGAGGGGGTGTGGTCTTCGGTCGTGGGTGCGGTGGTGGCGAGTCGGCCGGTGGTCATGAGCGCGGCGGCGGAGGGGCTGTGGTCTTCGGCC